>NZ_CP173255.1:1947976-2285714 GCF_044881195.1 Sphingomonas sp. MMS24-J45 | reverse complement strand
GTCACCGGCCGGATCCGGATCGTGGGCGGCTACAACCCGTTCGACTTTGCCTATCGTCTGAAACCAGGGGCAACGCTGTCCACGCCGACTTTCTATGTCGGCTTTTCCGACCACGGTCGCGGCGGCGCATCGCGGCTGTTCCACACGTTCGAGCGCAATCGCATCCTGCCGCAGCGAGATGGCCGCCTGCCATTACGCAAGGTGCTGTATAACAGTTGGGAGGCGACCGAGTTCGACGTCAACGAAGCGGGTCAGATCGCGCTCGCCGAACGCGCCGCGACGCTTGGCGTCGAACGCTTCGTGATGGACGATGGCTGGTTTGGCGCGCGCAACAACGACAAGGCAGGGCTCGGCGACTGGACCGTCAACCCGACCAAATTTCCGAACGGCCTCGCGCCGCTGATTGGCCGGGTAAAGGCGCTTGGCATGGATTTCGGCCTGTGGGTCGAACCGGAAATGATCAACGAAGACAGTGATCTGTTCCGCGCCCATCCCGATTGGGCGATGCAGTTCAAGGGACGGCCACGAACGCAGGGACGCAATCAGTTGGTGCTCAATCTCGCACGCACCGACGTCCGCGACCATGTCCTGAAGGTGCTGGACGACTTGCTTTCGAACAACGAGATCGCGTTTCTGAAATGGGATTATAATCGCAACTGGTCGGAGCCCGGCTGGCCCGATACCGACGTGAACGATCAGCAGACGATCTACGTCGCCTACGTCCGCAATCTCTATTGGATCATCGACGAATTGCGGAAACGGCATCCGGGGGTGGAAATAGAAAGCTGCTCCGGCGGCGGCGGGCGCGTCGACCTGGGCATCATGGCGCGTACCGATCAGGTATGGCCGTCCGACAACACCGATCCGTTTGATCGGCTCTCGATCCAGAACGGCTACACCCAGGCCTATGCGCCAGGCGCGATGATGGCGTGGGTGACCGACAGTCCGAATTGGGTGAACAAGCGTCAGACCACCCTGTCCTTCCGCTTCCTCTCGGCCATGCAAGGGGGCCTTGGGATCGGTACCAATCTCAACAAGTGGCAGGATCAGGAATTCCGCATCGCACAGCGCTACGTTCAATCGTACAAGCGGATCCGCGAGACGGTTCAGCACGGGCAGCTCTACCGGATCAACCAAGCCAATGAAGCCGATCGACGCTGGACCAACCTGTATGTCGCGCAAGACCGACGCCAGGCTGCGCTCTTCACGCTGATCGGCTCGACGCAGAAACTGGACGTCATGCCCACGATCGCGCTTCGCGGCCTCGATCCGGATGCGCAATATCGTGTGGAGACAATGGATGGCGCCGCCCTGCCGGTGACGATGCCGGAACGCGCCAGCGGTGCCTATTGGATGAACCACGGCGTCGACGTGACCCTGCAGGGCGATTTTCAAGGCGTCGGATTTATCCTCACCCGGCTCTAGCTCCGCCGCATAGGCCCTGAAATCATTTCAATATCATATTTTTTCTTCTGGACACGCGTTAATATCATATTTAATCTCCCCCCAATAGAAAACCGCCTGGGGAGAATCGCTGTGAAGAAGCTGCACCGTCAAATCGCCATTTTGTTGTCGGGGGCGTGTCTCAGCGTCCCCGCCTACGCGCAATCCGGCGGTGCCGCACCAAGCCCTGAAGGGCAGGCAGCACCGGCCACCCCCCCGGCGGGCGCACAGGTCGATCCAAACGCCGCGCCTGCCGATCAGGGCGACGACATCGTTGTCACCGGCATTCGCGCCAGCCTCGCCAACGCGCTGGAAATCAAACGCAACACGATCGGCGTCGTCGACGCGATCTCGGCGAAAGACATCGGCAATTTCCCGGACGCCAATATCGCTGAATCGTTGCAGCGCATCAGCGGCGTCTCGATCGACCGCGTCAACGGCGAGGGGCGCGGGATCACGGTTCGCGGTCTCGGGCCCGAATTCAACACGGTCCTGCTCAACAATCGCCTGCTCTCGACCGAGGCAGGGGGCCGTTCCTTCTCGTTCGACATTCTGTCATCCGAACTGATCTCGGGGGCCGAAGTCTATAAATCGTCCGAGGCGCGCCTGCAGGAAGGCGGAATCGGGTCGACCGTCATCCTGCGCACCGCACGTCCGACGGATCGCGCGGGGGTGCATTTCTCCGGCAACGTCGCTGGCCGCCATGACAGCACGTCGAACAGGATCACTCCGTTTGCATCGGGCGTGTTGAGCGGCTCGAACGAGGACCGCACGTTCGGCGCGCTGGTCAGCTTCGTCTATGACAAGCGCAAGTTCGATCTCACCAACATCAGCACCGACGGCTGGATCACGAACCAGACGATCGACACGAACGGGGACGGTGTGAAGGACCGCACCGGCGTTGCGCTACCCCGCACGACCAACTTCACCGCCACGAGAAGCGAGCGCGAGCGCATTGGCGGCACGTTCGCGGTTGACTGGAACGTGTCGGACGCCCTGAAACTGAAGCTTGATGCGCTTTACACCCAGCAAAAGGTGCAGAGCCGTACGAACCAACTGGGCTATTACACCGACCCCGACCGCATCACGACGGCGACCGTCAACCAGAACGGGACGGCGACTCAATTTGCCGTGCTGCCGGCAACGGCCACCTCGGGTCTGGCGTCAGACAACATCGTCTCGACTTCGCCGCAAAATGCCCGCACCTATCAAATCGGCCTGAATGCCGAATGGAAGCCAGCGCCCGACCTGACCGTTGTGTTCGATGCCGCCCACTCGAACTCGCGCGATGCGGCCGACCAGGTTTTCTATGTCGTCGGCACGCGCCAGATTGGCGTCACGCCGACCTTCACCCTGAACGGCCCGGATGGCTTGCCGACGATCACCAACACGTTGGCCACCAACGACAAGTCCGCGCCGCGACTGCATTGCTGCTCCGAACGTGGCGGCCGTAACGGCGATACCGTCAATCAGGCCACGATCGATACGACTTGGGACTTCGGCGGGCTGGTGAAAAAGCTGCAGGGCGGCCTGCTGTTCACCAACCGCAAGAAAATTACGGTCGCGCGCGAATCGCCGGAGCCGTTGGGTTGCTTCTATTGCGGGTACCAGGCGCTCGCTCCGGCAAGTCTGTTCACCGATTTCAGCGCCAACGTACAGGGCCGCGATCTGACCTGGCTTGATTACGATGCGCGCGCGCTGGCGCAATATTACGGAACGGCGGCGGCGGTGAATCAGGTGGGCGGAAACTCGGCCGACGCGATTGCCGCACGCAACCGCTTCCTGGCGGTCTATGCCGGCAACAATAACGGCCTTGGCCCGATCGACCGCGAGCGTGGTTCGGGGACGGTCCGCGAAAATACCTTTGCCGGGTATCTGCAAGCATCGTTCGGTGGCGATATGGGGGGGGGCGCTGGTCGGCAATGGCAGGTGCGCGCGTGGTCCATACCGATCTCTTCGCGACCGGCTATTCGGTGACGCTGACCAACATCATTCAAAACCCTGCCGATCCGACTGCGGCGGTGCCGGTCTACAGCCCCACCGTCCCGGTTAGCGCCAAGAATTCGTACACCTACGTTCTGCCGACCGTGAACCTCCGTCTCGATGTCAACGATCAGTTGGTGCTGCGTCTTGCAGGATCCCGGACGTTGACCCGACCGACGCTCAGCCGGCTTGGCTTGTCGCAGGACTTCACCTTCCGTCCGCCAAATTCGAATACGATCAGCGGCGGCAACCCGTTCCTGAAGCCGTTCCTGGCATGGAATGCCGATGCGTCGGTCGATTATTACCTCAGCCGTACCAACTATGTCAGCTTGGCCGGCTTCTACAAAAAGCTCGAGAATTTCATTATTTCCGGTCAGCAGCCCGAGGAATATTTCGGGCTCACTTTCCTCGCCAATCGTCCGTTCAATTCCCAGAAGGGCCAGGTTTACGGTCTGGAAGCCTCGGTCCAGAGCACTTTCGACTTTCTGCCTGCGCCGTTCAATGGCCTTGGCGTGACGGCGAACTACACGCTGGTAAGGAGCTCGATCCGTTTCGATCCGTCGCTCAGCAACCAGACCTTCAACGTCGAAGGCCTGTCGGACACGGCCAACTTCGTCCTCTTCTACGAAAACAGCCTGCTGCAGCTGCGCGGCGCCTATAATTGGCGCGCCCCTTTCCTGCGCCAGACCTTCGGGCCGCAGAGCGAGCCGGAGAATATTTTCGGCTACAGCCAGATCGATCTGAGCGGATCCTTCAAGGTGACGCCGAACGTCTCGCTTTATGCCGAGGTGTTGAACCTGACCAACCGGAAGTTCCGGAGCTATTCCCGCTTTGAAGAGCGGCTGATCACGGTATCGGATCAGGGCCGTCGCGTCACCGCCGGCCTCCGCTTCAACTTCTAAGACTGACCGGCCCGCATTTTCGCTGACGCGAGACTGCGGGCCGATTATGGCGCCCGGCATGGAAGCTACCCGGCTCACGGCGGCGACGGTCGTCACGCTCTGCGCGCCGAACGGCGTCACCGTCCGCCTGACCAATTTGGGCGCAACGCTGATGGCGATCGAAGCCCCGGATCGCGCCGGACGGTTCGCCAATGTCGTGCTCGGCTACGATACGCCTGACGAATATCCGGCGGCCGGGGGACCCGATCCTGATGCCTATCTTGGCGCCACGTGCGGTCGCTTCGCCAATCGCATTGCAGGTGCGACCTTCACCCTGGACGGCGTCCGCTACCCGCTCAGCGTCAATGAGGCACCCAACCACCTTCACGGCGGCGCGCGCAATTTCCACCATGCACTTTGGACGATCGTCGCGGCGGATGATCGGTCGGCAACAATGACGTTGCACAGCCCGGACGGCGATCAAGGATATCCGGGTGCCCTGGACGCCGTTGCGATCTTTACCCTGTCGGACAGCGCCGAACTTGTCATCGTCTATACCGCGACAACGACGCGACCAACGCACGTCAACCTGGTTTCGCACGGCTATTTCAATCTGTCGGGGAATCCGCAAAGCGCGATCCTCGATCATCATTTGTGGATCGATTCCACCCGAATTCTGGCGATCGACGCGGCCAATCTGCCCACTGGCGAGCGGCCGTTGGTCGACGGGACCGCTTTCGATTTTACCGCGCCGCGCGCGATCGGGTCGCGGATCGACGCCGATGACGCACAGTTGCTCCACGCCCACGGCTATAACCACAACTACCTGCTCGACGTCGCCGGGGTCCGGCCGGTGGCGCGGCTGCATCATCCGGGCAGCGGACGGACGCTGACCGTGTCGACCGACCAGCCGGGGCTGCAACTCTATAGCGGCAACTTTCTCAGCGGCCGGTTCGGACCGCGATCAGGCGTCTGTCTCGAAACACAGCATTGGCCGGACAGCCCCAACCGTTCCGATTTCCCAAGCACCAGGCTCGATCCCGGCGACACATACCGCTCGGAAACGCGGTTGCGCCTCGGGATCGGCTAAAGCCGCGCCATCCGGCCACCATCGGCGACCATCTCCGCACCCGTGATGAAGCGTGCAGCGTCGGAGGCGAGAAAAAGCGCTAAAGCCGCGATGTCCTCAGGTTGCCCGATATCGGCCGGCTCGATCACCTCGACACCGGATCGGACATTGGGGCTGTCGCGCAACAAGGCGGTGTCGATCGCGCCGGGCAGAATGGCGTTGCAACGAATACCCCGCGCCTGCCCTTCAATCGCCGTCGAACGCGTCAGGCTGACCATCGCGGTCTTCGACGCGGCATAGGATGCGACCATCGACGATGTGCGATGCGCATGGACCGACGCGATGTTCACGATCGCGCCCCCCGTCGGCAGATGCCGCAGCGCATGGCCGGTCAACAGCGCCGGAGCGACCAGATTGATCGCCAGCAAATGCTGCCAATCGCCCGCATCATGCTCCGCGATCGGTTTGAAGAGCATAATCCCGGCGACGTTCACCAAGACGTCCCACCGGCCGAAGTGCCTGAGTGTCTGGTCAACCGCAGCGTCCAGCGCGGCGATATCGGCGAGGTCGCATGCGATCGGCAGGGCATCGCCCAACCCGTCCAGCGGCATGTCCCCCGCCGCGCGATCGAGCAACGCCAGTCTGGAACCCGCATCGGCAAAAGCGCGTGCCACGGCGTGACCGATCCCGCCGGCCGCACCGGTGACCAGCACCACCCTGCGCTCGTCCGGCATTACCATTCCCGCAAAGATCCGTCCCATCCGCGCCACACCGGATTGCGCCAGCGGTGCGGCTTTCGCGCCGCATCACGCACCCGCGCCTCGTCGATCGTCACGCCAAGCCCGGGGCCCTCGAGGACCGCCACGCTACCCTTCGTCACCGTCAACACCTCGGGATTGGTGATATAGGTCAACAGGTCGGCATCGGGCTGGTTGTAGTGGATGCCAAGCGACATTTCCTGGATCACAAAGTTCGGCGTCGTCGCCGCCAGTTGCAGGCACGACGCCAGCGCCAGCGGCCCGAGCGGGCAATGGGGCGCAACCGCAACGTCATAGGCCTCCGCCATCGCGGCGATCCGACGGCCTTCCGAAATGCCCCCTGCGTGGCTGAGATCGGGCTGGGCAATGTCGATCGAGGCCGCCTCGAAGAACGGTTTGAAATCCCAGCGCGAGAACAAGCGCTCGCCAAGCGCCAGCGGAACACTGGTCTGGCCGGCAATCTGGGCGAACGCTTCAGGCTGTTCGCTCAAGAGCACCTCCTCGATGAACAGCGGCGACAGCGGTTCCAAGGCGGCGACGATGCGGCGCGCCATTGGCTTGTGGACCCGGCCGTGAAAGTCGACGCCGACATCCATACCCGTCTCGCGCACCAGCCCGAGCCGCTCGACCGCAGCGTCGACCGCGGCCGGACCCGACAGCCAATCGAGGTCCTCGGTGCCGTTCATTTTGACCGCGTCGAAGCCCTGCTCGCGCCGCGCGAGCGCGGCTGCCGCGACGTCGCTCGGCCGGTCCCCACCGATCCAGGCATAGACCCTGATACGGTCACGCACCCGTCCGCCCAGTAGATCGGAAACCGGCACCCCGAGCGCCCGGCCGCGCAAATCCCACAGCGCCTGATCGACTCCCGATATCGCCGACATGAAGACCGGCCCACCGCGATAGAAGCCGAGCCGGTAGAGCAATTGCCAGGCATCTTCGATCCGGTCTGCGTCGCAGCCGATCAAGCGGTCACGCACCGCTTCGAACGCGCCCACGACCGCCTCGGCATGGCCCTCAAGACTGGCTTCCCCCAACCGACCGCGCCGTCAGCGGTTTCGATCCGCACGAACAGCCAGCGCGGCGGCACGAGGAAGGTTTCGATCGCAACAATGTTAGACATTCTGGGTCTGGCTCCGGTCGATAGCGGTCGGGCGCAGGCGCATCCGGGGCAGCCGCCCATCCTGTCGCAACCGATCGGCAACGACAGCCAGCAGCAGAATCCCCCCGCGCACGACATATTGGTAAAAGGTTGGCACATTGAGCAAGTTGAGAGCGTTCTGCGCCGCCCCCATGATGAACACCCCGACGATGACGCCGCCAATCGTCGCCAGCCCGCCGGACAGCGATACGCCGCCCAGCACACAGGCAGAGATGACCGCCAATTCCAGTCCGATACTGGTGTTCGGCTGACCGCTCGTGATGCGCGCTGCGAGGATGATCCCTGCCAGGGCGGCCACCAGTCCCTGCAGCGTAAACACGATGATGCGCACCCGTGTTATCGGTACACCCGCCAACCGCGCCGCTTCCGGGTTGCCACCGATCGCCAAGATATTGCGGCCGAACACCGTCGCCTTGAGAATAAGTCCGAAGATAGCGAAACTGCCGATCATCGACCAGATCGGCCAGCTCAGACCGAGCACGCCGCCCGAACCGAGTTCATAAAACCCCTGCAGCGGAATCGCGACGCTTTCCCCGCCGGATGCGAGGAAGGCGAGGCCGCGCACCACCTCCATCATCGCCAAGGTGACGATCAGCGAGTTGACCCTGAACCCTGCGACCAACACGCCGTTGATGAAGCCGACCGCCGCTCCGCCCGCCAGCCCCGCCAGCACGCCAAGCGCGATGCTGCCGGTCGTACTCATGCAAACCGCGGCGAGCACACCCGATAAGGCGACGATCGAGCCGACCGACAGATCGACCTCGCGCATCGCCAGGACCAACATCATCGTTGCCGCGATCGTGCCGACCAAGGTCACCGACAGTAACAGGCCGCGCAAATTCCGGAGGCCAAGAAAATCCGGCACGAGCAGCGAAAGCAGACCGACCAGCACGGCCAAAACCAGCAGCGGCCCGAGACGTTTTAAGAGCGTGGGAAAAATCATGCCTGGATCGCACTCTGACGGGAAAGGGGTTGATCAAGCGGCGGCTGATGCGCCGCCTGAGGAAGCGCGAGCCGCAGCAGACCGGCCGCTGTCGCATCTGCGCGCGGCACCGATCCGGCGAGCACACCTTCGCGCATCACCAGAATCCGGTCCGTCACGCCGAGCACCTCGGCCATATCGCTGGATGCGAACAATACGGTCCCGCCATCCTCGGCGAAGCGATAGATCAAGTCGTAAATCTCGCTACGCGCGCCGACGTCGATGCCACGCGTGGGCTCATCGAGCAGCAGAATGCGTGCGCCGGCCCAAAGCCAGCGTGCGATCAACGCCTTTTGCTGATTGCCGCCGGACAGTGAGCCGATCGCCGTCTCGGCGCTTGCGGTCTTGATCCGCAGCCGATTGATCAGATCCCCCGCCCCTGCCCGCTCCGCGCCGGTCCGCAGCAGCGCCGTCGCGCCAGCCAGGTTGCGCCACGCAAGTGCAAGATTCTCCCGCAACGGAGCCAGCGGCACGATACCGTCTTCCTTGCGGTCCTCGGGGCAAAGCGCCAGGCCTGCAGCTATTGCGCGGCGGGGGTCGCCGGGCGGAACCAATTGGCCGTCGATCCGCACGCTTCCGGCACCGCGCGGCGCCGCGCCGTAAAGCGAGCGGAAGAGCTCTGACCGTCCAGCGCCAACCAACCCGAACAGCCCAAGGATCTCGCCGCGCGCCACGGTCAAGCTGATCGGCGCAGCGATGCCGGGGCCGACGATGCCGACTACCTCGACCATCGGCGGCCCTAATGGACGCGGAAGATAGCCGTAGATGTCGCTGATCGTCCGCCCCGCCATCGCGCCGACCAGGCGGTCGGCATCCTTCTCCGTGACGGGGGCAAGGTCCAGCACATGGGCACCGTCGCGCAACACGGTCGCGCTGTCGGCCAAGGCATAGACCTCCTCCATGCGATGACTGACATAGATGATCGCGCAACCGCTTGCCTTGAGATCGCCGATGATCGCCATCAGGCGCTCGGTTTCGCGAACGCTGAGCGAGCTGGTCGGCTCGTCGAACGCAATGACTTTGGCGTCGCGTAACAGCGCGCGCCCGATCTCGACCATTTGACGCCGCCCGATCGACAGTGCGCCCAATCGGGTGTCGGGATCGATCGTCTCGCCAAGCCCCTCGAGTATCGCGATCGCCTTGGCGCGCATGGCGGCGCGATCGACGAAGCCCGCTTTCGTCGGCAACATGCCAAGCATCAGGTTTTCGGCGACGCTGAGCTGCGGGAACAGCTGCAATTCCTGGTGAATAATGGCGATGCCGGCATTCTGGCTGTCGCGCGGAGTCGCGAACCGCCGCGCCACCCCGTTGATGCGCAGCGTTCCGCTGTCCGGCGCGTAATGTCCCGCCAGGATCTTGAGCAAAGTCGATTTGCCCGCGCCATTCTCGCCGATCAGCGCGCGCACTTCCCCCGCCGCGACGGTGAAGCTCACCGCGTCGAGCGCGACGACACCGGGAAAGGTCTTGCCGACCGCGTCAAAGGCGATGACCGCGCTCACGCCTGCGCCTCCCGCGCCAGCACCGCCCGAAAATTATCGCGCGTCATCAACGTCCCGCTGGTCAGCGTGACCGCCGCCGGTCGCTGCCCATCGACGATCCATCGATACATCGCAGCGCTGGTCTCATACCCATGTCGCCGCGGGCTGAGCAGCACCGTCGCAAAGAAACCGGTCGCGCGCGGCTTGGTCAGTTCGGCGATAGCCGCTTCGGACCCACCGATGCCGATGCCGATCAGGCGTGCTTGTGGGAGCGACAAACCTTCGGCTGCGCGCACGCCCCCGACCACGGTTTCGTCATTAAGCCCGACGATGATCCAGCGTTCAATGCGCGCGCGCGCGGTCAACACCGGGGCGGCAGCTGTGAACGCCCCCTCCGTATCGGTCGTCCGCTGGGGCGCGTCGAACACTTGGGCATATCCCTGTCGGAGCAGCGCGGCCACGGCACCCGCCGTGCGCTCGCGCCCGGTTTCCAGACTGTCATACGCGATCCGCAGGATACCCGTTTCGGCGGGTTCCCAGCCGCGCCGTCTCGCCTCGCTCGCGGCAGCCGTGCCGGCCAGATCGCCGATCGCGAGCGCAGAGATGCCGACATGCGGAATGCCCGCGATCGGCGTGCCATCCGCCGCCGACAGACGATCGTCTACCGACAGCGCCTTCATCCCGCTGTCGCGCGCGAAATTGGCGATGGCCGGTCCCAGGCGCGGATCCGGCGCGCAGATCACAAATCCGCCAGCATAGCGGGAATAAAGCGTATTCAACGCGGACAAGACGCGATCGCCGTCTTCGGCACCGACCTCGATCAGCGAAAACCCGAAGTCCCGGGCCGCCGCGCGCGCAAACCGCCATTCGTCCTGGAACCATTGTTCCTGCGGCATCTTGACGATAAATCCGACACGTACTTCACGCGGCGGGCGTGCGCAGCCGGCCAAGGCGAGCCCGCCTGCGGCTACCGTGCCGCCAAGCATGGATCTGCGCGTGATCGACATTGCTGCAGTGCCCTCCCCGATACGCGGAATCCAAACCATCCCGATCGACAGACGCTGTTTAAGTCATATATATTCGATGAAAAGAGGAAATTGCATGGACTCGCATTTTATCGTTCCGCGCACGGCCGTCGATCAGCTCGGCGAGGGCCCCACGTGGAGCCCGTCCACTGGTCTCGTCTATTGGGTGGACATCGTCGGGCAGGCCCTCAACACGCTGGAGGTAAACACGGGCGAGGTGCGGCGTTTGCCTATGCCGGAACGGATCGGATGGGTGGTCGAACGACGCGACCGGACCAACCTGCTTGCCGGCTTCAAGTCCGGAATCGTCGAGCTTGCGCTCGATCCAGTGACCATTCGGCCTTTCCTGACCCCGGAGCCGGATCGCCCGGCCAACCGCTTGAACGACGCGAAGGTGGACGCTGCGGGGCGTTTGTGGTTCGGCTCCAAACACGACGCGGATGAAGCAAATACGGGAGCGCTGTATCGCCTGGACGCCGACCGTCGCCTCACACGCGCCGACGACGGGTACGCGGTGACGAACGGCCCGACGTTCAGCCCAGACGGACGATATTTGTATCATAACGACAGCGGTCGCCGATTGGTCTATCGCTTCCCGGTGGCGGCCGACGGTACCTTGGGCACGCGCGACGTTCTGATCACCTTCGACGACTCCTGGGGCTATCCGGATGGCATGACGACCGATGTCGAAGGCGGGCTATGGATCGCCCATTGGGGTGTTGGACGAATCAGCCGATTCGATCCCACGGGGCGCCTGATCCGAAGCTACGCTTTACCCGCCACGAACATCACCAGCTGCACCTTTGCGGGTAATGGACTGGACCGGCTCTTCGTTACATCGGCCGCGATCGATTCCCCGGGCGGACCGTACGACGGCGCACTGTTCGAGATCGATCCTGGCGTCGCGGGACTAGCCCCGACGCCCTGCGCGATCTGACCCTATGATCAGCGCATGGCGCTTTGATCGAGATGCAGATATTCATGGCAGCATGTTGAACACCGATAAGATCGTGCCCACCACCGCTGGCGGCGATGTATCGCAGGAGGAAGAGGCGCGCCCGCCACTCGACGATGGCCGCAATCTGACATCCACCATCGTCAACGACCTCGGATTGGCGATCGTCACGCAAACCTATCGTCCGGGCCAACCCTTCCCGACCGAAGCCGAGTTGTGCCTGACCTATGCCGCCAGCCGGCCGGTCCTGCGCGAAGCCGTCAAGATGCTCACCGCAAAGGGTTTGTTGCTGGCGCGAAAGCGCGCTGGAACGCTGGTCCAGCCCGAGGAAAACTGGAATCTGCTGGATCCAGACGTGCTACGCTGGATGCTGCAACGCGCCTTCTCGATTGATCTCCTGATTGATTTTACGGAGATCCGCATGTCGATCGAGCCGCGCGCAGCATCCCTGGCGGCGCATTCCGCAACCGGCCCGCAGCGACGCGCGATCATCGACGCGATCGATCGCATGTATGCGGCTGACCGCGGCGAAGAGGACGCGCTGGAGGCCGACATCGCGTTTCACATCGCCGTACTCGAGGCGAGCAACAATCGCTTCATGCGCCAATTCACCGGCCTTGCTGAAACGACGCTGCGCTTTTCAATCCGCCGCACGAACGAATATAAAGGCGTGCCGCGCGCGAGTGCGGTCGATCACAAGAAGGTGGCCGATGCAATCGTCGGCGGGCGGGCGCAACTGGCGGGCACCCTAATGAGCAATCTCATTCGCGGAGCACTCGATTTGCTGCTTGCCGCGAGCAACCATCCCCCGCGACCTTAACGCTGCGGCGACGGTGCACCGCACCGCGTTCCGGGAAGTGGTTCGGTCCTGACAGGCTCGGGCGGGCGGAGTTCACCAGGGTGATAAGGCCGACCGGCCCCGGCCGAATCGAGCACGATCGGACGCAAATCCCCAAGGGCGTATCGCGCGGACTGATCATCGAAATGGCGCGATGCGGGATCACCGCTTTGCCCGCCGGCCGAGACCGCCCACGCCCGCACCTGCGGCCCGAATTCCACGACCGCGACGAAACTGTTGCCGCTAGTCCCGTACAGGCACTTTTGCCCGGGCTGGCGATCGACGCCAAAGGATGCAAGCGATCCGAAATTGCCGGAGGTGAAGCCGACGGGCACGCTTGGCGCACTGTCATCAAAGCGCGACGCGATTGCGCCATCAAGCCGTTGGAAGCGGTTGATCCGGCCCCACGCGACCCGCCAGCCCCCGAAATCGCGCTCTATCCGCGCGACCGCCGCATCCAGCGCGAAGACGCGATCGGCATCGGTAGTGCGCGAGCCGAGATACGCAAAAATCGGTACGTTTCCCGCAACTGCCTTTGGCCCTTCGCTCTCCCACAGCGCCTCGCCCCAATGAACGGCAAGCGTGGTCGCTTCCGAATCGATGCCGGAGCGCCGGTCCCAGCCGGTCAGCAACGCCAGTGGGCCGACGAGACGCATACGCCGGGGATCGCCTGGCGACAGAGCATCGAACCCCCGCTTCAAACGCGGAATTTGCTGATCAAACAGGGGCAGGAAGCTGTCGAATGCGGCCCGCGTCAATGTCTCCGGTGTGAACAGCGTGCCACGCGAAAGCAGCGCGGTCGCGTGATCACCGCGTGGGTTATCGCCGAGTTGATCCATATAGCGCGGAAAATCGGCTGCCTTCGGGCTATCGGCCCCGGCTGCGGTCCACGGCGCATTGTTGGTGTTGACGACCCAGCCGGTCGCCGGGCGAACCACCTGCGGCAGATCTTTCAGCGCATGCAGCCCATGCCAGTCGGTCGCCGGATCGCTGCCATCAACGACGTGCGTATAATCAAACCGATTGTTCCGGACAGGCACGAACTGGGGGTGGAGGTAGGCGATCGTTCCGTCCGCTGCCGCCAGGATCGTATTGTTCGACGCATTGGCCTTACGCTCGGAAACGGCAAGATAGTCCGCGAGCGAGGTAGCGCGCGTGCGCAGGTAGCTCTGCTCAAGCGCGGCGCGTGGGCGGTTGAGCATCGCGACGGCGATCCACCGCCCCTTTTCCTGCCGGATGATCGGCCCGTGATGCGTGGCCAGCACGGTAAAGCGTCTGGGGCTGACCGTGCCGTCCGCTTGCCGAACGCCGAGCGACACCGTTCGCTGCTGGATCGGACGCCACTCACGCCCGTAGCGATAGGACAAACGGCCGCCGCGGCGTGCCACCTCGACGGCGAATTCGTCGATCGTGTCGACCCCGCTCGACGTGTGCATCCACCCAAGGTGTTTGTTGAAGCCCTGATAGACGAAGAACTGCCCCCAGGTCGCGGCACCATAGACGTCGAGCCCCTGCCTGCTCGTTACTTGCTGTTCGGATCGGAAGAAGAAGGACGTATGCGGGTTGATCCACAAGAGCGGATGGCCGCTGGCGCTACGCGACGGGCCGATCGCGATCCCGTTCGACCCCTTTGGCTCGATCAGGCGTCCAGCGTCCGCCACCGCCAGGGGAGCGGCTCCGTAGCCCGCGCCACCGTAGAATGCGGCAAGTCCCGCAAGATCGACCCCCCGCTCGATATCGCCGCCGATACTGCCTTCGGAAAAAGCGAGCGCCATCCAGGGCTCGAAATGCGTGATCCGGCGCGGCTGGACCGCTGGATGAGTCGCCAGATAGTGATTCAGTCCGCCTGCCCAGGCATCCATCAAGGCGCGCAACCAGGCCGGGCTTTTTCGGTATTCGTCGGGCAGCGCGTGCAGATCGAGGAACAAGCGTTGCCGCAGATCGGCCCACAGCGCGCCCTCCCCTTCCACCTCCGCCAGCCGCCCCAAGGCGGCCAAATAGTTCCGTTCGATACGCGGAAAATCGTCTTCGGCCTGCGCGTACATCATGCCGAACACCGCGTCTGCGTCGCTCTTGCCGCTGATATGGGCGATGCCGAATGCGTCGCGCGCGATGATCACGTTGTCGGCGTGCTCGACCGGGCCGCGTGCAGTGGCGCACGTCGCGGTCGCCAGCATCGCGCATCCCAGTAACCCAGCCCATTTTCCCATGACATGCTCCTTTGACATGGGTATATGTCATATATATTCGAGATCGCAAGAGCGCCCACCTCAGCAGAAAGACGACCATGACGATTGCCCTTCGCGCGTTGAGCATACCGGATTTCGGGCTGATCGCGGCGCCACCCGGGCTGCCTCCCGAAAGCTATGCGGCGCGATGCAATGCCGCCCTGTTCGCCGCCGGGACCGACTGGCTGGCGGTCTATGCCGACCGGGAGCACATGGCGAATATCCTGTTCCTGAGCGGATTCGAACCACGCTTCGAAGAAGCGTTGCTGCTGCTGGGCCCCGGTGGCCGACGAGTCCTGGTGACGGGGAACGAGTGCCAGTCTTACGCCGCGCTTTCGCCGTTACCAGGCGTTGAGATCGCGCTGTCCCAAACCATGAGTCTTCTCGGACAAGACCGCAGCACGGCGCCACGCCTCACCATTGTGCTGCAAAACGCCGGAATGCGGCGCGGGGACAGCGTGGGGGTGGTCGGCTGGAAGTATCTGGAGGCGGAGGAATGGGAAGGTCCGGCACCCAGCTTCGTGCCGGAAATCTATCTCGATGCGCTGCGGACGGCGGCCGGGGCAGAGCAGGTCCGCGACGTCACGCCCGTGTTGCTGCACCCCGAAACCGGGCAGCGTTCGATCATCGACGCCGATCAAATCGCGATTTTCGAAGCGGCGGCAGCGCGGGCGTCGGAAATGGTATGGGGTGTCGTGCGCGGCACGCGGCCGGGTGACCTGGAGCGCGATGCCGCGCTCAACCTGCACTATCGCGGCGAACCGATGAACGTCCACGCGATGCTGGCAACGGGCAACGCTGAAGGCGGCGCGGTCATCGGCCTCGCGAGCCCCGGCTGGCGGCGGATCGCCAAGGGCGACGGGGCATCCACCGCGGTCGGTCTCTGGGGCGGCCTCACCGCCCGGGCCGGACTGATTGACGATAACAACGACGCATTCGTCGCCACCGCAGCGGCCTATTTCGCGGGTCTGATCCGCTGGTATGCACTCGCCGACATCGGCGTCAGCGGTAATGATCTGTATGAGGGTGTCAGGGACACACTTGCCGAAGGCGGACTTCGCTCGCTGCTGAACCCGGGCCACCTGACGGGCCATGAAGAATGGTCGCACAGCCCAATCCGGCCGGGATCGACCGATCGAATCCGATCCGGAATGCACATGCAGGTCGACATCATTCCGACACCCATGCGGGACGGCTGGGCGTTGAATTGCGAGGACAGCGTGGTGTTCGCCGATGCCGCACTGCGCCATGATATCGCCGCGCGTTACCCGGATATGTGGGCGCGGATGCAGGCGCGTCGCAGATTTGCCCATGATACGCTTGGCGTCCCGATGAACGAAAGCGTCCTGCCGCTTTCCTCGATTCCGGTGTGCCTGGCGCCGCTATGGCTGCGAAGCGACCACCTGCTGATTCGATCCTGAGCCGGCCGGCATCGCCCAACGGCGCGACCTGCGGCGAGCCAACCGCGGATCGCCACGGCGTCCTGATCGATGCCGCTGAACCTTCACTAGCCTTGTCGCGTATAGCGTAGCGATCGATCGCCGGGATGACTGAACGCCAAGCTGCGTGCGCTCATCGACGGCTGATCTACGTTTTTCAGACGACGCGCAGCCACCACAGGAAGGTTTTACGATGAGCGACCGGATTTTGATCTTCTACGGTTCCTACCGGTCCGATCGGCAGGGCATCCGCCTTGCCGAGTGGCTGGTCGGCGCGTTCGCCGAGCGTGGCGCAGCGGCCGAATTGATCGACGCCAAGGCGATCGACCTGCCGATGCTCGATCGCATGTACAAGGAACACCCCAAAGGAGAGGCCCCGCCCGCGCTCGAGGCGCTCGCGGAGAAGATCAGGACCGCCGATGCCTTTGTGTTCGTGACGGGCGAGTATAATTGGGGCGTCCAGCCCGGCCTCAAGAACCTCACCGACCATTTCCTGGAGGAATGGTACTGGCGCCCCGCGGCGATCGCCAGCTATTCTGCCGGACGCATCGCCGCCGCCCGCGCGGCGCTGACCTGGCACGGCATCCTGTCCGAAATGGGCATGGTCGTCGTGTCCAGCACGATCGCGGTCGGTGCGATCGGGCATGCCCTCAATGCGGCCGGAACGCCCACGGGCGATGGCGGGGCCGCGCTTACGCGCGCGTTCCCGCGTTTCGCCGACGATCTTGGCTGGTGGACACAAGCAGCCAAGGCCCAGCGTGAACGCCGTACGCCACCCTACTGACTCGGAGACGGCCGCTTCGCCGCCGATCGTTGCGCCCCCGAACAAATTCGGTTTCGTGTTTCGCTGACAGGTCTTACGGTGCCCGAACGACCAAAGGCGCACCACGGAACGGCGCGCGCAACGCATCGCGATGTCGGTATGACAGCGACCAAAGCCGGAGGAACCCTCTCTCTGATGCGCCGCTTCCTTGTTCGTCTTTTCGAGCTGGCGCTGATCGCGATCGCACTTGTGGCAACGCCTGCGACGGCGTCCGATCCTCGACGCAGTCTGCAGGAGTTGCGGCATACCCGCTGGACGCTCGGGGACGGCGCACCAGCGAGCATTCAGGCGATCACGCAGGATCGTAACGGCTTCCTGTGGCTCGGCACATCGACCGGCCTCTATCGGTTCGATGGTCTCGTCTTCGAACGAATTCTGCCGGACGATGACATACCGCGATCGTTCCAGGTCACCGCGCTGCTGGCCGCAAAGAACGGAGACATTTGGGTAGGGTATGATTTCGGCGGGATTGCGGTCGTGCGGAACGGTCGGCTGCGATCGGCCAATCCGTGGACGCCGGACGGCGGCGTCGATGCCATCGTACAGGGGCGTGACGGCGCGATCTGGGTGACGGCGGACAGCCGGGGCGAGATGCTGCTCAGCCGCCTCAAAGACGGCCGTTGGAGCAAGATCGGTCCGGCCCAGGGGTTCGAGCCGAGCGAGATGGGGTCGATCCTCGCGGCGTCGGACGATAGCATCTACATCGCCACGCCCGGCGTGCACTACCAGCTCAAACCGGGAGCAAACCGGTTCGAACGACTGGCGTCCAAGGGCGGGCCGTACGCGGCCTTGGCCGAAAGGCCCGACCATAGGATCTGGCTAGCCGACGACACCGGTCTGCGGCGTCTGGACGGCAGCGGTTCGCGCATTGCCATCACCGGCGCCAACACCCCGTTCGCGCGGCGGGCAATGCGTTCCGATCGCGATGGCAGCCTGTGGCTGGTGGCGCAGGACGATGGCCTCACGCGGTTTCGACCGGTGCAGGGCGGTTTCGGGCCGCCCGAACGCCTGACCGCCGAGCAGGGGCTTTCCTCGTCCCTGACCCTGTCGATGTTCGAGGATCGCGAAGGCAATATCTGGGTGGGCACCGCGTCGGGCCTGGATCGCTTCACTGCGACCAACATCGCGCAGCCCGCGCTGCGGGAGGGGCTCGTCACCGGCTTCGTCCGGTCGCGGAACGGGGACAGGCTGTTCGTTGGCGGCCTGTCGGGGATTTACCGCATCGATGCCGGTGTCGATCAACCGTCGCTGCTGTTCCCGAAGACCTCGGTCGGGGTGCTGTGCGGCGATGGCCAGCGGCTGCTGACCTTCAGCCTGGAGGGCCATTATCGCCTGGACCTCACGCCAGCGGGGTCTTTGCGCAAGGCAACCGTTGTCGGGGATCCGCTGTCGATCTCCTGCGTGCTCGACGACAAGGGCATTTTCTGGGCCGGGCGAGATCGGCTCTACCGGCTCGACGGCGCTCAGCTCGTTCCTGCGCCTGGCGAGGCCGGAGCCAAGGTCGGCACGCTGCTGAAGCTCAGGCTCGATCGCGGCGGACGCCTGATCTATTCCCGGCCGAGCACCGGCTTCCGCCGCTATGACGGCGCATTGGAGCAACCGATCTGGCCCCGCGACGCGGTGACGATCGGGGCGATATCGACCCTCGCCTTCGGCGGGGACACCATCCTGGCGGGTGCCGCAGGCGGCGTCGGTCGCTGGGATGGCCGTCGCTTCGCCAACCTTCGGCAACGCGACTATCCCTTTCTGGCCGACGTAACCGGCATCCTGCAGAGCGCCGACGGATCGACGTGGATGATCGGCGTCAATGGCATCGTCCGCGTCTCCACCGCGGCGCTGACCGCCGCCTTCAACCGGCCCGGCACCGCGCTGCCGTTCGAGCGCTTCGGTTATTATGAGGGGTTTTCGGCCCGTTCCTACATGAACGAGGCGAACGACATCGCGCAGGATGCAAGCGGCCGCATCTGGTTCGCGACCAATAAGGGGCTGGCCTATATCGACCCGGCGCGGATCACGCGGAACACGCTTCCGCCCGGCGTGGTCATCACCTCGCTTGCTGCCGCCGGCCGGCGCTGGACGGAAATGGCGCAGCTGATCGACCTGCCCGCGGGGACGGATCGCCTCCAGATCGACTATACCGCGCTCAGCCTGACCGACGCGCGCGCCAACCGGTTCCGCTACAGGCTCGAAGGATCGGACACTGGCTGGACCGATGCGGGGGACCGGCGCCAGGCGCTTTATACCAACCTCGGCCCCGGCACGTATCGCTTCCACGTGATCGCCGCGAACAATGACGGCGTGTGGAACCGCGAAGGCGCGGTGGTGCACTTTCGGATCGCGCCACGTTTTTACCAGACGATCTGGTTTGCATGTGTCTGCGCGGTCGCGGCGTTCGGTATCCTATGGCTGCTCTATCGCAGGCGCGTTCGCGTGGTGGCGGAGCGGACCCGCGCGCGCATCGAGGCGCAGCTTGCGGAGCGCGAACGCATCGCCCGCGAATTGCACGACACGCTGCTGCAGGGTTTCCAGGGCCTGATGCTGCGGTTTCAATCGGTGGTGGAGCAATTGACCCCCGGCGACCGCGCGCGCGACGCACTGGAGACCACGCTTGAACAAGCCGACGATGTCTTGCTGCAAGGGCGCGAGCGGGTGCGCGCACTCCGCGAGAATATGAAGCCGGTTCTGCTGCATCCCTATCTGGAGGCACTCGCCACACGACTTGTGCCGACAACAATCGGCTGGACGATCGAGGAAAGCGGTGGCGCCAAACCCGTCTGCGCGCCCGTCGCCGACGAGGTTTCGGCGATCGTTGCCGAAGCGCTGAGCAACGCGATCCGGCATTCCGGGACGAGGACGATCGCGATCCGCATCGGCCACGGATCGGACAAACTGTCTGTCTCGGTCGAGGATTTCGGCGCGGGCATTCCGGCGGATATCCTGAAAGCCGGTCGCCGCGAGGGGCATTACGGCCTCGTCGGGATGCGCGAACGCGGCGAGCGGCTTGGCGGCACGCTCAGCATAACGTCGTCTGCTGGGGGCAGCCAGGTGAAGCTCACCGCGCCTGCGCGGATTGCCTACGAATAACCATTCAAGAGCCCCCGCGAACGGGTCGGGCGGTTCGATCCGTGACATCGGCTTTTTACAAATTTCCGGTGATTCCGACAATCTTGCCTGGCGCGATACGGGCAAGTCAGGGGCCAATGGCGCGGATCACCGCCGCGCACGAACGGGGACCCGGCAATGCGCGATACGACCGATAGCGGCGACACCTTCGCACCGGACCGCCGCGAGTTGCTGGTCGGGTGCGCCGCATCCGCCGCCGCCTTGACCCTGGCCTCCGGGGCGTCAGCGCAATCGCCCAATCACAATCGACACAGTCTTTTCAGGAGTAACGACATGGCCTTCATCAAAACCAAGGACGGCGCCGAGATCTTCTACAAGGATTGGGGTCCGAAGGATGCCCAGCCCGTCGTGTTCCATCACGGCTGGCCGCTAAGCTCCGACGATTGGGACGGGCAGATGCTCTATTTCCTCGCCCACGGCTTCCGTGTCGTGGCGCATGACCGCCGCGGCCACGGGCGCTCCAGCCAGACTAGCACCGGCAATACCATGGACACCTATGTCGCCGATGCGGCGGCGGTGGCGGACGCGCTCGACTTGAAGAACGCCGTCCATATCGGGCACTCCACCGGCGGCGGCGAAGTCGCGCGCTATGTTGCGCAGGCCAAGGCGGGCCGCGTTGCAAAGGCGGTGCTGGTCAGCGCGGTGCCGCCGCTGATGCTCAAGACCGCCAGCAACCCGGATGGCGTGCCGATGGAGGTGTTCGACGGAATCCGTGCCGGTCTGGCGGCCAATCGCGCGCAATTCTTCCTCGATTTCGCAAGCGGCCCTTTCTACGGCTTCAACCGCCCGGATGCGAAGGTGCTGCAAGGCGTGATCGACAATTGGTGGCGCCAAGGGATGATGGGCAGCGCCTGGGCCCATTATCAGGGCGTCGCGGCTTTCTCCGAAACCGACTTCACCGAGGATCTGAAGAAGATCACCGTGCCGGTGCTGGTGATGCACGGCGAGGACGACCAGGTCGTTCCCATTGCCAACGCGTCGTTGAAGGCGGTGAAGCTGGTCAAGAACGGCACGCTCAAGACCTACAAGGGCTATCCGCACGGGATGCTCACCACGCACGCCGACGTCATCAACCCCGATCTGCTGGCCTTCATCCGCAGCTGACGGCCGCGACCTCTTGGTCGCATTGCGGGCCAGTGGAGAGAAGAATGCCCGAGCCGGGTTTCGGCGAGCCAGATGGCGCGAAAGTGATTGGCCAATGGGGCGACGTCCGCATCGAAGTCGCACCGCACGATGCGGTGACGGTCGGTGCGGCGCTGGCCATCGTCGGCGTGTTCACGCGTGAGGCCGCTGGCAACGGCCCTGGCGGGGGATTGAAGCATCTCGACACGGCGCTGAACGGCGCGCTGCTGCGGCTGCGGTCCGACGGGATATTCGGCGCTGCGCCGGGCGAATTGCTGACGCTGACCGCTGTCTCACCACCGATCCAGGCGCATGATGTCATTGCGGTCGGCCTCGGTGATCCCGACGCGTTCACGCCAGCGGGTCTACGCCTGGCCGTCTCCGCCGCAGCACAGGAAGCGATCCGCCTCGCTGCGCCCTCAGCCGCCTTTGCGCCGAGCCTGCTCGACAGCGGGATCGATCGGACGCTGTTGCCGGGCGCGGAAAGCGCAATGCTAGGCGGTTTGATCGACGCGCTAGCGACGCGCTCGCACGACGTTGCACTGTCCTGCTGGATTTTCTGCGCTGGCGCGGAGCATCTCGATGCCGTGGCTGCGGCCTTTCGCGATGCGTTGCTCACGCTCGATCGACGCTGATCTTGCCGGTATCGCCCTCGCTCGCGTATCGCAGCGCGGACCAGGCAAATCTGCGTGGCAGCAACGCTGATCTCAAAGGCTGTGCCTTGCTCGACGCGACCCCCATCCGGATCATGATCGTCGATGACCACCCCTTCCTGCGCGAGGGGGTGCGCGCCGTCGTCGAGACCCAGCCCGACCTGGCGGTGGTCGCCGAGGCCGAGACCGGCGAGGAGGCCATCGCGCTATACCCGCAGGTTCGGCCCGACGTGGTGCTGATGGACCTGCAACTGCCTGGAATCGGTGGCCTGGCCGCGATCGTCGCGATCCGCGAACAATGGCCCCAGGCCCGAATCGTGGTGCTGACGACCTATGCCGGTGACGCCCAGGCGCTGCGCGCCTTGCGCGCCGGTGCCGCTGGCTATCTCCTGAAGAACAGCTTGCGCAAGGAATTGCTCGACACGATCCGCTCGGTCCATTCCGGCGGCAAGCATCTGAGCGCCCAGGTGGCGAGCGATATTGCGTTTCACGTCATCGCCAATTCGCTGAGCGAGCGCGAAACCGAGGTCCTCTCGCTCGCAGCCGCCGGCAATTCGAACAAGCAGATCGCCGCGCGCCTGTCGGTGACCGAGGAAACGGTGAAGGGCCACATGAAGACGATCTTCGCGAAACTCGGCGCCTCGGATCGCACGCATGCGGTGACGATCGCCGCGAAACGCGGAATCATCGAGCTGTAGTAGCGCCGCGCCGCCGAGCGCGACAGAAGAAGGGATCGCGCGCACCGCTAAAGAGGCGATCCCACCCCCTCCTTCGGGGCTGAGTGCCGAAGCCGCCACAGGCTATCCCCATCGTACTGGTTGCGATGGAGATCACCGATGCTTCGATCGGCTCAAACGACGATTACCCCGCAATTCGCAGCTCTGGCTGCGACGGCGGCTGGCCTCGTCGCCGGGGCCAAGCAAGCACTGGATAACGACCCGCATGTCGCGCGCGGCTTGCTCGATCAGCTCGCAACGCTGTTCGGATCGGACGAGCGCACGCGCCACGAAGCCCTGTTGCTGCCCGCCGCGCCGCCGACCGGGGATGAGCGCGGTACGGCCAGAGGTGGTTTGGCCTCCTGGCAAGTGAATCGAACGCTCCGCTATATCGACGCGCGCCTTGCCGATCCGATCATGGTCGAAACGCTGGCGAGCGTCGCGCAGCTCAGCACCGGCCATTTCTGCCGCGCTTTCAAGATCACGGTCGGCGAGACGCCCCATGCCTTCCTGATCCGCCAACGCGTGCGCCGCGCGCAGATGCTGATGCTCCGGACCGACGAGACGCTGAGCCAGATCGCCAGCGCGTGCGGCCTGACCGACCAGGCGCACCTCACCCGCCTCTTCCGCCGCATGGTGGGGGAGACGCCGCTGGCGTGGCGCAGGACCTGGCAACCCGCCCGTCCCGCCGCGCATCGGCGCGCGCCGTCACCACAGCCCTTCACAACAGGAGAATGACCGTGACCGTTACCGCCTCCGCCACGCCCGGCGCATCGCTGCTTTCACCCACCGATCACACGCTCGTCCTGATCGACTTCCAGTCGCAGATGGCATTCGCGACAAAGTCCATCGGGGCCGAACTGCTGCGCAACAATGCCGCTCTGGTCGGCCGCGCCGGCAAATCGTTCGGCGTTCCGACGATCCTGACGACCGTCGCGGAGAAGAGCTTCTCCGGCCCGATGTTCGACGAGCTGAAGGAAGCCTTTCCCGGACAGGCAGTGCTCGACCGCACGTCGATGAACACGTGGGAAGACGCCAGCGTCATCGACGAGGTCAATCGCATCGGCAAGACGCGCATCGTGTTCGCCGGTCTGTGGACCAGCGTGTGCATCGTGGGTCCGGTCTCCTCAGCGATCGACCAGGGGTTCGACGTCTATTTCATCGCCGATGCTTGCGGCGATATCTCTACCGAAGCGCATGAACGCGCCGTCCAGCGGATGATCCAGCTCGGCGCGAGGCCGATGACCTCGCTGCAATATCTGCTCGAACTGCAGCGCGACTGGGCACGCGCCGAAACCTATGATTCGACCACCGGCATCGCAAAGAAATGGGGCGGGGCCTACGGTCTCGGCGTCATCTACGCCAAGACGATGTTCGGCGCCTCCGAAGGCGGGCACTGAGACGATGCGGCCGTACCTCCTCTCGCTCGCCGCGGGAATCCTCGTCGGCGTGATCTACGCGCTGCTGAAGGTACGGTCGCCGGCCCCGCCGACGATTGCGCTGATCGGCCTGGCAGGTATCCTGATCGGCGAGCAGGCAGTCCCGCTAGTCACGAGCCTGTGGGCGAGCAAAACCAAGGCCGCATCGATCCGCGCCGCCTGCTCCAACCATGTGTTCGGCACGCTGCCGAGCAATGCGCAAGCGGACGACGCGGCATGATCTTCACCCGGCGCGACACGATCGTCGGCGGCGCAGCGGCACTGCTCGCCCCGATGGCGGCCGGAAATGCGAGAGCGACGATGACCACACCCGACCTGATCCTGTCCAACGCCAAGGTGGCTACCCTCGACCGCGAAAATCCCGATGCGCAGGCGATCGCAATCCGCGACGGCAAATTTCTTGCAGTGGGCAGCGAGGCTGACGTGCGTGCCGCAGCACCCGATGCCGTCGTCATCGACGTCGGCGGACGGCGGATCATCCCCGGCCTGATCGACAGCCACATGCACATCATCCGCGGTGGGCTGAATTATAACATGGAGTTGCGCTGGGACGGCGTGACCAGCCTTGCCGATGCGATGGCGATGCTGAAACGGCAAGTCGACAAGACTCCCGCCCCGCAATGGGTACGCGTGGTCGGCGGCTTTACCGAACATCAGTTCGCCGAGAAACGCTTGCCGACGATCGCCGAGCTGAACGCCGTCGCGCCGGATACCCCGGTCTTCATCCTCCACCTGTACGATCGCGCGCTGTTGAACGCCGCCGCTTTGCGCGTCGTCGGCTACACCAAGGATACGCCCAACCCGCCGGGGGGCGAGATCGTCCGCGATGCCGCCGGCAATCCCACCGGCCTGCTACTCGCCCAGCCGAATGCGACGATCCTGTACTCGACGCTCGCGAAGGGCCCGAAGCTTCCGCCTGAATACCAACTCAACTCGACGCGCCATTTCATGCGCGAGATGAATTCCTTGGGCGTGACCGGCGTGATCGATGCCGGCGGCGGTTTCCAGAACTATCCCGACGATTACGCGATCGTCGAGAAGCTCCACGCCGACGGCCAGCTCACGCTGCGCATCAGCTACAATCTGTTCACGCAGAAGCCGAAGGCAGAGCTGGCGGACTTCCAGGGGTGGGTGAAGCAGGTCAAGCCCGGTCAGGGCGACGACACCTATCGCCACAATGGTGCGGGCGAGATGCTGGTCTATTCCGCCGCCGACTTCGAGGATTTCCGGGTCGAGCGACCCGACATGCCGCCGAGCATGGAAGGCGACCTCGAACCCGTCATCCGCTTGCTCGCCGAGCACAAATGGCCATGGCGGCTCCATGCTACCTATGACCAGACGATCGGGCGCGCGCTCGATGTGTATGAGAAGGTCGCGCGGGAAATCCCCTTCACCGGGATCAACTGGTTCTTCGACCACTGCGAAACGATCAGCGACCGCAACATCGATCGCATCGCCGCGCTAGGCGGCGGCATCGCGATCCAGCATCGCATGGCCTATCAGGGCGAGTATTTCGTTGAGCGCTATGGCAATAAGACGGCCGAGCGGACGCCGCCGATCGCCAAGATGATCGCGGCCGGGCTGCCGGTCGGCGCGGGTACGGATGCGACGCGCGTTGCCAGCTACAACCCTTGGGTGTCGCTGAACTGGCTCGTCACCGGCCGGACGGTCGGAGGACTCGGCCTCTATCCCGGCGCAAATCGCGTCAGCCGTGAAAAGGCGCTGCGGATGTGGACGCACGAGAACACTTGGTTCTCGAGCGAAACCGGCAAGAAGGGGCAGATCAAGGCGGGCCAGCTGGCCGATCTCGCGGTCCTGTCGGGCGATTATTTCGCCGTTCCCGAAAACGACATCCCACACCTGCGCTCGGTCCTCACCGTGCTGGGTGGAAAAATCGTGTTCGGCGAAGGCGATTTTGCGCCGCTCGCCCCCGCTTTGCCCCGGCCGATGCCCGACTGGTCACCGGTCGCGACCTTCGGCGGCTATCACCGCACACCGGAGGCGCAGAAAATGGCGGCGGCCTGTGGCTGTGCGACGGCCTGCTCGGTCCACGGCCATGATCATGCCGCAGCACTGGAGCGCGACATGCCGACCGCCGATGTCCAGACCTTCTGGGGTTCGTTCGGTTGCGGCTGCTGGGCGGTTTGAGAGGAAAAAGATGATGAAGCCTGTTGCGATACTCCTCGCCGTCGCGCTGATCGGCGCGGCCCCGGTCGCGCCCGCCGCCGCCCGGCAAACGGCACCCGCCGAATATTCGGTCGGCCCGCAGTATGACACCACGCACGTTTATGTCGCGCCGGAGGATTTTGACCGCTTCGTCGCGAGCTTGGTGGCCACCTTGGGCGGCACGACCTCGAAACAGGGCGTGTTCCAGGTCACCCCGACCGCCAGCCAGACCATCTCGCAGCTCGTGCTGACACCGGCTGGCACTATCTCGGTATTCGGCTTCAAGACGCCGATACCCTACCCCTTCGGCAGCGAGCGCACCGGCTATCTGGTGCGCGACATGGATGCCGCAGTCGCGGCTGCGCTGAAGGCCGGGGCGGCGCGGCTCGTCACCACTTTTCCCGATCCAATCGGGCGCGATGTCGTGTTGCAATGGCCCGGCGGCGTGACCATGCAATTCTATTGGCACACAACCAAACCGAACTACGCGCCGCTGGCGACCATCCCGGAAAACCGCGTCTATCTGACCCCCGACGCCGCCGACCGCTTCGTCAGGAGCTGGCTCGCTTATTCAAAGGGCAAGGTCACCGCCGATGACAAGGCAGCACCCGGCAGCGAGATCGGCCAGCCGGGCAAGACCTATCGCCGCATTCGCCTCACCTCGGGCTATGGCAAGATGGTGGTGCTGGTCTCGGATGGACAGGTGGGCTGGCCCTATGGTCGCGAACTGACAGGCTACGAAGTCGCCGACCTCGATCAAACGCTCGCGAAGGCCACCGCAGCAGGCGTAGAGACGCTGATCGCGGCCCAGACGCAAAGCGATCGTCGCTCCGCGATCGTCCGCTTTCCTAGCGGCTATATTGCCGAGATTCACGCACTTGCCCGGCCATGAGCGGCCCCGACCCGCGCTTCGTCGACGCATTGCTCGACTGGCGAGCGACCTGGCTCCTTGCGCGGCTGGCGCTGGTGAGCGCCTATCTGCTTGGTGCGATCGTCAAGCTCAGCGACTGGAGCGCCGCCGTGGCAGAGCAGGCCCATTTCGGCATGGCCCCGCCCGAAGTCTGGGCGGCAGCGACGATCGCGGTCGAGCTGATCGGCCCCTTGCTGATCCTGTCGGGTCGCCTGGTCTGGCTTGGCGCGGGGATGCTCGGCGTGTTCACCCTGCTCGCTGCGATCACCGCCAATGCTTTCTGGGCGATGCCGGCCGGACAGGCCCGCTTCATGGCGACCAACGCTTTCTTCGAGCATATCGGCCTGATCGGCGGCTTCATCCTCGTCGCCTTGGTCTCCCGGCTGGAACAACGACGTGCCTAGCAAATGGCTGGCGCTGGCGGTCGGATGCCTCCCGGCCCTTGCCCAGGGGCAGACCAAACCGCACGAGGCGTGGCAGGCACCGACGCTGACGATCACGCGGTACGACGAAGACTGGTCCGATCTCGCCGATCCGACCGCGCGCGACGATCATTGGACCGGTCGCTTCAAATATGTTCCGCTCGCGCCCGATGCCTATCTGACCAGCGGTATCGAGATACGGGTGCGCAACGAGAATAACTGGAACCCGGTGTGGGGCGATGCGCCCGACGACGGCTATGTCTGGACGCGGGCCATGCCCTATGCCGATCTGCACGTCGGCCGCGCGCGCGCCTTTGTCCAGCCGATCGCGGCCTATGCGGCTAGCGTGAAGCCCAGCGCCGGCCCGATCAACCAGACGCGCGTCGATCTGCTCCAGGGCTTTGCCGACATTGCCCTGCCGGTGGGGGGCGGAGGCCTCACCCTACGCGCGGGCCGCCAGATGCTGTCGCTCGGCAGCGAGCGACTGGTCGGCACGCGCTACGGCCCCAACGTACCGCTGGCCTTTGACGGTTTCCGCGCACTGGCGCAGTTCGGCGACATCAAGCTGAGCTTGCTGGCCGTCCGGCCGGTGACGCCCGGCCCCAAGAGCTTCGACGACCGGCGTTCGCGCGCCAAATCGCTGTGGGGCGCGTACGCGTCCCTCCCCGGCCTCGACCTCTATTATCTCGGTTATCGCAACGCCAATGCCCGCTATGGTAACGAAACCGGAAGCGAAGTGCGCCACAGCATCGGCGCACGCGCCTTCGGTAGCGCGCAGCATTGGAGCTGGAATGTCGAGGGCGTCGCGCAGTTCGGGCGCTTTTCCGGCCGTTCGATCGGCGCGTGGACGCTCGCGATCGAGGGCGGCAGGAGCTGGC
This sequence comes from Sphingomonas sp. MMS24-J45, assembly GCF_044881195.1. Classification (GTDB taxonomy): domain Bacteria; phylum Pseudomonadota; class Alphaproteobacteria; order Sphingomonadales; family Sphingomonadaceae; genus Sphingomonas. The sequence goes on along the minus strand of NZ_CP173255.1, from coordinate 2,257,224 downwards.
CTGAGGCACCGCTGTCACCCAATGCCACGCTGCGTTTCAACATCGTCAGCGGCGACGGCAATGCCGGGAATGGCACGCTCGGTACCTTCAACGCACTGTTTCCGAAGGGCAAATATTTCGGCGAACTCTCGCCCGTGGGCCCGTACAACATCGTCAGCCTCAATCCCGCTATTGCCGTGTCGCTGGGCAAGGGCCTCTCGGCCGGTTTGGCGGGCATGGCCTATTGGCGCTATGCGACCACCGACGGCGTCTATGACATTCCCGGCACTCTCATCCGCGCGCCCGGCACGTCCAGCGCTAGGTTCATCGGCAAGCAAGCCGAGGCCACGCTGGCGTGGCAGGTGACCCCGGAACTCGAACTCTCGACCTCGCTGTCCGCGTTTGTGTCAGGCACCTTCATCCGCGAAACCGGCTCGGGCCGCACCATCGCGATGTTGGGGTTCGAGAGCAATTTCCGCTTCTGAAGGGACCAGCTATGACCGCGCCCAAACCTTCCTCACCCCTCCCCGGCCTGTTGCTGTTCCTGTCGGCGACGACCGGGCTGGTCGATGCGGCGAGCGTGCTCGGACTGGGCAAGGTGTTTACCGCCAATATGACCGGCAACATCGTGTTTCTCGGTTTCGCTGCGGCCGGCACGCCCGGTTTCGCGGTCGCACCGTTCGTCGTCGCGATCGCCACCTTCATGCTGGGCGCAGTGATCGCCGGACGGCTGGGTACCGCTCATGTCGATCGTCCGCTGCGGCATTGGCTGGTGCGTGCCGCGATCGTCGAGACGGCGCTGCTGTGGATCGCCGCGCTGATCGCCCTGCGGCTGGATGTTGCGCGCCAGACGCCGGAAGGGTCGGTCCTCGCGGTCATCGCGCTGACCGCCATCGCAATGGGCTTTCGCAACGCCACGGTGCGCCAGTTGAAGGTGGCCGACCTCACTACCACGGTGTTGACGATGACCATTACCGGGATCGCGGCGGATTCGCGGCTCGCTGGCGGCAGGGGCGGCAATCTCGGACGTCGCGTAGGTGCCATCGCCGCGATCTTCGCCGGTGCCGCAGTCGGAGCCCTGCTCGTGCTGCATGTCGGCCTCGCCATCCCGTTGGCGCTCGCCGGGTTGATGGTGCTGGTCGGCACGCTCGCCTGCGCGCGCCACCCGAGCGCAGACCGGCCGCGCGGCGTGTGAGTTTTACGAGGCGGAGCCATGAAGCGCGTCCAAGAAAGCGGTGAAAGCGACAATCGGAGGTTGGCAGAACCACCTAATCTGCGGGGCGACACCCCGATATGGAGCGCCCGCCGCCATGACCGATTCATCCACCGCAGCTCCAACGGTCGTTCTCGTCCACGGCGCCTGGGGGACGGCTCCAGCTGGCAGCGGGTGATCCCGATCCTGCTCGACCAGGGAATCGCCGTCGTCGCGGTCCAGAACCCGACCAGCTCGCTCGCCGACGATGTGGCGGCGACGAGGGTTGCGCTGGATGCCATCCAAGGCGCGGTCGTGCTGGTCGGCCATAGCTGGGGCGGTGCCGTCATTACGCAAGCCGGCAATGACTCGAAGGTGAAAGCGCTCGTCTACGTCGCCGCCTTCGCGCCCGCCGTCGGCGAGTCGGTCGGCGATCTTGTCGGAAAATTCCCCAGCCCGCCCGCTCTGTCCAAGATCACCGATGACGGGGCCGGCAATCTCAAGCTGAGCCTCGATGCCTGGATCGGCGACGTCGGCCATGATTTGCCGGAAGCCGACGCGCGGCTGTTGCATGTGCTCCAGCCGCCGCTTCCAACCAGTACCTTCGGCGAAACGGTCTCGCAGGCGGCGTGGGAAGACCGTCCGAGTTGGTACATCGTCTCGAGCGAGGACCGCGCAGTCAGCGTCGAACTCGAACGCGCAGCCGCGCTTCGGATGGGCGCGAACACCGTGGAACTGGCGGCCGGCCATATGTCGCTTCTCTCTCAGCCCGCCGCTGTGGCCGCGGTGATCATCGAAGCCGTCAAACATATCGGCGGATGAGCTAGCGGCTCTGGCAATAGTGAGAAGGCAAAACAGACAAACCCGCCGATCATAGATTTGGTCGTCCCATCGGCAGCCCTGCGGCTCACCTATCGGTTGCAGAAGCCTTCGGAACGTCCACCGGCAAGACATCAAACGCGATGCAGATTCGTTCCTCGTCGACACCCATCGGATCGGTCTGGTGAACGAAATACCCGGGCATGAGCACGAGCGTGCCCGGCTCGGGTGGAATGAACCGCTCCTCCCAGCCGTCAGCAGGGGTTAGCTCGAGCGAAGCTCGAGGTCCCAGCCGCAACCATCCCACCTTCCCCCCATCGCGAGACGCGCGCGGGCTGGCGACGTAGTAAATGCCGCTCAGCCATGCCTCGGGATGGAAGTGCGGCGTATGAAAGGACTGTCCGTCCGAGACGAGTGCCCAACCCGCGATTTTGAATGCGCTGGGAGCCGACCGGACGAACGGATGAGCAGAGCCAGCCGGAAGGTCCGCAATGTAGCGCTCCACCCGAGAACGGATCATCGCGCGCAGTTGCCACGCCGCCGGCCGCTCCGGACGCAGGAGCTTCGGGTACCACCACGCATCGTTCATCGCCGCGCCCGCCTGGCGCCCGAAATAGGTGAGGCCGGATTTGATCTCGTCAATGAGTCTGTCGTGAAAATGCGCGCGGTCGAATTCGGGCGGAGGCTCGATCGTTTCACAACGAAAGAAGGCCTCATAGTCGATAATATATTCGACGTGCTCGGCATTTCCTAGCACCGCCTCGGCGATCGCATGTGCCACGAGCACCTGGGCGTTGAGCACATTGCGCTCGATCAGCGCCGCGGTGCGCGCTAGAAGCGAGAGGGCAGCGTCGCGCCGCGATGATCCGTCCTTAAACACCAGATCCGGAAGTGCGCATGGATTTGCCGCAACCGCGCGGCGGAAAACCTGGGCATATTCATCATAGGCACCACATTCCGCCAACATGTCGGCCAGCGCGTACAACAGCTCGGGCGAATCTGGCCGTAGGGCCAACGCCTCGCGCAGAAGTTTCAAGCGCGCCTGTTCCCGCGCAGCATCAGTGGTTCGCTCGTCGTTATGCTGCTCTGGCACTTCCGCTAGGTCCCTGCTGAGGCCTGATATCGCCGCTCGCTCCTTCTGGTCCGATGTGCCGGACAGGACAACATCCTTAGCAATCGCCAAGCTCAACTGACACGCGACTCCAAGCCACGGTGCGCGTGACGCGCGGGCTCAAAAATAGCCGAACCTGCGCATCACTGTTTCATGGTCGCGCTCGATCCTCGCCGCCTGCTCGGCGCTCAGAACATCGCGCCACCCGCCCGCTCGGCCCGAAACGAAGAACTGAGCGGCGGTGTCGGGCATTTCGGCAAAGCCGGTCCGTCGTTCCTGATCGGCGATCCGATCGAATGCCGATGCGGCAATTGCCCCGGTGACTGCATCGGGCGTCACCTCCCAACCGAGATAGGTTGCCATCCGCGCCAGCGTGCTGACGGGATCGGCGTGCATATCCTCGTAGCGGACGACCAGCGGTGCGAGACCCGACTCGTCGACCCAAGTTGTGACATGATTGGACCAGTGCCCCAGCCACTGGGCAATGTTGGGCGCGATCTTGATATTGCTGGCGTTCAACCGCGATTCGGGATTGGCAAGGTTGCCAATACCCCAATCGACGGTCTGGTTGGAGAAGCGCGCCCACGAAATCGCGACATCGCGCGGGTCGCGAATGATGTAGATCGCACCGCGCGTATGCGCTTGGTCAAATACAGGACGTCCGGCACGCGTCCGATACCACCGGTCGTGAATTTTGAGCAGTCGTAGCTCGGGATCGGTAGCCGCAATCGCATCATGGAATGCGGGGCGCAGCGCGTCGATCTCTGCGCGCGTCAGGCTACCCGATTCCACTTCCAGCAGTTCGTCGAACAAGCGGCGGCGGGTCGGCATGATGGCGAAACGCAAGATGTCATCGAGCACAATCGGAGCCCCACCCGCGCGCATCGAACACAGCGCCAGACGCACCCACGTATTGCCCGATTTGGGGTAGGAAGCGAGCCAGATCAGGCGCTTCTCCTGACCGTTGGTCACCGCGAAGCCCGCACCGTCATGACGATGGCGTCGACGGTCTCATCAAGCCGATCGAAGCTGAGCGCGCGTTCGACGATGAAGTGACTGGGGATACCGCTTGCTGCGGCAGTGGCGCGCGCCATCGCCGACGCAGCACCGGCAAGCCAGACGAGCGAACGCCCGCGATAGATCTGGCTGCGAAACTGTTCAACCGCGGCCCGACCGCGCAGCCGCCGGAAGCGCGCGCCGCCATGTTTGTCCCACTGCCGACTGAGGTGGAAAATCGCGCGCGGGGGCGTGGGTGAAGCGCGCGGTTGCTCGAGCAGCGAGCGGCTGAATTTCTCGAGTCCATCCCGGCACCGCTCAAGGCCGGCGCTGCCCCACCCGGCATTGTCGATGGCGTCCTGCCACAGGCGAATTCGGCGCAAACTTGGCAAAATCACTGCGCCGTCCGGCCCGATCTGCACCGGCGACACATCGTCGGACAACACGACATTGCCGCGCCGCGCAAAGGCATCAGCCAAGGTCGATTTACCGGCACCGGACGCGCCGGCCAACAAGACGGCCTCGCCATCGATCACGACGCTGGCGCCGTGGATCGGTACCACGCCGCGCTGATGACACAGATAGCCGAAAGCGCTGCCCAGCAGAAACAGTCTGACGTCCGGCGAGTCGGCGGCGCGTGCTGGAGCCACCGTAATACGCCGCCCTTCCTCGATCAGGTAATCGGCAACGCCGTCAATGCGAAATCGTGTCCGCCCCGTCGCATCGATCGCCATGATCGGCGTCGCCATGATGGGAGCGTCGATCGGGGGCACCTCGCCAAGCGCAACGACCACATCGGGTGCGCGCGCGTCCCCCGCCCAGATCGATAGATCGGGAAGGGGGATGTCGCTCGCCAGCCGCCAGCCGCACAGGTCGTAATCGCGGGCTTGGCTATTCATTGCCACCCTCATGCCAGCGCAGGAACCCGCCGATCGATATGCCCCGCGCCAGCGCATAACCATAAACCTGCTTGTACTTTTTCGCCGCCGCGGCGTCGCTCGGCCACGCGTCGAGCAGCTTCTTCATGCGCGGGACATCGACCACGCGACTGGCAAGCGGGGAGCGCGAAATGCGATCGATCGCTGCCGCCATCCCTTCTCGTCGGCGCGAAGCCGCATCGAACCAGTCCGGGCTTTGGAGCCCGCGGCGCCGCTCACGAAGCAATTGCGGCGGCAATCGGTCGGCGAGCACACGGCGCGCCAGCCAGCGGTCCTGGCCGGCGTGCCAGAACTGCGTTTCGGGAATGCCAAGCGTGAATTCGACCAGCCGGCGATCGGCATAAGGGTCGATCGTGTCGGGACCGCCCGCGCGGCGCTCCGCGAATTGTTTGTCGCGGTTGCGCTGTGCCTGCAGCGCATGGAGCCGCATCGCGCGGCTGACCAAGCCTTGAAACGGCAGATCGTGCGCGGTGTCGCGAACCCTCGCGGCGTAATCGATCGAGGCGAGAAACTCATCCGAGACCATCGAATAGGTCGCCCAGCGCGAATGCTCCCCAGCCGTGCGGTCGGCGCGCCAGCGCAAAAGCGATCCGGGCAAAAGCGGCTTGATATAGCGACTTGCCACGAAGCGAGGCAGGCTTTGCCCGCGTTGCTCCGCCGCCAACGCCGCGCTCCGCAAGGCCTGCCCGCACCGGCCCGCACGCAAGTCTCCGGCAAAATGAGGGTCGCCCTCAAACGACAAGGTCAGATTGCCGACGCCGCCTGAGAATACCACCGCGGGGTCGCTGGCGCGGATCGCGTCGACCATTGGGGCGAACCATCCGGCATTCAGACCACGCATCCGCGGCACGAAAAACTTTGCGGCGTCCCGCTCAGGATCGATATCCTCTTCGGCTTGGCGAACGCTTGCGATCACGGTCAGGGAGATGTTCGGGTAGCGCGCGACCACGGCATCGACCAACGCACGCTCATCCATCGCATTATACGGATGCGCCGTACCCGGCGCGCGATGGAAAGCATCCAGAGGTTCGTCGCCAAGCAGCCGCGCCGCCGTCGCGGCAAGCCCCGATGAATCCAGGCCGCCCGACAAGTGAACCCCCAATTTGCCCTGCTCGGGCAATCGGCAGGCAACGGCGCGATCGAGCAATGCGCGTGCCGCCATCACGTAATCGTCGTCACGCTTGAATTCGATCCGCGGAATATCTTCGGACGTCCAATATAGCTTTGTCCGGACCCTCGCATTCTCAGCGATCAGCATCCCCCCGGCGGCACGCGCCGGATGTGCCGATAAACGGTGGTTTCGTGATCCTGCGGCTCGATCGTCAGGTATTGCGCCATGACCAGGTCATCCAGGTCACGCGGCACCTCGGGCAATGCGAGCAGCGTTGGGATCGCAGAGGCGAAAATCAGATATTGCGGGTGCTCGACATAATATAGCGGCCGGGTGCCGAGCGCATCACGCGCAAGGACGAGCCGGTGGTCCGTTTCGTCCCAATGAGCGAAGGCAAATCCGCCATTCAAATGCGCGGCCGCAGCGGCGCCCCAACGCCGACACGCGAGCGCCACCAGCGCAGCATCATCGCGTCGGCCGGATCGCTGCTCGCCGAGCGCGGCCGCAATGTCTTGCGGTTCGTCCAGACGGCAGTCAGCGGCGACGATATCGCCCAGCACGCCTCGCGCCGGTTGCAGCGCGAAGTCGCGCTCGGCCGAGCGCAAGGGACGGTGCAGAATGACGACTGGGCCAGCGCCGACCTGATGTGACTTTCCAATCCCGCCGAGGCTGCGGCCGAGACGCGAGACGATCGCCGGGTCGACTGGACCACCATCGATCTTCAGGACACCAGCAATTTCGCCCAAGATGGAAGCCTCAAAGCACCGGGTGCGCGATCGCCATCACCGCCACCGCCCGTACGACGACAGGAGGATCAGCCAGAACTCGCCGGCGTTTGGATTTACGCCCTGGACAAGAAGTCGTCCGCGATACCCGTGCTAGCGAACCCCTGGAGCCGGCGTCAGCTGATGCCGGTGGTCGAATAACCCGGGGAGCTGTCGAGGCCATCGTCACCGGGCCTTTGGACCGTGCCCAAAGTCGTCTGAGCGATGCTGTCATCGCTCAGAATTGGTGTGCGCCATACCGGTCGCTTTTCGGGAGCGTCATATCCCGCATCGTTACTAGCCATGATCGCTCCTTCACTCTGGCCTCAGTTAACCTTGGCACGTTAAATCTTGGATTTCGTTATTGAGGACATTACCTTAAAGCTGATTGCGCACAACCGAATTTCACCCCCGAGCACGTCCTTTATTGTCGAGCGGAGAAATCGAAATACAGTGCCAGAAATTCAGAAATTACGACGCCCGTTATATTAGGGTCGACCATCGCTTTCGAAGCAGGGGTCGCAATCGGCGTTCCCTACAAGGGGCCTGAGTGCTCGGCTTTAACAAGCAATGGTGCCCGGAAGAGGACTCGAACCTCCACGCCCTTGCGAGCGCCAGCACCTGAAGCTGGTGCGTCTACCAATTCCGCCATCCGGGCACGAAAGAGTCAGGCCGCGAAGGCCGTGAACATCCGGTAGGACGCGGCCCTTAGGGCGGTGGACTTGGCCTTGTCAACACGTGGCGTGCTGGGGCAAGGGGCCCAGGCGGGATTTATCGCCAAGGGTACAGCGACATGAAGGACAAATTGGTTACGCTGATCGGCGGCGGCGGGTTTCTCGGCCGCTACGTCGCACAGGCGTTGCTTGCGCGTGGAGCGCGCGTGCGAATCGCGCAGCGCGATCCGCGAAGGGCTTTTTTCCTGAAGCCGCTTGGCGGACTCGGGCAGACGCAATTCGTCGCGGCGGACTTGTCGAAACCCGAATCGATCGCCCGCGCGGTCGTGGGGTCGGATGCGGTTATCAATCTGGTCGGCATTCTGAGCGGGGATTTCCACAAGGTGCAGGCCGAGGGCGCGCGAATCGTCGCCGAGGCCGCGGCGCAAGCCGGGGCAAGCGCCTTCATCCATATCTCGGCGATCGGCGCGGATGCGGCGTCCGACTCGGCCTATGGCCGGTCCAAGGGCGACGGCGAGGCGGCGGTGCGCGCGGCATTTCCGGCAGCGACCATCCTGCGCCCCTCGATCGTGTTTGGGCGCGAGGATCAGTTCGTCAATCGCTTCGCCGCGATGATCGCCAGCGCGCCGGTCGTGCCGGTGCTGCGCGCAGGCACCAAATTCCAGCCGGTCTATGTCGGCGATGTCGCAGATGCGGTGGTGGCGGCGCTCGATCATCCGGAGCTCGCGGCGGGCAAGATATTGGAGCTTGGCGGGCCCGATGTTCTAACGATGGGCGGTCTGGTGCGCTGGATCGCCAAAACGACGGGGCGCAGGCGCGCGATCGTCGAATTGCCCGATGCGATCGGCGCGACGATCGCGACCTTCGGCTTCCTGCCCGGCGCGCCGATCACGGCGGACCAATGGAAGATGCTGGCGCGTGACAATGTCGTCAGTGGCGAAGACGGGCTGAAGACGCTCGGCATCGTGCCGACCCCGCTCGATGCGGTCGCGAGCGGCTGGCTCGTGCGCTACCGCAAGGGTGGCCGCTTCTCCACGCCGACGACCGCCTGAACGCGGCGCGATAGGGAAATTTCGTGACCGACATCATCAGCATCATCCTGCTCGGCATCGTCGAGGGAGTGACCGAATTCCTACCGGTGTCCTCGACCGGGCATCTGATCCTCGCGACCAAATTGTTGGGGTATGACGCCGAGAAATGGGCGGTTTTCAACATCGTCATCCAGTTGGGCGCGATCCTGGCGATCGTCGTGCTCTATTGGCGCACTTTCTGGGCGGTAGGCCTGGGCCTTTTGAAGCGCGATCCGGTGGCGATCCGCTTCGTGCGCAACGTGCTGGTCGCGTTCGTGCCGGCCGCGGTGATCGGTCTTGCGATTCACAAGCAGATCGAGGCGTTACTCGGCAATGCCGAGGTGGTGTCGATTGCGCTGATCATCGGCGGCATCGCGATCATCGCGGTCGAACGCTTCGCGCCGAAGAGCGACATCGTCGGCGTCGCCGACATTCCGCTCGGCAAGGTCGTCGGGATCGGTTTCCTGCAATGCCTGGCGATGGTGCCGGGGGTCAGCCGATCTGGCGCGACGATCCTGGGCGCGCTGGCGCTCGGCGTCGAGCGGCGGACGGCGGCGGAGTTCAGCTTTTTCCTGGCGATTCCGACGATGCTGGGCGCGACGACGCTCGAACTGGTCAAGAACCGCGACGCGTTGCTGAGCGGGGTCGGCGTCGGCTTCGGCGCGATCGCGCTCGGCTTTGCGGTCGCCTTCATCGTCGCGGTGATCGTGGTGAAGGGATTTGTCGGCGTGGTGACGCGCTACGGCTTCGTGCCGTTCGCTTGGTACCGCATCGTTGCGGGGACCGCCGCGCTGATCTGGCTCGCAACATTATAGTACCGTTTCGGTCCTATTATTGCGGTTCAGTTTTGGCAGCCCAATGCGATAACGCGTTAATCAAGGTATATAGGTCAGCATACCTTACCAAAAGCACGTTTTGTGCGTGACAGCCCCCGATTTTGAAGGTATCCGCGCTTCCCGAAAGGGTGAAGCATGGCTGACACGTCGCTATTGAAGTTCGTCGAGCGCGAGCAAGCCTATCCGGCCAAGCGCGAACCCGAGCTGCGCGCGGAGGATTTCCGCGAGATCGCCGATCGCTATGCAACGACCGAGGCGGAGGATCAGGCCGGGCGATGCTCGCAATGCGGCGTGCCCTATTGCTCGGTGCATTGCCCGCTGCACAACCATATCCCCGACTGGCTGCGCCTGACCGCCGAGGGCCGATTGCGCGAGGCGTATGAACTGAGCAATTCCACCTCGACCATGCCCGAGATCTGCGGCCGCATCTGCCCGCAGGACCGGCTGTGCGAGGGCAATTGCGTGATCGAATTCTCCGGCCACGGCGCGGTGACGATCGGATCGGTCGAGAAGTTCATCACCGACACCGCTTGGGAAGAAGGCTGGGTCGAACCGCTCGTGCCGGGTGCCCCGCGCGGGCAATCGGTCGCGGTGATCGGCGCTGGCCCGGCGGGCCTGAGCGCAGCGGAATATTTGCGCGTCAACGGTTATGACGTGCATGTCTACGATCGGTACGATCGCGCGGGCGGGTTGCTGACCTACGGCATCCCCGGTTTCAAGCTCGAGAAGCCGGTGGTGATGCGCCGCGTCGAGCGGCTGAAGGCGGGCGGGATCGTGTTCCACCACGGTTTCGAAGTTGGGCGCGATGCCAGCCTCGACATGCTGCGCCAACGCCACGACGCGGTGCTGATCGCGACCGGCGTCTACCGCGCGCGCGCGATCAAGGCACCCGGCGTCGAGGCGGACGGTGTGATCGACGCGCTCGACTTCCTCACCGCGTCGAACCGCAAGGGCTTTGGCGACGCCGTCCCCGCGTTCGACGACGGCAGCCTGAATGCCGAGGGCAAGCATGTCGTGGTGATCGGCGGTGGCGATACCGCGATGGATTGCGTGCGCACCGCCGTCCGCCAGGGTGCGGCTTCGGTCAAGTGCCTCTACCGCCGCGACCGCGCGAACATGCCGGGATCGCAGCGCGAAGTGAAGAATGCCGAGGAGGAAGGCGTCGAGTTCGTCTGGCTTTCCGCGCCCGAAAGCTTCGTCGGCGGCGAGACGGTGACGGGCGTCAAGGCCAGCGCGATGCGGCTCGGCGCGCCCGATGCGAGCGGCCGCCGCGCGCCGGAGATCGATCCGGCGGGCGGTTTCGACATCCCCGCCGATCTGGTGATCAAGGCGCTCGGCTTCGATGCCGAGGATTTGCCGACGCTGTTCGGCGCGCGCGAGCTTGGCGTCACGCGCTGGGGCACGGTGCTGGTCGATAACAAGACGCTGATGACGAGCCTCGACGGGGTGTTCGCCGCGGGCGACATCGTGCGTGGGGCAAGCCTGGTCGTGTGGGCGATCCGCGACGGACGTGATGTGGCGGCGACGATGCACAAGTATCTGAAGGCGAAGGCGGCAACCGGGAGGAAAGCGGCGTGAGCGCGATCTTTCTAGTCGCTGCAGCGATGTTGGCTCCAGCACCCGCGATGAGTCAGACACCGCCGGTCGAGACGGCTGCGCCTGCAGTCGATCCGGCTCGTCTCGCCGCGGCGCGAACGGTGATCGAGCAGATATTCCCAGCGGCGACGCGACAGCAGACGATGCAGGGCATGATGTCGGCGATGATGGCCAACATTCGGCAGCCGCTGATGACAAATCCCGACTTCGCGGCGGCGGTCCAGAAGGACCCGCGCGTCAAAAAAATCTTCGACGATTTCGTGGACCGGCAGCTCGCTCGCTCAACAGAACTTCTCAACGCGAATCTGCCGGGAATGGTGGATGCAATGGCGCACGCTTATGCCCGCCGCTTCGACATATCCCAACTGCATGATCTGTCAGTCTTTTTCTCGACGCCGACCGGTAAGATCTATCTAGCGAATTCAATGACAATCATGAGCGACCCAGACGTCGCTGCTTGGCAACGCGACCTGACCACGCGATCGATGAAGACGGTCCAGTCGGATATCGCGGACCTCGTCAAGCAAATCACCGCCCTCCAGCCCCCGGTGAAAACCCAATGACCGACCAGCGCACCCGCCTCGCCGAACACGGCATGTACCGCCCCGAATATGAGGGCGATGCCTGCGGCGTCGGCCTTGTCGCCGCGACCGATGGCACGCCGTCGCGCCGCGTGGTGCAATCCGCGATCGATGCGTTGAAAGCGGTGTGGCACCGCGGTGCAGTCGATGCCGACGGCAAGACCGGCGACGGTGCTGGCCTCCACATCGATCTGCCGCTCAAATTCTTCGATGATGCGATTGCGGCATCGGGCCACACCCCCCTGCCCAACCGGCTCGCGGTCGGCATGATCTTCCTGCCGCGCACCGATCTCGGCGCACAGGAGGCGTGCCGGACGATCATCGAGAGCGTGATCATCGACGAGGGCTATACGATCTATGGCTGGCGGCAGGTGCCGGTCGATGTCTCGGTGATCGGGCAGAAGGCGCAGGCGACGCGGCCCGAGATCGAGCAGATCATGATCGCGGGCCCGATGCCGCACGAACAAAGCGCCGCCGAGTTCGAAAAGAACCTGTACCTCGTCCGCCGCCGGATCGAGAAGCGCGTGATCGCGGCGCAGATCCAGGGCTTCTACGTCTGCAGCCTGTCGTGCCGCTCGATCATCTACAAGGGCCTGTTCCTGGCCGAGAGCCTGTCGGTCTTCTATCCCGACCTGCGCGACATGCGCTTCGAGAGCCGCGTGGCGATCTTCCACCAACGCTATTCGACCAACACCTTCCCGCAATGGTGGCTGGCGCAGCCGTTCCGCTGCCTGGCGCACAATGGCGAGATCAACACGATCCGCGGCAACAAGAACTGGATGCTCAGCCACGAGATCAAGATGGCGAGCCTGTCGTTCGGCGAGCATTCGGAGGACATCAAGCCGGTGATCCCGGCGGGCGCATCCGACACCGCCGCGCTGGATGCCGTGTTCGAGGCGATCTGCCGATCGGGCCGCGACGCGCCGACTGCCAAGCTGATGCTGGTGCCCGAAGCGATGGCACCGAACAGCGACATGCCGCCTGAACACCTTGCCATGTATCAATATCTGGCGAGCGTGATGGAGCCGTGGGACGGCCCAGCGGCCCTCGCCATGACCGATGGGCGCTGGGCCGTGGCGGGGATGGATCGCAACGCGCTCCGCCCCTTGCGCTATGTCCGCACGATCGACGGGCTGCTCATCGTCGGCTCGGAAAGCGGGATGGTCGTGGTGCCTGAATCGACGGTGATCGAGAAGGGTCGCCTCGGGCCGGGCGAAATGATTGCGGTCGACCTGGACGAAGGCGTGCTGTTGCACGATCGCGCGGTGAAGGACCGGATCGCGGGCGAAGCGGATTATGCCGCGATGATCGGTGCCTTCACCACGATCGACGATTTGCCGATGCCGCCAGGCGAGACGATCGCGCGCTTCGATCGTGCCGAGCTGACCCGCCGTCAGGTTGCCGCCGGGCAGACGCTGGAAGATATGGAGTTGATCCTCGCGCCGATGGTCGAGGGTGCCAAGGAAGCGATCGGATCGATGGGCGACGATACGCCGCTCGCCGTCATTTCCGACAAGCCGCGGCTGATCAGCCAATTCTTCCGGCAGAATTTCAGCCAGGTGACCAACCCGCCGATCGACCCCTTGCGCGAACGGCACGTGATGTCGCTCAAAACGCGGTTCGGCAATCTCGCCAATATCCTTGATACCGAGGATCGGCGCGACGGCGTGCTGGTGCTTGAATCGCCGGTGCTGACCGGGTCCGACTGGGCACGGTTGAAGGCGCATTTCGGCACGCAGGCGGCGGTGATCGACTGCACGTTCGAAGCGGGCGGTGGACCCGAGACGCTGCGCGCCGCGATCGCGCGGATCCGGGCCGAGGCGGTGACGGCGGTGCGCGAGGGGCGGACCGAATTGTTCCTGACCGACCGCACGATCGGCCCCGACCGGATCGGCATTGCCGGCGTGCTCGCCGCCGCCGCCGTGCATACGCATCTCGTGCGGATGGGCTTGCGCTCCTACGCCAGCATCAACGTGCAGACCGCCGAATGCCTCGACACGCATTATTATGCGGTGCTGATCGGCGTCGGCGCGACGACAGTCCACGCGTATCTGGCGGAAGCGTCGATCGTCGACCGGCACGAGCGCGGCCTGTTCGGCGATCTGAGCCTCGAGCAATGCCTCACGCGGCATCGCACGGCGGTGGAAGAGGGGCTGCTCAAGATCATCTCGAAGATGGGGATCGCGGTCATCTCCTCGTACCGCGGCGGTTATAATTTCGAGGCGGTTGGTCTCAGCCGTGCGCTGGTCAACGATCTGTTCCCCGGCATGCCCGCCAAGATTTCGGGCGAGGGCTACGCCTCGCTCCACCTCAATGCGCAGCTGCGGCACGACAAGGCGTTTGACGACGGCGTCGCGACGCTGCCGATCGGCGGCTTCTATCGCCAGCGCCACACCGGAGAGACCCACGCTTACTCCGCGCAGTTGATGCACTTGCTGCAAAGTGCGGTCGCGACCGATAGCTATTCGACCTATCTGCAATTCTCGCGCGGGGTGGAGGCGTTGCCGCCGGTCTATCTGCGCGACCTGTTGCAGTTCAATTTCCCGGCGGAAGGTGTGCCGGTCGATCAGGTCGAGGCGATCACCGAAATCCGCAAGCGCTTCGTGACGCCGGGCATGTCCTTGGGCGCGCTCAGCCCCGAAGCGCATGAGACGCTGGCGATCGCGATGAACCGGATCGGTGCCAAAGCCGTGTCTGGCGAAGGCGGCGAGGACAGCGCGCGCTACCAGCCCTATGCCAATGGCGACAATGCCAATTCGGGTGTGAAGCAGATCGCCAGTGGGCGCTTCGGCGTGACGGCGGAATATCTCAACGCGTGCGACGAGATCGAGATCAAGGTCGCGCAAGGGGCCAAGCCCGGCGAGGGCGGGCAATTGCCCGGCTTCAAGGTGACCGAATTCATCGCCAAGCTGCGCCATGCGACGCCGGGCGTGACGCTCATCTCGCCGCCGCCGCACCACGACATCTATTCGATCGAGGATCTGGCGCAGCTCATTTACGACCTGAAGCAGATCAACCCGGTCGCGCGGGTTTGCGTGAAACTGGTGTCCTCCGCCGGGATCGGCACGGTGGCGGCGGGCGTGGCCAAGGCGCACGCGGACGTGATCCTGATCGCAGGGCACGTCGGCGGCACCGGAGCTTCCCCGCAGACCAGCATCAAATATGCCGGTACGCCGTGGGAAATGGGTCTCTCCGAGGTCAACCAGACGCTCACGCTCAACGGCCTGCGCGGACGGATCAAGCTGCGCACCGACGGGGGCCTCAAAACCGGGCGCGACATCGTCATCGCTGCGATCCTGGGCGCGGAGGAATTCGGCATCGGCACGCTGAGCCTGGTCGCGATGGGCTGCATCATGGTGCGGCAATGCCATTCCAACACGTGCCCGGTCGGCGTGTGCACGCAGAACGAAGCGCTGCGCGCGAAATTCAGCGGCACGCCGGAAAAGGTCATCAATCTGATGACTTTCATCGCCGAAGAAGTGCGTGACATCCTTGCGCGGCTCGGCTTCCGCAGCCTCGACGAAGTGATCGGGCGGACCGAATTGCTGCGTCAGGTCAGCCGCGGGGCGGAGCATCTCGACGATCTCGATCTCAACCCGATCCTCGCCAAGGTCGACGCGCCCGATGACCAGCGCCGCTTCAGCCTGACCGGACGACGCAACGAAGTGCCCGACAGTCTGGATGCGCAGATCATCAAGGATGCCGCCGCCGTGTTCAGCCGGCGCGAAAAGATGCAGCTCACCTATTCGGTGCGCAACACGCACCGTGCGGTGGGCACGCGCCTGTCGAGCGAAATCACGCGGACCTTCGGCATGTCGGCGCTGGCCGACGGGCATGTCCATGTCCGGCTGCGCGGCTCGGCGGGGCAGTCGCTCGGCGCGTTCCTGTGCAAGGGCGTGACGCTGGAGGTGTTCGGCGATGCCAACGACTATGTCGGCAAGGGCCTGTCGGGCGGCATCATCGCGGTGCGCCCGGTGGTCTCGTCACCGCTGGCGAGCCAGGACAATACGATCATCGGCAACACCGTGCTGTACGGCGCGACCTCGGGCAGTCTCTATGCCGCAGGGCAAGCGGGCGAGCGTTTCGCGGTGCGTAACTCGGGCGCGACCGTGGTGGTCGAGGGCTGTGGCGCCAACGGCTGCGAATATATGACCGGCGGCATTGCGGTCGTGCTCGGCACGGTCGGCGCGAATTTCGGGGCTGGCATGACCGGGGGCATGGCATTCGTCTACGACCCCGAAGGCCGCTTCCCACGCCGCGCCAATCCGGAAAGCATCACCTGGAACCGGCTTTCGTCGCTCCATTGGGAGGCGACGCTGCTCGGCCTTGTCCGCGCGCATCATGCGGCGACCGATTCCAAATGGTCGGGCGCGTTGCTCGACGATTGGGGTCGGGTGGTCGAGCATTTCTGGCAAGTGGTGCCCAAGGAAATGCTGTCGCGGCTCAGCCATCCGCTCGATGATCGCGAGGAGCAGATCGCCGCGGAATGAGCGCGGGTTTAAAACGCTCCCGCGCGCGTCGCGTCTTCCGTCGCGTGGCTGCTGCCGCTAACACGGCGGCATGTGGAAACTTCATCAATTCGCGCTCTGCCCCTTTTCGCGCAAGGTTCGCTTGCTGCTCGGCGAAAAGGGCATCGGATATGAATTGGTGCGCGAATATCCGTGGGAGCAGCGCGACGAATTCCTCGACATGAATCCTGCCGGCCAGGTGCCGGTGATGACCGACGCCGCGCGCGGGCTGCGGCTGATGGATTCGATGGCGATCTGCGAATATCTGGAGGAGACGGTCGACAAGGCGGCGATGATCAACGGCACCGCCGTCTATCGCGCCGAAATCCGCCGCTTGGTCGCGTGGTTCGACACGCAATTCTTCGCCGATATCGTCGCACCGCTGCTGCATGAACGGATGGAGAAGCGGCTCGTCACCAAGGCGCCGCCCGATTCCGCCCGGCTGCGCAGCGCGATGAAGGCCGCCGTGCGCCATCTGGAATATACCGATTTCCTGCTCGACCGGCACAATTGGATGGCGGGCGCGACGATGAGTCTGGCCGACCTTGCCGCCGCTGCGCAAATCTCGGTCGCGGATTATCTGGGCGGGATCGACTGGAAGCATCACGAACAGACCGCGAAATGGTATCGCGGGTTCAAGAGCCGCCCGAGCTTCCGCCCGCTGCTGTCGGAGCGAATGGAGGGGATCGCACCGCCCAAACATTATGACGACGTGGATTTTTAAAGGGTAACGGCCGGTGCACGCGACGCATGATCCAGCCGCCGCAGCAGCCCCGGCCATCGGGTTCGACGATTTCCTGAAGGTCGATATCCGCGTCGGCACGATCGTCGAGGCGCTGCCCTTTCCCGAGGCGCGCAACCCCGCGTTCAAGCTGCTGATCGATTTCGGGCCGGTGATCGGGATCAAAAAGTCCTCGGCACAGATCACCACGCGCTATGCGATCGAGGATCTGGTCGGACGGCAAGTCGCCGCCGTCGTGAACTTCCCGCCGCGCCAGATCGGCAAGTTCATGTCGGAGGTGCTGACACTCGGCTTTCCCGATGCGGAGGGCGAAGTCGTGTTGTTCGCGCCGGACCAAGCGGTGCCCAATGGCGGGCGACTATTCTGAGCGAGGCCGCTCGGCACGCCTGACCCACCACAGCATCAGCGCGAGCATCGGCAGCGCGAGATCGAGATAGAGCGCGAAGCCCCATACCGGCTGCCACCCCCAATAGAGGTTCGGCACGGTATTGAGCCGGGCGTGCGCGAACAGGCCGACGAAATTGCGCGTCCAAACCGGCGTGACCATCGTCTCCGGCGCGAAGATGTCGGTTGCCGCAACCACCAGATTGAGGAGCATCGACGCAGCCAGCAATGCCGCCGCCGCAAGCTTCGCGCCCGTCGATCGCAACGACGCCCAGAAAGGCGCCAACCCCAGTGCCAGGAACGGAATCGCCGGCACCGAATGGCGCGGCCCGACCGATGCCCCGCCGTCCCAATAGGCATAAGACGCATTGACCGCGAGCACGATCAGGATGACCGAGAGCGCCAGCACGCCTAGGTCCTTGGTCGCGGGGTTGCGGATCATCCGCGACACGCCAAGCGCGCCAAGCACCAGCACGGGGGCCACCCAGAGCATCCCGCGCCGCGTGCCGAACAGGATCTCCCACAGGACATTGGGCTTGGGATACGTCAGGCCGAACAGCCCTTCATTCATCCCGCCGAAGCCGACGACCCCCTGATAGCCTGTCATGAACGGCGTGCCGAAGGCGAACTGGTTGTACGTGGCGAGCGGCAGCACCGCGACGATCGCCGTGCCGACCGCAATCAGGTAAAGTCGCCGCCGTACCGGCCATGCCGCCTCGCGACTGCGCCAAAGCGCCCATAGCCCGATCGCGATGCCGCCCAGCGCCGAAGGAAATTCGATCGCCACCGCCCAGCCAAGCGCGCCGCCCGCCATCAGCGGATAGCGCCAGCGCGCGATCTCACGCTCGCCAGATGTCCCGCGCCAGATCGCCCAGGTCGCGATCAGCAGCAGCGCGGCGACAGGGGCGTGGCCGAACAAGGTGGTGGACCAGCCCCACACGATCGACCCGAGCGCATAGCCAAGCGCGGCGAACAACCCTGCCGCCGGGCTGCCGGTAATGCCGGTGCCGAGATCGAGCAGCAACACCGCCGCAAAGGCGGTGAGCAGCGCCGCGCCGAACGCCACCGCCAGCATCAACCGCAACCGCATGAAATCGGCGAGCTTCGGATTGGTGATGTCGATCACCTGATCATAGGAATTGCCGCCGGTAATCCAGTTCGTAGCCCACACCACCGGTGCGGCCATCAGCGTCACGCCGGGCGCCTTGTCCATGTAATAATGCGTGCCCGATTTGCGGGTGAACTGCGCCTTGTCGATCGTCAGCGTCTGATAGCGGTCGATCGTCGCCTCGCCGCGCTCGACCAGTGACAGCGCGCCGAACAGCCGGGTGGCATTGTTCGGATTGAGCTCGAACGAGCCGAACCACACGCACGATAGCCACACCAGAGCGAACAGCAGCAAAGCGACGCCGTGCGGCCCACGCACTTTCTCGTTCTGATTCTTCATGCGATCAGGCGAACAACCACCGGCCGAGCAGGCGACCGAACGGGAAGGTGAAGAAACCGGCGATCAGCAGCGCGCCCGTCACCATCCCGCGGACATGGCGGCGATGCAGGGCGATGCGATGGGTGCGTGCGCTCCACCACAGCAGCGGTGCGGCGACGATGACATAGGCCGAGATCAGGTGGACGAAGCTGAAATGCCCCGGATTGCTGGTCTGCACGAAGAAAGAGACGAGCGCGGTCAGGAACATCGCCGCGACCCATACGCGGCCGAGCAGACGATGCGGCCGATCACCGCGTGGCCGCAACAGCATCACCGGGGTCAAGGCGAGCGCGACCAGCACCGTCAGCACATGCCCCCAGATGACCAGCGGCAACTGTCCGCCGTGCGTCAAGCCCTTGCCCAGCGCGACCAGGATCGTTGCGAGCAAGGCGGTCGCGGCGACGGCGAGGAAACGCTCATAGCCATCCGCCGCAAGCGGCTTGGCGCGAGTCCGCGTCTGTCCTGCCAGTGTCGCCATGCCGCCCCCCGCCGCGTCGGATCAGGGGACGATTGCGGCTTCGACCGCGCGCTGCTCGGCCTTGTTTTCCTGCTTCTGCTTCTTGTACGCGCGGCCCGCCTGAGCGAAGCAGCCGGTCGCACCGCCCGCCCCGACGTTCGAGCAGCTGCCGATGCCGTCCTGACCGACGCGGTCATTGGCGGCCGCCTTCGATGCCCAGCTTTCGTTTTCCGGCGTGACCTTCAGTTCGCGCAATTCCTTCGGGATGCGGAACTGTTCGCCCGGTGCGCGACGCACGCACACCACGATTTCATTGCCATTGGCATCGGTCGGGCATTTCTGATTGCCGTAAATCACCAGGGGCGGCGTCGTCACGGCTTGTGCCGTCGCCGGAGACGCGATCGTCATGCCGCCAAATGCCGCACCCAGTACCGCTGCCGCCGAAACGGCCTGTGTCGTCAGGCTTTTCATCATCCCGTCTCCCGTCAAATCCGTTTCGCCGTGGCAATCGCTACCTTGCACCCCAGGCGGATCAAGCCGCTCAAGACCGGATAGCCGAAGGTATTCTCCGCACCCGCGGCGAGCGCGGTTTCGCGATGTTCGATCTCTTCGGCCTGGAAATCGCGGATCGCCTCCGACAGTTCGGGATCGCTGTCACCCAATGCCTCAAGCTGATCGGCGTAATGTTTATCGATCTCGGTCTCGACCGCAGCGGTACAGGCCATCGCCGCCTCGGGGCCCATCGCCGCCGTCACCGCGCCGAGCGCAAAGCCCGCGACGTTCCAGATCGGCTGCAACAGCGTCGGGCGCACGCTGCGCCGCGCCATCATCGCGTCGAAAAAAGCCCGGTGGCGTTCTTCCTGATTGGCCATGCCCGCGATCGCGCGCGCCGCCGGGCTGCGATCCCCCAGCACCGCAAGCTGCCCCGCGTAAATCCGCGTGGCGCCATATTCACCGGCCTGATCGACCCGAACCATCGAATCGGTCAGCCGCTTGGCATCTCCGGGCTTCCATCCGCTCATGCGCGCTTTCCCTTCATGAGCACGAAGATGGCGATTGCGCCGCCGATCGAAAAGAGCGCGTTAAACCCAGCAAGTGAAATTCCGAACAGCCGCCACTGCGCGACGTCACAGCGCACGATCGGCGCGTTCATGATGCTGTCCAGCGTGACCGGTCCCGACATGGTCGAGGTGCATTCGGTGAAGCCCTGCCACCAATGATATTCGACGCCCGCATGGAATACGCCGATCGCCCCGCTTAGCAGGATCGCCAGTGCCGCCAGCGCGACCAGCCACCGTTGCGCAGGCCGACCCGGCACGACGAAGGCGAGCGCCCCAAGCGCGATCGCCGCCATATGCGGATAGCGCTGAAACCAGCACCACTCACACGGATAGAGATGGCCGACATATTGCGAGATCAACGCCCCGCCGAGCAGCCCCACCGGCAAACCCAGCGCGAGCAAACGCGCCGCCTGAAAGCGATCGCGCATCCTATTTCGCCGCAACCGCTTGCGCGGTGCCCGACAAGCGGCCGATCGTTTTCAGCGCGTAATTCAACTGGAAATCGTCGATCCCCTTGGCCTTCAGTTCCTCCGCGGTTGCGGCAAAGCGCGGATCGGGTTTCGAATCCTCCTCGATCGCCGCATTGTCGTTCTTGACCTCGTTGATCAGATGGCGGCGCAGATCATCCTCGCGGAAGACGGGCCGCGATTTGTAATCGGGGTCGGAGATTTGCGGTACGGCGATGTCGGGCTCGATCCCGCCTTCCTGCACCGAACGGCCCGACGGCGTATAATAACGCGACGTGGTCAGGCGCAGCGCGGCGTTCGAGCCGAGGTCGATCACCGTCTGCACCGATCCCTTGCCGAACGAGCGTTCGCCCATCACCAGCGCGCGGTGCTGATCCTGCAGCGCGCCCGCGACGATTTCCGATGCCGAGGCGGTACCGGCGTTGGTCAGCACGATGATCGGCAGGCCGTGCGCCAGATCGCCCTTCACATAGGATTCGGCGTAGAACGGCTCGATATCGGCCTTGTCGCGCCCACGCTGCGACACGATTTCGCCCGAGGACAGGAAATTGTCCGCGACCGCGATCGATTCATCCCGCAGCCCCCCGCCATTGTCGCGCAGATCGATGATGTAGCCGAGCGGATCGTGGCCGAGCTGTTTTTGAATGCCGCGGATCGCTGCCGTCACCGCTTCGCCGGTATGTTCGGAGAAAGCGTTGATGTTGATCACGCCGACGCCGTCCTTGACGCTCCACTTGACCGGCTTCTGCACGATCTTCTCACGCACCAACGCGACCTCGATCGGCTTGGGGCGGCCGGGGCGGAGCAGCGTTAGCGAGATGTGCGTGCCAGGTTCGCCGCGCATCGCGCTGATCGCCTCGTCCAGCGTCTGCCCGAAGATCAGCTTGCCGTTGATGTGGGTGATGTAATCGCCCGACTTGATCCCGGCGCGCCAGCCCGGCGAATCCTCCTGCGGCGCGATCACCTTGACCGCGCCATCCTCCATCGTGACCGTCAGGCCGAGACCGCCATAGCTGCCGAGCGTCTGGATCCGCAGGTTCTGATAATCTAGCCCGGTTTCATAGGCGCTGTGCGGATCGAGCGCGGCGAGCATCCCGTCGATCGCGCCCTTGATCAACGTCTTGTCGTCAACCTTGTCGACATATTCCGCTTTCACCCGGTTGAACACGTCGAGGAAGACCGACATCTCGCGGTAGGTGCCAGTGTCGACCGCCGCCATCGCGCTGGTCCCGACGGGGACAATCGCCAGCGCCGCGGCAATCGCGGACGCCTGGAGCAGCGAGGTGGTGAAGCGCGACATCGTCGGATACTCGTGACAGCGGGGTGTTCGGCGGACTGTAGCGGGGTTTGTCGCCGGATCAAAGCGCGCGCGGCATGAACGGCGCGTGACTCAACCGACCAGCGCGGTCAGATCGATCGCCCGGTCGCGTCGCCTGAGCTCGACAGTGACGCGCGGGCTCGCGCCGCCGCCCGCCTGGCCGATTGGCGCGCCCTGCCCGACCTTGTCGCCGATCCGCGCCGACACCACGCCAAGCCCCGAGACGAGCGAGGTCCAGCCGCCGCCATGATCGATGATGACGATGCCGCCATAGGCGCGAAACGGCCCGGCAAAGGCGATCCGCCCGGCGGCGGGCGCGACCACCTCGGCGACGGCCACTGGCGCGATCGTGATCCCGCGCGACCGCACGCCCGCGTCCGACACTTCGCCCAGCCCGGTGATGATCTTGCCCTGCACCGGCAGGCGATACGGCGGCGCGGCGTGCGACCAGGCGACGCGATCGTCCGGCGCGGCGGCCTCGCCGGGGCGCGGTGGACGCAGCAGCGGGCCCGGAAGCGATGCGAGGCTCGCGCGCACGGTCGCCTGATTGCCGATCGCGCCCATCAGATCGACGATATCCCGCGCTTGCTCGCCGAGCGCGATCGCGCGGTCCGATTCGAACAGGGCATCGCGCCCCAGCGCGCGCGAGCGAAGCCGATGTTGCGCCTCCAGCCGCGTGAGCGCGAGCCGCTGCGTCTCCAGCCGCCGCCTGCTTTCGGTCAGCGCCGCCGTCGCAACCGCAGCTTGCCGTTGCAGGACGCGGGTGCGTGCCAGATCGGCGCGGATATCGGCCGTGCGCGCGCGAATCACCGGCATCGTGTTGGCGAGCACCGCGCGCACATGCACCAGATCATCGACCGAGCCGGGCTGCACCACGCTGATGATCGCGGGACGCCGTGCGAGCGATTGCAAAGCCGCCAGCAACCGCGCGGCCGGTGCCTGCTTGGTTGCGAGCCGTGCGCGCTGTTCGGCAAGCAGGCGATCGACGATCGCAACGCGCGCCTGCCCCGCCGCGATATCCGCCTCGGCCTGTTGAATGCGCGCGGCGACGGCGGCTTCCTGTGCGCGCGCTTGCTGCGCCTGGTCGCGTTCAGCCGCGGCTTGTTGTTCGAGCTTGGCCGAACGCGCCGCGGCCGCAGCAGACTGCGCCTTCGCCTCGGCCAGGCGCGCGCGCTGATCGTCGGGAGATTGGGCGAGCGCGACGCTGGTGCACGCCGCACCGACCGCCACCGCCAGACCAAGAACCCGCCCCCGCATGGCTTACCCTTCGCGGTGATACGGGTGGTTGGCAAGGATGCTGGTGGCGCGCCACAATTGTTCGGCCAGCATCGCGCGGGCCAGCAGATGCGGCCAGGTCGCGCGCCCGAAACTCAGCAGCAGATCGGCGGTCTTGCGTTGCGCGTCATCGAACCCGTCGGCCGCGCCGATCAGGAAGCGCGCCTCGCGCACTCCCGCATCGCGCCATTTTTCCAGCGTTGTCGCGAAATCGCGCGAGGGCAGGACCTGGCCCGTTTCATCGAGCATGACGATGCGGCAGCCCGGCTCGACCGCGGGCATCTTGCCGCCGGTATCGGGCAATTCGGTCAGCTTGTACGGCCAGGACAGCCGCTTGACGTAACGCTCGACCAGTTCGGCCTCGGGCCCCCGCCCAATCCGTCCCCGCGCGACGATGTGGAGCAGCAAAACCGGCTCTTAATCGCCGCTCATCACCGGCGCGGCCGGTGGCGTCGGCGCGTCGCCGAAGGCCCACATCCGCTCGAGATTGTAGAAGCTGCGCACTTCGGGGCGGAACAGGTGGACGATCACGTCGCCGGCATCGAGCAGCACCCAATCCGCCGTCGGCAAGCCTTCGATCCGAGTCTGGCGGCCAAGCTCACCCTTAATCTTCTCGGCCAGCTTCTGCGCCATCGACGCGACTTGCCGGGTCGAGCGACCGCTCGCGATGACCATGTAATCGGCGATGCTCGATTTGCCCGCGAGCGGGATCGAAATCGTGTCGACCGCCTGATCGTCGTCGAGCGACGCTAGAATCAGCCGATGCAGCGCCTCGACCTCATCGGGGTCGGTCGCGCGATAGGCAGGAGAGGATGAGGCCAAGATGATTACCTAATTGATGTCGGGAAGGAGGGAGGAAGAATCAGCAGGCAGAAAATGCCGCTGCCAGGCCGGATCGGCAGCCCGAAGCTGTGTCGCGGAGCGCGGGTCGGGGCGGAAGCGCAACAGCACAAGTGCCGGCAATCTCCACTGCGTCCAGTTCTTCGCCTGGCTTGCGGGCCGAACCGAGCCCCGCAACCAACCCATCGCGGGAGCCGCGCGAGCCGCACGCTCATACCCCGGACGCGCGATAACCGCAATCGGAACCTCACGTGCGATGCGCCGCCACGCTTTCCACTGGTCGAACTGTGCCAGATTGTCCGATCCCATCAGCCAGATGAACTGCTTCTTGGGATAGAGTCGGCGCAATTTGGTGACGGTATCGACGGTGTAGCGCGTGCCGAGCTTGCGCTCGATCGCACTCACCCGGATCGGCGCATGGCGCGCGACGCGCACCGCCGAAGCAAAGCGCGCGGCGAACGGTGCCATGTCGCCCGCTTTCTCCTTCAGCGGATTGCCGGGCGAGACCAGCCACCACACCTCATCGAGCCCGAGCGCATCGATTGCCGCCAGGCTGATCGCCCGGTGCCCACCATGTGCCGGGTTGAACGACCCGCCGAGGATGCCGATGCGGGTCAAAGCTCTGCTTCGATTGCGCCCGACCAATCTTCCCGAGCATGTCGAATGCGCACGATTTCGATCACACCTTCGCGCAAACGGTAGAGGATCAGATAAGGAATTTTGCGCACGCTGATCACGCGAAACGGCTCATTGATCGCCCATCCCAGCCTTGGATAGTCAGACAAGCGCACGATGGCCGATTGAATTGCGCGCAGGATGCGGACAGCGGCAGCCGGATCGCGTTCAGACAGATATGCGTCGATGTCGGCCAAATCCCGGCCCGATCTTGGCGACCAGATCAGGCGCGGCATCGCGCCTCATGCTTGGCGACCATGGTGTCCAGTTCGGCCATCACGACCTCGTGCAAAATGTACTCGCCTCGGTCCAGTTCATCGATCCCGACCTGTGCGAATGCAGCGAGTTCAGCCTCGCTCTGCACGACACGGCGGATCACTCCCGCAGCGTAAGCCGCAGGACTGATCCCGAGCGATTCGGCCATGCGATCGAGCAGGGCGCCAGTCTCGGCATCGAGTTCTGCGGTGACGGACCGCGAGATGGGCGTTGGATCATTCACCGCGACAGACTAATCCCCCGCCCCACGCCCATCAACCCCGCACCTGCCCCGTGCCGTAGCCGACCCACTTATAGGTCGTCAGCCCTTCCAGCGCGACCGGGCCGCGGGCGTGGAGGCGGCCGGTCGCGATGCCGATCTCGGCGCCAAGCCCGAACTCGCCGCCATCGGCAAATTGTGTCGAGGCGTTCCACAACACGATTGCGCTGTCGACTTCGGCCAGAAAACGCGTGGCCGCCGCTTCATCCGTCGCGACGATCGCGTCGGTATGATGCGACCCATGACGCGCGATATGGTCGATCGCGCCGTCCACGCCATCGACCAGAGCCACGCTGGCGATCGCGTCGAGATATTCGGTGTCCCAGTCCGCATCGACCGCCCGTGGCAGCGTATCGGACAGGCCGGGTCCGACGCGCACCTCGCACCCTGCCGTCACAAGCCGATCGATCAAAGACATGGGATCAGGGAACGCGCGGTCGATCAACAGCGTCTCCATCGACCCGCAGACTCCGGTGCGGCGCAATTTGGCATCGATCACGATCGCTGCCGCCATCGCCGGATCAGCCGAGCCATCGACATAGACATGGTTGATCCCGTCGAGATGCGCGAGCACCGGCACGCGCGCTTCGTTCTGAACACGCGCGACCAGGCCCTTGCCACCACGCGGGACGATCAGGTCGATCGCACCAGCCCCGTTCGATCCGTCGGCCGTCAACATCGCGCCGACTGCGGCGCGATCCGTCGTCGGCACCAGCTGCGCCGCATCCGCGGGCACCCCGCAGGCGACGAGGCCCGACACCATCGCCGCATGAATCGCGCGGTTGCTCTCGATCGCTTCGGATCCGCCGCGCAGGATGACAGCGTTGCCCGCCATCACCGCGAGTGCTGCGGCATCTGCGGTCACATTCGGGCGGCTTTCATAGATGATCCCGATCACCCCGATCGGCACGCGCACACGGCGCAGCACGAGCCCGTTGGGGCGTGTCGTCTCATCAATTATCGCACCGACCGGGTCGGCCAGCCCCGCCACCGCCGCAACGCCATCGGCCATCGCCGCGACCCGCCCCGCATCGAGCCGCAGACGATCGAGCATAGCGCCCGAGAGACCCGCTTCGGTCGCGCTCGCCATGTCGGTGGCATTGGCGGCGAGGATTGCCGGTTCAGCCGCACGTAACGCATCCGCCGCGGCCCGTAGCGCGCGCGCCTTGGCATCAGTCGGCAGGGTTGCGAGCACGCGGGCCGCCGTGCGGGCGCGCGTGGTCAGATCGGCGATCAAGGTGGCAGCATCCGTCATTGCGTGCGCGTTATCATGAGCGTGGGCAGTGCCGCAAAAACTATCGCTTCTGTCACGACTGGTGATAAGCTGCCGCCATGTCGGGGGAAATGGCAGCAGTCGGCGATATCGCCACGGGGGCCTTGATCGGCCGTGCAATCGAACCGCGTGCCGGGGAGGCCGCGTCACTGCGCGGTCATCACGATCACGGCCTGTGCCTGAATTGCGGGACCACGCTGCAAGGAGAGTTCTGCCATGCCTGCGGGCAGAATGGGCATGTCCACCGCACGCTGACCTCGATCGCGCATGATCTGCTGCACGGCGTTTTCCATTTCGAAGGCAAGATCTGGCGCACCCTGCCGATGCTGTTCACCCGCCCGGGCGAGCTCACGCGGCGGTACATCGCGGGGGAGCGTGCACGCTTCGTTTCACCGCTCGCGCTGTTTCTGTTCTCCGTTTTCCTGATGTTCGCGACGATTCATACGTTCAGCGGCGAAGTCGAAGGCATCGGCTTGACGCCGAAGCAGCAATTGGTAGCGGTCGAGCGGATCGACACGCAACTTGAGTCGGCCAAAATCGAACTCGCCGCGGCCGAGGCGGCGCAGAAAGGTGGTGCGGACACCGCGCGCACGATCGAGGCGCGGAGCCAGCTCCATACGCTGACCAAAGCGCGTAACCTTGTCGCACCGACCAAGGGCAATGGCCAATTCTACACCAAATGGCCGCTGCTCGATAAGGGCATCGCGAAGGTCAATGCCAACCCAGGCCTGATGCTCTACAAGCTACAGTCGAGCGCCTATAAATATAGCTGGGCGCTGATCCCGATCTCGATCCCGCTGGTCGCTTTGCTCTTTCTGTGGCGACGGCAGTTCAAATTGTACGATCACGCGATTTTCGTGACCTACTCGCTGTCTTTCATGATGTTCCTGGTCGTGATTTTGAGCCTGTGCCTGACGATCGACGCGCCGTATTGGATTTTCGCCACGCTGCTCCTGTTGGCACCGCCCGTGCACATGTTTGCACAGCTGCGGGGAGCCTATTCGCTGCGGAAGCGCTCGGCCCTGTGGCGCACGCTCGCGCTGTTGGTACTTGCCAGCGTCGCGTTGACGGCGTTCGGGCTGCTGTTGATCGTCTTGGGCTTGATGGGCTGACGCTTACTTACACGGGAAGCGGCGGTCCATCATCGCGTAGAACGCGGACTGCACGCTGACCTTCCGCTTGGCGGGCGGGAGCGCTTCGAATTCGGCCATCACGACCTTCGAATCGATCTTGGCCTGGCCGACCGGCGGCGGACAGGCGCGCGGTTTTTTGCCCGCCAGGCGATCCGCCTCGATCTGCGCGCGGTACGCGGCCCCGGCATCCTTCACTTCGTCCCGCAGCAGCGCGAGATCGGACGAAGCCAGCGCAAACGGCCCCTTGGCCTGCAACGCCTTGGCCTTGGCGAGGAAAGTCTCGACCGTCATCGCCTGCGCCGCCATCGGCAGGAGTGCACTCGCCAGCACCAAGATTCGCAACCCGATCCGCATCATCGTCTCCCCGGAAACCCCATGCGCCGCACAGTCACGAAAAAGCCGCGCCCGATCAAGATCGGGCGCGGCCTTTTGGATCGTTATGCGGTGATCAGGCCCCGGCGGGCGCTGGGTTGCCGAACGGGCCACCGCCCTTGGGACGGCGCGTCTTGGGGATCGAGGTCCCCGCTCCCGGCACGACCGTGGTCGTCGCACCCGGATCGTCGCGGCCGATGTCACCGTCGAAGGCGAGCCGTTTGATTTCCTCGCCAGTCAGCGTCTCATATTCGAGCAGGGCATTCGCGATGCGGTGCAACTGGTCGATATGCTTGGTCAGGATTTCGCGCGCCCGCGCCAGGCCGCCGTCGACCAGCTTGCGAATCTCGCTGTCGATCAACAGCGCGGTCTCGTTCGACATGTTCTGCCGCTGCGTCTGCGAATAGCCGAGGAACGTCTCGCCCTGCTGCTCTTCATATTGCAGCGGGCCAAGCGCATCGGACATGCCCCATTGCGACACCATCGCGCGGGCGAGCTTGGTCGCCTGCTTGATGTCGCCCGACGCACCGCTCGACACCTTGTCATAGCCGAAGATCAATTCCTCGGCGACGCGGCCGCCCATGACGGTCGCCAGATCGGCGTACATCTTGTCGCGGTGATAGGAGTAATTGTCACGCTCCGGCATCGACACAACCATGCCGAGCGCACCACCGCGCGGAATGATCGTCGCCTTGTGGATCGGGTCTGACGCCGGCTCGTGAATGCGAACCAAAGCGTGGCCCGCCTCGTGATAAGCGGTCATCCGCTTTTCCTCGGGCGTCATCACCAGCGAGCGCCATTCGGTGCCCATGATGACGCGGTCCTTGGCGGTTTCGAACTGCGCCATCGCCACGAGACGCTTGCCAAGCCGCGCCGCCATCAGAGCCGCTTCGTTGACGAGGTTGGCGAGATCGGCACCCGACATGCCCGGCGTGCCGCGCGCGAGCGTGCGCGCATCGACGTCGGGCGCGAGCGGCACCTTCTTCATGTGCACTTCGAGGATCTTCACGCGGCCCTCGATATCGGGCAGCGGCACCGTCACGCGGCGGTCGAAGCGGCCCGGGCGCAGTAGAGCAGGATCGAGCACGTCGGGGCGGTTGGTCGCCGCGACGATGATGATGCCTTCCGACGCCTCGAACCCGTCCATTTCGACCAGCAACTGGTTGAGCGTCTGTTCGCGTTCGTCATTGCCATTGCCGAGACCGGCACCGCGATGCCGACCGACCGCGTCGATTTCGTCGATGAAGACGATGCACGGCGCAGACTTCTTGGCCTGTTCGAACATGTCGCGCACGCGGCTTGCGCCGACGCCGACGAACATCTCGACGAAGTCCGAACCCGAAATGGTGAAGAACGGCACGCCCGCCTCACCCGCGATTGCGCGGGCGAGCAGCGTCTTGCCGGTGCCGGGCGAGCCGACCAGCAGCGCGCCCTTGGGGATCTTGCCGCCGAGGCGCGCGAACTTTGTCGGGTCCTTGAGGAACTCCACGATTTCCTGAAGCTCCTCGCGCGCTTCGTCGATGCCGGCGACATCATCGAAGGTCACGCGGCCTTCCTTCTGCGTCAGCATCTTCGCGCGGCTCTTGCCGAAGCCCATTGCGCCCGAACCGGTGTTCTTCTGCATCTGGCGCAGCACGAAATAGCCGAGGCCGAGGAACAGGAAGAACGGCAGCGAATTGACCAGCAGCACTTGCCAGATCGGCGCGCCTTCCTCAGGCTTGGCGCTTATCATCACGCCCTTTTCGCGCAGGCGATCAGTCAGGCGTGGGTCCTGCGGGGCATAGGTGCGGAACTTGGTCGTGTCGGTGAAGGTGCCAGTGACCACTTCACCCGCGATATTGACGTCCTTGACGCCGCCCTGCTCGACCCGGTCGAGGAAGGCGGAATAGGCGATCGGCGTCGCGCCCGGGCTGCCAGTCCGGTTGTCGATCAGCGTCACGAACAGCGCCAGCGCAACGAGGATACCGACCCAGATCAGGAGCGATTTCATCCACGGGTTCGGGCCATTGTTGTCGGAGCCTGGCTGCTTGTCGTTCTCGTTCATACGGACACTGACCTTTCTCGAACCCTCAAGATAAGCACAGCGCGATTAATGGCAATGGAACGACCACGCATTTCGTCGATCAGAGTGAGCGACGCGGCGGTTCTTCGGTGAATCGCCACACATTGCCCTTCACCGTCACCATCACTCCGGCGTGCGTGGCGCTCCGGCCGGCTTCGAGCGCATCGAGCAGCGATTCGATATTGGACGAGTCGCCGAAGGTTGGCCGCGTGATGCCATTGATCGTGCGGACCCAGTCGATCGCCGAGCGGCACATCCGTCGTTTCAACTCGCGCGGCAGGTCGGCGATATCGAGCCAGCTTTGATCATCCGGATCATCGACCCCGACCGGCACGACCTTGCGCGTGCGCCACAGCCACGCTTCGATCTCACGCAGCGTTGAATCCGCCTCGGCGGCATAAGCAGCCGATCTGGCGATCTGCAACGGATCGAGCCACGGCGTATCCCGCAAGAGCGCGCGAAACCGCGTGCGGTCGTAGTGATCGTCGGCGTTGCTCGGGTCATCGACGAAGGGCACCGCTTGCGCCACCGCCAGCGCGCGGAGTTCGGCCACGCGCCAGTGCAACAGCGGCCGCACCAGATCGACGTCCCAAACATCGAAAACCAGCGCTGCACCAGCAACCGGCTTTGCCACCTCGCGCGTTTGCCGGGCACGGATGCCCGCCAGCCCCGCAACCCCAGACCCGCGCGCCGCACGCATCAGAAAGGTTTCGGCTTGGTCATCGGCATGGTGCGCGGTGGCGAGGCAGCGCGCGCCGCTCTCCACCGCCCAGCGCAGCAGCAGCGCATAGCGCCGATCTCGCGCGCGCGCCTGCACCGCGCTCGTGCCGATCTCATCCTCAACCGGCAAGATTGCGTGCGGGATCGCCGCAGCCCGACACCAGTCGGCAACCATCGCCGCTTCGTCCGCAGACGCGGCACGCAGGCGGTGATCGACCGTCGCCGCTGTCACCTGTCCCGGGAAGGCAGCGTGGGCGAGCGCGAGCATCGCCATGCTGTCCGGCCCGCCCGATACCGCCAGCGCTAGGCGATCGTCAGCCGCGACCGGTCTGCCAAGCGCGCCCGCGAAATCGGCGCGAAAGCGCTCGACCGTGGCCCGGTCGAGCCCGCTCATGTCACGAACAGCTCGATTCCGCGCGGCCCTTGGCAACGCCCGCCTTCATTTTCGGGTCAGCATCGACCTTCGCGCCATAGCTGCGCGTCAGCTCGGTATAGACCTTGCAGACTTGTGCGGCGGGCTTGCCGAGCTTCACCAGTGCCTGCGCCAGATAATAGAGGCTCTCCGGCGCGCGGTCGCCGTCAGGCCATTTCTTGTAATTGTCGTAGAAAGCGAGGCTGGCGAGCGAGGGCTTGCCCTCTTCGAGATACGATCGCCCGAGCAGATTCTGCGCATAGCTCGCGCGCTTGTGTGTCGGGAATTTCGTCGTGACGGTGGTGAACTGCGCTTCCGCCTCGGGGTAGAGTTTCGCCGCCCACAGGCGGTAGCCGTAGAGATAGGTGTCCTCCGCCGTATCGCCGGTTTCGGGCCGCTCGACCGCAGCGATCTTGGCCGCGCGCGCCGGATCGGCGGCGGCAGCGGCGGGCTTGGTCGGCGTCGTCACGGGCGGCTTGGCCGGCGTTGGTTTGGGCGGCACGGCCTTGTCGACCAACGTCTTGTCGACCGGCGGCTTGGACGGTTGCGTGCGTTCGATCGGGGCCGGGTCACCCGGCGCGGCGATCGGCGCTGGTGCGGCGGCAGCGCTCGCCTCCAGCGCCTTGATCCGCGCATCGAGCAATTGCAGCTTGTGCTGATTGGTCTCGCTTTGTGCGACGAGCCCGCGCAATTGCGTCTCGAGCGAATCGACGCGGGCGGTCAGATCGGCGACCGGGCTGGTCGGCGAGCCCGGCAGGATCGCTTCGGGTGCCGGCGGTTGGTTCTCCGGCAGGACATATTGACCTGCGCCGCCGGGGAAGACCTTGCGCTGCACTGCGCGCATCTCGCCTTCGAGCCGATCGACCCGACCCTCGATCGCGCCACGTTGCCCGCTTTGCGCATAGGCAGGCGGCACCGCGAGCGCGGTTCCGCTCAGCAGGATCACGGACATTGCAAGGTTACGCATGGTACACCCCCCGGTGCGGTAAAGAATTAAGCATAGCGGAACCCCGCACGAAGTCGCCAGCCCTTACGGTGTCGGCGTCGGGCCGGGCGCAGGCGCGGCTGGTTCGGGCGCGACCGGAACCGGTGCCGCGATATTGAGCGGCGCGGAAGCCGGTGGCGTTGCACGCGGCGTCGGGCGCGCGGCGGGCCGGGTCGATCGCGGCTCCGACGTCGCGCTCGGCACGGTAGTCGGTGCGGCGCCGGGTGTGATCGGTTGGGCCGTACCAGCGGCCGCCTGGCCACGCGCGGTGAGCGACGCGGCGTCGATCGGCACATCCTTGATCGCGACCTTGCCGGTGCCGAGCGGTGCGACCGCCGTGCCGCCGACGGTGATCTGCAACTTGTCGGGCCGTCCGACGTTGATCAGCGGGCCGTTCGCGTCCGCTGGCACGGTATACACTTCGCCTGCCTTCAGCGTGCCGAGAAACAGGGTCTTGCCCGCCGCGTCATAGACCTTCAGCCACACTTCATCGGTCGCCGTCAGCACCACCGCGCCGGTCGGCACCGCGGGCGTCGCGGCGGGGACCGGCGTCGGTGCCTCGGCAATCGTATTTTCGGCTACGTTCGACGGCGCGCTTTCCTCGCCACGGAACAGCGTGGTGCCGTAAAATACGCCTACCCCGATCAACAGGAGCAGCGCCACGACCAACCCGCCGATCGCGACGCCGCGCGACGGCACGCGCGAGGGTTCGTCGATCTGATACGCCTCATATTCGGTGCGGCGTACCGCATCCGGCCGGTCCGCCGCGCCGCGCACTTCGCGCGCGATCGCGACCTCGTCCAGATCGACCGCGCGGGCATAAGCCTTTGCAAAGCCGACCGAATAGGTGATCGACGGCAGCGCGGCATAATTGCCCTGTTCGATCGCCTCGAGCTGGCGCACCGGAACGCGCGTGCGGGCCGCAATCTCGGCCAGCGACAGACCCTGCGCCTCGCGGGCCTCACGCAATTTTTCGCCGGCAGTCTTGGGAAACAGGGTCGCCTCTTCGGGCGGATTCGGGTCGGTCATCAATCTCTCCGACAGGATGAGTGCGGCCCATGCCTCATGCTGTCCTGCGGGCGTGTCTCACAAAGGGACGGCGACAAGTCAACGGCCCGTCGCGCCGCCCGTCCCTCTATCACGCCAGTTCAACATGGTTTTCCGCCGCCCAGGTGGTCAGCGCCGCGCGCATGTTGCGCGGCGGCGCCTTGAGCAGCTCGGCCATGTGCTGCGACAGCGCCGCACGATCGAGCGAGCGCAGCATCGCCTTGATCGGACCGACCGCGGCCGGCGTAATCGACAGCCGTTCGACCCCCAGGCCGATCAGCGCCATCGCCTCCAGCGGCCGCCCGCCCATCTCCCCGCAAACAGTGAGCTGCACGCCGGCCGCGCGGGTCGGCTCGACCAGCTTGCGGATGAAGCGCAGGATCGCCGCGCTCAACCAGTCGTACCGCTCGGCCAGCTTGGGATTGGCGCGGTCGGCGGCGAACAGGAATTGCGTCAGATCGTTGGTGCCGACCGACAGGAAGGAAATATTGGGCAGCAACAGGTCGAGCTGTTCGGCCAGCGCCGGAACTTCGAGCATCGCGCCATACCGAATCTCGCTCGGCAACTTCTTGCCCCGTGCATTCAGCCAGCCGCGCTGCGCCTCAAACAACGCGCGCGCCTCATCGAATTCCCACGGCTCGCTGATCATCGGGAACATGACGTTGAGCGTCCGCCCCGCCGCCGCCTCCAGCAGCGCGCGCGCCTGCACCTTCATCAGCCCGTCGCGTTCCAGCGCGAGCCGGATCGCGCGCCAGCCCATCGCGGGGTTTTCCTCGTCGGCGTCGTCCTTGTTGAGATAGGGCAGCGCCTTGTCGCCGCCGATGTCCACGGTGCGGAAGATGACCGGGCGATCCCCGGCGGCGTCGAGCACGTCGCGATACAACCGCTGCTGCCGATCGCGCGACGGCAGGGTTGCGGACACAAGGAACTGGAACTCGGTACGGAATAGGCCGATGCCGTCGGCCCCGGTCACATCCAGCGCGGCGACGTCGTCGCGAAGCCCCGCATTCACCATCACCGTCACGCGGTGTCCGTCCTTGGTGACCGGCGCGACGCTCTTCAGCGCGGCGAAGGCGGCCTTGCGCTTCTGGCGGAGGTCGAGCGCGGTATCGAACGCCTCCTCCATCGCCGCCGACGGGCGCGCGAAGACATTGCCCGCCGTCACGTCGAGCAACAGGCGGTCGCCCTCCCCGATCAAGCGCCGTACGTCGCGCACGCGGCCCAGCACCGGCACGCCCATCGCCCGCGCGACGATCGTGACGTGCGCAGTCAGCGACCCTTCCTCCAGGATGACACCCTTCAAGCGCCGCCGATCATATTCGAGCAGTTCGGCCGGCCCGAGATTGCGCGCGATCAGGATGGTGTCTTGCCTGAGGCCCATCTGCGCCGCCGTACCCATCTGGCCCGAGACCGTGCGCAGCAGGCGGTTCGACAGATCCTCCAGATCGTGCATCCGGTCGGCGAGCAGCGGATCGTCGATCTGCCGCATCCGCATCCGGGTGCGTTGCTGGACACGCTCGATCGCCGCCTCGGCAGTCAGCCCGCTGTCGATCGCCTCGTTGATGCGACGGCTCCAGCCCTCGTCATAGGCGAACATCTTGTAGGTCTCGAGCACCTCCTCATGCTCGCCCCCGACGCCGAACTCGGCCTGCGCGGCGATCCGCTCGATCTGTTCGCGCATCTTGTCGAACGCGGCATAGACACGGTGCCGCTCTGCCTCGGTATCCTCCGCCACGGTATGTTCGACATGCACGCGCGGCTGGTGAAACACCGCGTGCCCGCTCGCCATGCCCTCGACCAGGCGCAGCCCGGCGATCCGCATCGGCGCGGTCGATTGCGGACGCACCGTCGCCGCACCGCTGGCATCGACCAGTTCGGCATTGGCGATCAGCTCGCTCAGCACCATCGCGACGGTCTGCAGCGCCTCGATCTCGACGTCGTCATATTTGCGGCTTTCGACATGCTGCACGCACAGCACGCCGACCGATTGTTCGCGCCGGATGATCGGGACACCGGCAAAGCTGTGGAAGCGATCCTCCCCGGTTTCGGGTTTGTAGGCGAAGTCCGGGTGCGAGGCGGCCTCGTCCAGGTTGAGCGTCTCAACCTGCTGCGCGATCGTGCCGACCAGCCCCTCGCCCAGCGCCAGCTTGGTGACGTGTACCGCCTCCTGCGCCAGACCGCGGGTCGCGTAGAGTTCGAGAAGACCTTCGCGCAGCAGATAGATCGAGCAGACCTCGCTCGCCATCGCTTCGCCGACGATGCCGACCACCGCATTGAGCTTGGCCTGCGGCGCCGTGCGCGAGGCCATCACGTCATGGAGACGACGGAGAATTTCGCGAGCGGAGGCGGCGGCAGACGGCATGGCCACGGGCTAACAGATTGTGGCAGCCCTTGGCTATCGTGCGGCGCACAAGATTTGCTTGGGGCGGATGATAGCCGCCACGCGCAGGGCAGGATCAGCTCGTCGCGATCGTCCGCTGGAACGAATCGATATGTTTCTGGATGCGCACCGCATCACCGCCCAGCGCGTCGAGCTGCTGCAGCCAAACCGCCCGCGCCTTGCGCAAGGCGCGCGGATTGCGGCTGTGCACGAGCGCATTCTTATATTGCAGGGAGAGGTTGTAATCGGCCGTCGCCAGGTCCCAACGGGTGCACATCAGCGATCGGCTCGGGGTCAGCGCCCCCTCGCAGGGGAAGCTCTGCACGCGGCTCGCCGCGCGCGGATCGGGCGTGCCCGGATTGAGCATCTCGGTGGCGACGACCTCCTGCGGCGCGGCCTTGGGCGCATCGAACAACTCGGCAAGCCAGGCGAAGGCCGACCGATCGCCGGTCTGCACCGCCGCGTGAAGCGGGTTGCGCGGCGTCGGCGTCGTGCCCGGAGCGTCGGTCGCATCTTCCACGGCAAGGGTGTTGCCGTCGGCGCTGTCCTCGACCGTCATCATGCTGATTCCGGCGACCGCCGCGATCGCCACCAGTGCCGCGACGCCCATCGCGACCAATGTCTTCACCGAAACGCGCTGCGGCGGCTTGGCAAGCGGGCAGCGCGCGTCCGAACAGCGCACCAGCGCCGCGCGCTCGGCCGATTTGTTACAGAGACTGCACCGTTCGCTCGTCATGGACGCGAGCGATACCAAATTCAGGTTAAGGCCGGGTTATGCAATCTCGATCAGTCAAACAGGCCGTCCTGGCTTCCACTCGGTGGGGCGAGCCCGAGATGTTTCCACCCCCCGGCGTTGAGGCAGCGTCCGCGGGCGGTGCGGGCGATCAGGCCCAATTGGATGAGATAGGGTTCGATCACTTCCTCGACCGTGTCGCGCGGCTCGCTCAGGCCCGCCGCCAGCGTCTCCACCCCGACCGGGCCGCCGCGGTAGATATCGGCGATCATCGTGAGGTACCGCCGGTCCATCGCATCGAGGCCGAGCTTGTCGACTTCGAGCCGGTTGAGCGCGGAATCGGCGGCGTGGGCGTCAACCAGATCGTGCCCGGCGGCATGGGCGAAATCGCGCACGCGGCGGAGCAGCCGCCCAGCGATACGCGGCGTGCCGCGTGAACGGCGCGCGACTTCGCTGGCGCCTTCGGGCGAAATGGCGAGGCCGAGCAGCCCGGCGGCGCGCGTGACGACGCTGGTCAGTTCCTCGACCGTGTAGAAATTCAGCCGCACCGGAATGCCGAAACGATCGCGCAACGGGGTCGTCAGCAATCCCTGCCGCGTCGTCGCGCCAACGAGGGTAAAGCGCGGCAGGTCGATCCGCACCGACCGCGCGGAAGGCCCCTCCCCGATCATCAGATCGAGCGCGCGATCCTCCATCGCCGGGTAAAGCACTTCCTCCACCGCAGGCTGAAGCCGGTGGATCTCGTCTATGAAGAGGACATCGCCATCCTCGAGATTGGTGAGCAGCGCCGCTAGATCGCCCGATTTGGCGATGACCGGTCCGGAGGTCGCGCGGAACCCCACCCCCATCTCCCGCGCGATGATTTGCGCGAGCGTGGTTTTACCGAGCCCCGGCGGGCCGAAGAACAGCACATGGTCGAGCGCATCGCCCCGCGCGCGGGCGGCAGAGATGAACACGCGGAGGTTCTCACGCGCGGCCTTCTGCCCGACAAAGTCGTCGAGCGACTTCGGGCGCAGCGCGGCGTCGACATCCTCGGGCGTGCGCGATGGGGTCAGGAGCGTGTTGTCAGTCATAATGATCGATCCCGTCGCCGACGATCGCGAGCCAGTCTGGCTTGCGCTCTTCGTACACGGAGTAAGAGGGCGCGGGGAACGCGGGATCGGCGAAAGTGCCGACGGGCACCGCATATAGCGTGCGATCCGGCAGGGCGTGATACCATAAGGTGCCGCCACAGGTTGGGCAGAAATGGAAGGTGGCTTCGTTGCCGGCATCTGACACGTGCGCCCAGGCTTTGGCCTCGCCCGTGATGCTAACGTCTTCCGGGGCAAAGCGGGCCTGCATGGCAAAGGCGCTACCCGAACGGCGCTTGCAGTCGAGGCAGTGGCAAACCGACACGACGGTGGGTTCGGCCGTCGCGACGAGCGACAGCTGGCCGCACGCGCAGGCGGCACTGCGGATGACGGCGCTCATTTGGCGGCCTTGCGCAGCGCGAGGCGCACCAGCGCGTCGAGGCTTGCCCCCGCGCCCAGTTCTTCCTCAGCCGCTGCCAC
This sequence comes from Sphingomonas sp. MMS24-J45, assembly GCF_044881195.1. Taxonomy (GTDB): domain Bacteria; phylum Pseudomonadota; class Alphaproteobacteria; order Sphingomonadales; family Sphingomonadaceae; genus Sphingomonas. The sequence goes on along the minus strand of NZ_CP173255.1, from coordinate 2,219,142 downwards.
CGCGCCCGACGCTTCGGCGGGGCGGAAGCCGAGGTTGAGGAGGGCGGACGCCGCATCCGCGCCTGCGCCGGTCGGGGCGATCGAGATACTCGCGCCACCGATCGCTACGCCGCCTACCTTGTCCTTCAATTCGCGCACAATGCGTTCGGCGAGTTTGGGGCCGACGCCGTTGGCGCGGGCGACCATAGCCTTGTCCTGCGCAGCGATGGCGCGCGACAGGTCGGCGGGTTCGAGCGCGGAAAGGATCGCCAGCGCGACGCGCGCGCCGACGCCCTGTACGCCGGTGAGCAAGCGGAACCAGTCGCGCTCCGATGCTGTCGCGAAGCCGACGAGGCGGATGAAATCCTCCGCCACCAGCATTTCGGTGTGGAGCATCACCGCTTCCCCGACCGGGCCGATCGCCGCGAGCGTCCGCGAGGAACAGCCGACGAGATAGCCGACGCCGCCGACATCGACCACGGCATGGTCGAGCCCGGTTGCATCGAGACGGCCTTTCAGATGCGCGATCATCGCCGCGCTTGCCCGCTGGATGCCACTAAAGTCACACTTGAGTCACACCATCGCGTGCCTTCGCACGCGCAGGCCGAGCGGCCGATCCAACAAGCGCGAGACATGATCATAACCCGGTACGTAAGCAGAACATGGCGGGGTAGGAAAGCCTTTTCAGCGCAGCGCGCGCGCACTCGCCAGATGATGCGCGTGGCAGATCGCCACGGCGAGTGCATCGGCGGCGTCCGCACCGTCGATCTTCACGCCGGGCAAGAGGCGCGACACCATTGCATGGACTTGCGCTTTCTCCGCATTGCCAACGCCAACCACCGCCTTCTTGACCAGCCGCGCGGCATATTCGCCGACCTCCAGCCCCGTCCGCGCCGCCGCGCAAAGGGCGACTCCGCGTGCTTGCCCCAGTTTGAGCGTCGATTGCGGGTTGGCGTTTACGAACACTTCCTCGACCGCGCACGCATCGGGCGCGTGATCGATCAGCAGCGCGCTCAGCATCGCATCGAGATGCGCGAGACGGCGCGGGAGCGTGGCGGCGGTGTCGGTCTTAAGCTTGCCGTTGGCGACGTGGCTCAGGCGGTTGCCCTCTGCGCGGATCAGGCCCCAGCCGGTGGCGCCAAGGCCGGGGTCGAGCCCGAGGATGATCATGCCGCCGCGCGCCGCGCCACGGCGATGACGATCACCGCATGGATCGCGACCGCGATGCCGAGGCCGACTGCGTGTTGGATTTCCGTCGCCGGGACGACCCACGCGGCGTAAAGACCCAGCGGAAAGAAAAGCAGCAGCGATGTCGCCAGCCCCGGATTATAGCCGAAGCGCAACGCCGCGCCGCCATGTGCCACGCCGTTGACCAACATCAGATAGGGAGCCGCCAAACCCCAGCCCGGGCCCCAAAATACCGCAGCATGAAGTGCAGCAAGATTGACGCCCCAAACGCCCGGCAGGTTGATCCACCACACCGCACCCGGCGTCAGCACATCGCGCCCGCCGAACAGATGATCGTTGACGAAACGGCGGAAGCGGTCGCCCCAATGCTCCTCGATTTGGTGCAGGATATAGGCCGGGCCGCACAGGTATATCAGGCCGACGCTCGCCCCGCCCCAACACCAGAGGAGCGGGGCCAGCGCTAGCAGCACCGCGCCGGTGTAAACCGCCGCATCGACCCAGCGTTCGCGCAACTGCACGAAGACGCTGGGGGCGGCGTTGGTCATCCCAGCTTTTCCAGAATCGCGTCGGACACGTCGTAATTGCCCCACACGGTCTGCACATCGTCATCGTCGTCGAGCGCGTCGATCAGCTTGAACAGCGTGACCGCATCCTCTTCGCCGACTTCGACCATCGTCTGCGGGCGCCAGGCGAGCTTCGCCCCTTCGGGTTCGCCGAGCACGGGGGTGAGCGCAGTGACGACTTCGTGGAGCGCATCGTTCGCGGTCCAGATTTCGTGGCCCTCGTCACTCGAGGAGACGTCCTCTGCGCCCGCTTCCAGTGCGGCCTCGAACACCTTTTCGGCGTCGCCCGCGCTGGCCGGATAGTTGATCAGGCCCATCCGATCGAAGGCATGGCTGACCGCGCCCGATGCGCCCATGTTGCCGCCGTTGCGCGTCATCGCGATGCGGACGTTGGTGGCGGTGCGGTTGCGATTGTCGGAGAGCGCCTCGATGATCAGCGAAACGCCGCCGGGGCCGAAGCCTTCGTAACGGATTTCCTCGTAATTCTCGGTATCGCTCTTGGATGCCTTGTCGACCGCGCGCTGGATATTGTCCTTGGGCATCGACTGCGCCTTGGCGGCGTTGATCGCCATGCGAAGGCGCGGGTTCATGTCCGGATCGGGCAGGCCCATCTTGGCCGCGACGGTGATTTCGCGGCTGAGCTTCGAAAACATGCCCGAGCGCTTCTTATCCTGCGCGCCCTTGCGGTACATGATGTTCTTATATTTGGAATGGCCTGCCATTTTTGCCCCGCAAAGTGATACTTTGCGGGGACCCCATAAGGCATTCGGGGTCCCCGCTCAAATGTTACGCCTCAGACCAGGCCAAGCGCCTGCTTATAGGTTTCCAGCAGCATTTCCGCTTCCTCGCGGTGGTGCTTTTCCATCTTCCGCAAACGCACGATCTGGCGGATCGTCTTGACGTCGAAACCGGTCGATTTCGCTTCGCCGTACACATCCTTGATGTCGTCGGCGATGCCCTTCTTTTCCTCTTCGAGCCGCTCGATGCGCTCGATCAGAAGGCGTAATTGGTCGGCGGCGATGATCTCGCTCACAGGTATGCTCCCCGCATGTGAATCAGTGAAAGGCGGGCGCTTTAGGGCAGCGAAGCGCCGCCGTCACGCATTCTTCGCGACGCTCTCCGCCATTTTCGCGAGTTGCTCGGGGCTCGCCTCGCTTTGGTGCTCGGCCTTCCACTGCGCATAGGGCATCCCGTAAACGATCTCGCGCGCGGCGTCCTTGGACAGCGAGTCATCGGCCTCCTGCACCCAATCCGACAGGCAGTTGCGGCAAAAGCCGGCCAGCCCCATCAGATCGATATTCTGCGCATCCTGCCGGTGGCGCAAATGCCGCACAAGCCGACGGAAGGCGGCGGCGGCGACCGCATCATCGAGGGTATCCAAATCGGCCATGTCATCGCTCCGCAGTTGATCGCGCGGAGATAGGGGTTAGAGGCGGGCGGGTACAAGCCAGGACCTCCCCATGACCGAAGCTTCCCCGATAAAGGCATTCGTCCCCCGCTCGCGCAAGGTGCGCGTGCTCGCCACGCTCGGCCCGGCGAGCAGCAGCCCCGAGATGATCGCCACCCTGTTCGAGGCGGGCGCCGATGCGTTCCGCGTCAACATGAGCCACGGCGACCAGCAGTCGAAGGTCGCGGTGATTCAGGCGATCCGCGGCCTTGAGAAAGTCTATCGCCGCCCGACCACGATTCTGGCCGATCTGCAGGGGCCGAAGCTGCGCGTCGGCAAGTTCGAGGGCGGGCGCGTGGTGCTGGAAAAGGGCCAGACCTTCACGCTCGACCGCGATACGACACCGGGGGATGCGACGCGCGTCGAATTGCCGCACCGGGAGATTTTCGAGGCGATCGAAGTCGGCGCACGGCTGTTGCTCGACGACGGCAAGCTGGTGCTGCGCGTGACCGCGCATGACGCGACCACGATCATCACCGAAGTGGTGGTTGGCGGGGCCTTGTCGAACAGCAAGGGGCTTAACGTGCCCGACGTCGTGCTGCCGATGGCGGCGCTGACGAGCAAGGACCGCAGCGATCTCGCCTTCGCGGTCGACCAGGGAGTCGACTGGATCGCGCTGAGCTTCGTGCAGCGGCCCGAGGATCTGGCCGAGGCGCGCAAACTGATCGGTGGCAAGGCGGCGCTGCTCGCCAAGATCGAAAAGCCGCAGGCGATCGATCGTCTGGAGGAAATCGTCGAGGCGTGCGACGGCGTGATGGTCGCGCGCGGCGATCTCGGCGTCGAACTGCCGCCGGAAAGCGTGCCGCCGCTGCAGAAGCGAATCATCGAAGTCTCGCGCCGTCTCGGCCGCCCGGTGGTGGTGGCGACGCAGATGCTCGAATCGATGATCACCGCGCCCTCCCCCACCCGCGCGGAAGTGTCCGACGTGGCGACCGCGATCTACGACGGGGCCGATGCGATCATGTTGTCGGCGGAGAGCGCGGCGGGCGCATGGCCGAGCGAATCGGTCGCGATGATGAACGCGATCGGCGAAGCGGTGGAACGCGACCCCTCGCACGGCGACCGCATCCACTTCACCGTCATCCGATCAGACCCGACCACGGCGGATGCGCTGTCCGAAGCCGCCAAGAACATCGCCCGGACGGTCGATGCGGTGGCGATCGTGTGCTTCACCACCTCGGGCTCGACCGCGCGCCGTGTCGCGCGCGAGCGGCCCGGCGTGCCGCTGATCGTGCTGACCCCCAGCCTGGAGACGGCGCGGCGCACCGGTCTGCTGTGGGGCGCCTATGCGATCCACACGAAGGACGTCGATTCGTTCGAGGAAATGGTCGCCAAGGCCAAGCGCATGGCGCTGCGTCACGGCCTCGCCAAGGCGGGCGACCGCGTGATCCTGATGGCGGGCGTGCCGTTCAAGACGCCGGGTTCGACCAACGTGCTGCACGTGGTGCGGATCGTCGGGGATGAGCTGAAGGGTTACGACCACTAAGGCGGCGGCGTACGACAGGGGATAAAGACAATTAGCACGCAACGAACGGCCGCAATGGCCGATCGCCGCCAGCTGCTGAAGGCGGCGATCGCGCTTCCTGTGGTGTCCACCGGTCTGGCCGCAGCTTCGCGCGCAGCAGCCGATCCGATCGACCAGCTGGTCGCCGCCTTCGTGGCGGAGGCGGGCGACGTCGCGCTGTCGATCGGTGTGGTGAAGGACGGCAAGACCCGGTTCTTCAACCGCGGAACCCATGTGCGCGGCGGCGGCACCCGCGTCGACCGTCATGCGGTCTATGAAATCGGATCGATCACCAAGACTTTTACCGGCCTGCTGCTCGCCCACGCCATTGCCGAGGGCCGGGTGAAACTGGCTGATCCGGTGCAGCGCTATCTGCCGCATGGATACGACAATCTCGCGCGCGACGGGCGCGCCGTGACCTTCGCCGACATCGTCACCACCACATCGGCCCTGCCCGACAATATCCCCGACTGGCGCGTCGCGCTGAACGGCGTGCCTGCGCAAGACGTCCCTGCCCGCTATGCCGCGCTGCTTGAGGGGTATGACAGCGCCGCCTTCCTGAAGGACCTGAGATCGGCGCAGCTGGTCGATACGCCCGGCCACCAGACCCGCCATTCCAACGCGGCCTCGCAATTACTCGCGGCGGTGCTCGAACGGCTATACCAGCAACCCTATGCGCAGCTGGTCGCGCGCTACATCGAAACGCCGTTCGGGATGCAACGCGGCACCGGCGCGGTTCCCGCCAGCCTGCTGGTGACGGGCTATGACGGCGTGGCGATGCCGCCGCTGACGATGGCAGCGATCCGCGCGGCAGGCGGCCTGCGCTATTCGGCGGCGGACATGATTCGCTACATCACCGCGCAAATCGCCGCGCGCGACCCGGCGATCGCGCAGACGCATGTACCACTGTGGGGGACGGCGGATACGCAGGGGATCGGCTTCCACTGGATCGTCAGCAAGACCGCCGACGGCATCCCCTATCTGCAGCACAGCGGCGGGACCTTCGGCTTTTCCAGCTATTGCGATTTCTATCCGCAGCAACGCTATGGCATCGTGCTGCTGGTCAATCGGGCCGGGGACTATCAGTACAAGCTGCAGCAACTGGCCAACGCCATCCACGACACGCTGTGCGGCACACCGCGCGGCCTGCGCGCGCTGGAAACCGCGCTGGAGCGGACCGATTATCACGATGCGTCCGCCACGATCGCTACGATCAAGGCGCGCTATCCCGAGCTCCATCTCGACGAAAACCGCATGAACCAATGGGGCGGGAAGCTACTCGCTGAGCGTCGGCCGCAAGCGGCACGCGAGATATTCGCCTACACGGTCGCCGCCTTCCCCGACAGCGGCAATGCGCACGACAGCTATGCGACTGCGCTGATGGAAACGGGCGATACGGCCGACGCCCTGCGCGAATTCCGCGCATCGCTTGCGCTCGATCCGTCCAACCAGAATGCGGTGGAGATGATCGCGAAACTGTCGAAGGCGGGAACGCCTTAGCCTCGCCCCTGACTAGCGGACGACCCCCAATCGGGCGAGATCGGTACGCAGGGTCACCGCGTCGGTGAACAGCAGTGCCTCCATCCCGACGCTTTGCGCGCCTGCGACATTGTCCGCGCGGTCATCGACGAACACGCAATCCGTCGCGCGCAGGCCGAAGCGGTCGAGCGCGAGGTGGTAGATTGCGGGATCGGGCTTGGTCAGCAATTCGTCGCCCGAGACGATGATGCCGCGGAAGCGATCGAAGATGGCAGTTTCCTGATCGCGGAACGGCGGCCAGAATTCGCCGGAGAAATTGGTGATTGCATAGAGCGGCACCGCTGCCGCATCGAGTTCCAGCAACAGATCGTGCATCCCCGGCAGCATCCCGCCGACCTGTTCGTTGAAGCGCGGGCCCCAGGCGGCGATCAGCTCGGCATGTTCGGGATATTGCGCGCTCAACTCGGCCGAGGTTTCGGCGAATGCGCGGCCGGCATCATGCTGGAAATGCCATTCCTTGGTCGCGACATCGCGCAGGAAAGCATCGAGCGCCGGACCCGCTGGGATCAGGCGCTCGTACAGGAATCTTGGATTCCAGTCGTACAGGACGTTGCCGACGTCGAAAACGACGGCCTTCGCCACGGGCTTTTAGCCCTGGCGCGCCTTGAAACGACGATTGGTCTTGTTGATGATGTACGTACGCCCGCGACGACGGATCACGCGGTTATCGCGGTGACGGCCCTTGAGCGACTTCAGGGAATTGCGGATCTTCATGATCGATTCGCTTTGCAAAATCTGGAATGTGGAAAAGAGGGGCTGCGCATATGGTCGCCTTCCGGCTAAGTCAAGCCGAAGCACCCGTGAAAAGGCGCGGAACCCTCAGCCGGGTTCCAAGCGTTACACGCGTGCAACGTTTCCGCGATCAAGGGATAGAGTCATGAAGCGCAATTTGGCATTGGCATTGGCAGCAACCGCCGCGCTCGGCGCGTGCGCGACGACGCCGCGCGTCGCCCCGGTCGAGGTGTCGCGCTTCCATCTCGGCGCACCGCTCGAGACGGGTACGCTGACGACCGAGCCGATGCCGGGCACCGGTGCGCCCGGGCTGGAATTCCGATCCTATGCCGCTGCGGTCGAAACCGAGGCGCTGAAGAACGGCTTCACCATTCCAGCAAGCGGCACGACCGCGCAATATGTCGCCGTGGTCGGCTTCAGCCGTACCGCGCGACAAGGCCCGCCCAAGAGCGGCGGGCTGACGATCGGCTTGGGTGGCGGTGGCTTTAGCGGCGGCAATGGCGGCGGGGTTGGCTTGGGCGGGGGCGTGTCCTTCCCGGTCGGCAAGCAGCGCTATCGCGAAATCGTCGTCACGCAGGAAACGGTGCAGATCCGCCGCCGCCGCGACGGCACGGTGATCTGGGAAGGCCGCGCCGAAACCAGTGCCGACAGCGCCGCGCCCGACGCGCAGACGGATCCCACCGCAGCGAAATTGGCGCGCGCGCTGTTCCAGGGCTTCCCCGGGGAATCGGGTCGCACTATCACGGTGAAATGACCCAGCCCCAAGCGCTCAGCATCAACGCCGCGTTCGACAGCGGCAATATCGAGGTGATCGCGGTCGAGAATGACCGCGTGACCCTCAACATCCGGCAGGATCATCTGTCGGATTTCTATCAATGGTTCCATTTCCGCGTCGCGGGCGTGCGCGGTCGGACGCTGACCTTCCGTATCGCCAATGCCGCTGGGTCGGCCTATCCGTTCGGCTGGCCGGGGTATAAGGTGCGCGTCAGTACGGATCGCGAGACGTGGCGGATGGCGCCGACGCGCTATGTCGACGGGGCGCTCGAATTCGAATGGACCGGGACCAGCGATCTGGTGTGGTTCGCCTACTTCCAGCCCTACACGATGGAGCGTCACGACGCGCTGGTCGCACGGATCGCGGCGGAGCCGGGCGTCACGCACCGCGAACTCGGCCAGTCGCTCGACGGGCGGGCGATCGATTGTCTGGAGATCGGACGCGGGCCCAAGCACGTCTGGCTGTACGCGCGGCAGCATCCCGGCGAGAGCATGGCCGAATGGTTTATGGAGGGCGCGCTCGAACGGCTGACCGACGGCGCCGATCCAGTGACGCAGGCGTTGCTCGCCAAGGCGACGTTCCACTGCGTGCCGAACATGAACCCCGACGGATCGTTCAGGGGCCATTTGCGCACCAACGCCGCAGGCGTGAACCTGAACCGCGAATGGCACACGCCCACGGCCGAGAAATCGCCCGAGGTGCTGTGCGTGCGGAACGCGATGGACGAGACCGGCGTGGCCTTTGCGATGGACGTGCATGGCGACGAGGCGATCCCGGCGAACTTTCTGGCGGGATTCGAGGGAATTCCGTCGTGGACCGACGCGCTGGGTGAGAAATTCTATGACTTCGGCCGTCGGCTGGCGGCGCACACGCCCGATTTCCAGACCACCAAGGGCTATGACAAGGCCGCACCGGGCCGCGCCAATCTGTCGATGTCGACCAACCAGCTTGCCGAGCGCTTCGGCGCGGTGTCGATGACGCTGGAAATGCCGTTCAAGGATCACGATCCCAATCCTGACGCCGAATTCGGCTGGTCGGGGGAGCGCTCGAAAAAGCTGGCGCATGCGTGTCTGGAAGTCCTGGCGGACATGATCGACGGGATTTGAGACGCAGCCGTTTGGGCTGAGCTTGTCGAAGCCCTGCCCTTCTTTTACGCGCGTTTGAGAAAAGCAGCCCTTCGACAAGCTCAGGGCGAACGGAGTGTTTGCAATGCCCACCCTCGTCCTGATCCGCCACGGCCAGTCCGCCTGGAACCTCGAAAACCGCTTCACCGGCTGGTGGGACGTCGACGTAACCGAAAAGGGCGCGGAGGAAGCGCGTGCCGCGGGACGGCTGATGGCGGAGAAGGGGCTCGATTTCGACACCTGCTTCACCTCGCTGCAGACGCGCGCGATCAAGACGCTCAACCTGGCGCTGGAAGAAATGCAGCGGCTGTGGTTGCCGGTCGAGAAGAACTGGCAGTTGAACGAGCGGCACTATGGCGGGCTGACCGGGCTCGACAAGGCCGAGACCGCCGCCAAGCATGGCGAGGCACAAGTCCATATCTGGCGCCGCAGCTTCGACATCCCGCCACCGCCAATGGAGGCAGGCAGCGCCTATGACCTGTCCGCCGACCGGCGCTATGCGGGGATCGCCATCCCCAATACCGAAAGCCTGAAGGACACGATCGCTAAAGTCCTCCCTTATTGGGAGGGCCGCATCGCGCCGGAATTGAAGGCGGGCAAGCGCGTGCTGATCTCGGCGCACGGCAATTCCCTGCGGGCGCTGGTCAAGCATCTATCGGGTATTCCCGATGACGAGATCACCACGCTGGAAATCCCGACCGGACAGCCGATCGTCTACGAACTCGACGACACGCTCGCCGCGACCGATCGCTATTATCTGAGCGAACGGTAACCGGGTCCCGGTTGCCCTGCCCCGCGCGCGCCGCTAGGCACCGGACATGACGACGGCAGAAACGCCACGGGTTGGCATCATCATGGGCAGCACTTCCGATTGGGAGACGATGCACCATGCCGCCGATCTGCTGAGCGAATTGGGCGTTGCGCACGAGGCCAAGGTGGTGTCGGCGCATCGCACGCCGGAGCGGCTGTACGATTATGCGAAGAGCGCTGCCGATCGCGGGCTGAAGGTCGTGATCGCGGGCGCGGGCGGGGCGGCGCATCTGCCGGGCATGGCGGCGGCGCTGACGCATTTGCCGGTGCTGGGCGTGCCGGTCGAGAGCAAGGCGCTGAAGGGCGTCGATAGCCTCTATTCGATCGTGCAGATGCCCGCCGGGGTGCCGGTCGGCACGCTGGCGATCGGCAAGGCGGGGGCGAAGAATGCCGCGTTGCTGGCGGCGGCGATTCTGGCGCTGTCGGATGCGGATTTGAGTGCGCGGTTGCAGGCGTGGCGCAGCGGCCAGACCGATGGCGTTGCGGCCGATCCGGAATAGTCTCCCCTCCCTGGAAGGGAGGGGTTGGGGGTGGGTTCGTTCGGTATTGAACGCCGCCCCGCCCCACACCAACCCACCCCCGCCCCTCCCTTCCAGGGAGGGGAGTAAGATTGGTTAGCGGAGCAGCACAGATGACCCCCCTCCCCCGGTTCCACCATCGGCATCCTCGGCGGCGGGCAGCTCGGCCGGATGCTGTCGGTTGCCGCCGCGCAGCTCGGCTATAACACCCGCGTGCTCGCCCCCGATGAGGAAGCGGTGGCGGCGCAGACCGCGACGAGCTTCACCCGTGCCGATTATCACAGTCGCATCGTGCTCGACGAATTCGCCTCGGCCGCCGATGTCGTGACCTATGAATTCGAGAATATCGCGCTCGATCCCGTGGTCTATCTCGCCGCCAAGGTGGCGGTTCACCCCGCCCCCGCCGCCCTCGGCATCGCGCAGGATCGCGCGCAGGAAAAGCAGTTCGTCGGCGAACTCGGTGGCCGCACCGCGCCGTGGGCCAAGGTCGAGACGCTTGCCGAACTGGAGGCGGCGGTGGCCAAGATCGGCTGTCCGGCGATCCTGAAAACGCTCCGGCTTGGCTATGATGGCAAGGGGCAAGTGCGCATCACTGCGCCCGAAGACGTCGCGGCGGCATGGGACGCGATCGGCGCGCGGCCTGCGATCCTCGAGGGGTTCGTCACTTTCAGCCACGAATTCTCGATTCTGCTGGTGCGCGGGCGCGACGGGCAGATGGTCAGCTATCCGCCGCCGTGGAACGAGCACACCGACGGCGTGCTGGCGCGGTCGACCTTGCCCGCGCCCGCCGAGATCGCCGCAAGCTGGGGCGAGGCAGCGGCGCTCGCCGGGCGGATCGCCGACCGATTGGGCTATGTCGGGGTACTGGCGTGCGAATTCTTCGCCAGCGCCGATGGCCCGGTGTTCAACGAAATGGCCCCGCGCGTCCACAATAGCGGGCATTGGACGATCGAGGGCGCGGTCACCTCGCAATTCGAGAATCACATCCGCGCGATTTGCGGGCTGCCGCTCGGCGACACCGGCCTCACCGCGCCGGGCGTGGCGATGGAGAATCTGATCGGTCACGATGCCGATCGCTGGGCCGAGATCCTCGCCGAGCCCGGCGCGCATCTGCACCTCTATGGCAAGGAAACGCGCCCCGGCCGCAAGATGGGGCATGTCACGCGCCTGGGGCGATGACGCGGGGACGCCTTACCGAAGGGCGAAATCGGCGCGATAGGTGGGTTTGACCGCGCGCAGGACCGCCGCGGTCACCGGCAGCGTAATTTCATACGCCCCTTCGGCATAGGAACCGGCGACGTAAGGGTCGGCGATCAGCCCGATTCGATTGATTGCCTTGCCGCTCGACGAACCCAGCAAGAGGGTGAGGTCACTGACCTTGGGGCATTTGAAGATATCGTCCGGCCCCGCATCCGCGCCGAGCCGCTTCGCGCGTTCCGTCTTCAGCGCCGCGCACCACGCCGTGCCGAAGGTCGCCTGGATGACGGCGGGCGACACGAACACGTCCGAGGATTTGATCTGACGCCCGACCTTCTTGTCCCACACCAGCGACAGCGATCCGCTATTGGGATGTGCGCCACCGCTATAACTCGACACTTCGCCGGACAGACTGAGAAAGCGCGGCGTGCTGGTCACCACCTTCCATGTCTTTGACGCGTCGTAGCTGCGGAACGGGAAGCCTTCCTTCTTTGCGTCCGCGCGGGCGGCAGCCGAATCGGCCGCGAGCTTCGCGCGCATCCGCGCCTTGTCGGCTTCGAGCCAGGCACGCAGCGGCGCAATCTGACCCGCCGCCGCCGGATAGGCATAATCGAAGGTGTAGGTCCGCGTCGTCTCCGCCGCCTGCGCGATCCCCGCCGCACCGAGCGCAAACGCCACCACACTGCCAATCACTAGCCGCATCGTCCTTCTCCCGTTGCGCGGCAGGGTCGTCTGCCTGCCCGTTCCCGTCAAGCAAAAGGCCCGCCCCCTTGCGGAAGCGAGCCTCATGCACTTTCCAAGGCGAAGGCGTTATGCCTGGCGCGTGCCCGTCATCGGGAAGCTGCCGAAGGCGCCTGCACCGACCGAACCGGTCAGCGTATCGCCATTGGCAGTCGCCTCGCAGGTCAGCGTCATCGGCATCGGCACGACGATCGACATCGACCACTTGATCGTCTCGCCATCGACAACGCCGTCGGTGATCTCTGCGGTGCCCTGTGCGCCGACCTGGCTTCCGGTCCAGCTATTGCCGTCGGTCTTGACCGTCAGCACAGCCTTCTGGTCGCCCAGCGGCGACTTGACGACCGTGTCCCAAACTCCGTCGATTGCTGCCATTGTCTCTCTCCTCAGCGCAAATCTTCAGCGCACATCCGCGACGGATGCGGCGCTCATCACCTCAACCGGCAACCCGATGCTGTCAAGCTGGGGGCGGACCTTCGACGCGTCGCCCACGACCACCCAAATGAACTTGGCGGGGTCGATTGCCGCGCGTGCCGCAGCGTCAAGCTGCGCTACGCTGAGCGCACGATATTTTTGCGGCAGCGACGCATAATAATCGTCGGGGCGCTTGTAGAGATCGTTCTGCTGCATCGCGCCGAGCACCGCACCCGCGGTTTCGAAATTGCCGGGCAGCGAGCGGATCGCGTCGCTGACTGTGCTGTCGAATTCGTCCTTGGTGACGCCATTGGTGGTGAGGAACGCCTTCACGTCGCTTTGCAGCGCCTTGATCGACTCGCCGGTCTTGTCGGCCTGCACCGGTGCGCCGATGATGTAGGGCGTCTGATATTGCGCGCGACGGAAATTGCCGCTGACGCCGTATGACCAATGCTTCGCCTCGCGCAGGTCCATGTTCAGCCGCGCGGTGAAATCACCGCCGAGCGAATCGTTCGCCGCGAGAAGCGGGAGTAGTTCGTCGGTGCCGACCAGCGATGTGGGTGCCGCGCCGATGATCAGCGACTGCGGCGAATCCGGCCGGTCGATCAGCACGATCTTCGGCGTCGCAGGCGTGGAGGGCACGGTAAAATCCTTCGTGCCCGGTGCGCCCATCGGCGTCCAGTCGCCGAAGCGCGTGTCGAGCGCGGCCTTGATCTCAGCGAGCGGACGATCGCTGACGACGAAGATCTTCGCCTTGTCGGGGCGCAACCACGCCTGCTGGAAGGCGATCAGATCGTCGCGGGTCAGTTGCGCGACCGCCTTGGCATCGCCGCTGCCCAAGCCCTTGGCATAAGGCGAGGCCGCGCCATAAACGAGCTTCGGCAGCACGCGCTGGGCGAGGCCCTGCGGGTTGGTGAGTTCGGCCGAAATCCGCGCAACCTGCTGGTTCTTCAACCGCGTCACTTCGGCCGGATCGAACTTCGGGTGGCGCACGATATCGGAGAAAAGTTCGAGTGAGCCGCCCAGATTGGCGCTCGGCGTGAACATGCCGATCGTGGTGCGGTCCTGCCCGGAACCGGTCGTGATGTTCGCGCCCAGCCGCTCCTTCGCCTCGGCGATCGCGATCGAATCGCGCGTCGTCGTGCCTTCGTCCATCATGTCGAGCGTCAGCTGCTGCGTACCGAGCTTGCCCGGCACGTCGGCCGCGACACCCGCGTCGAAGCTGATCACCGCCTGCGTGATCGGCACGGCGTTGCGATAGGCATAGACGAGTTCGATGCCATTCTTCAGCTTGGCATGTTCGACCTTCGGGAAGACCAGGTCGGAGATCGTGCCGACCGGCGGCAGCGCGCCGCGCGTGCCCTTCACCGGGGCCTCCGGCGCAGTCGCGACCTTGGCGGGCGGCGTCGATTCGACATAGGCGTCGCGCGCGCCGGGCACGACGGTCAGCGCGTAGACCGGGCGCGTCAGCCACTTGGCGGCGGCCGCCTTGACCTGCGCAGGCGTTTCCGCGGCGAGCGTTGCAAGCTGCTTTTTGTAGAAGCCGGGGTCGTTCGAATAGAGCGCGCCCTCGGCCAGTGCGACGGCCTTGCCGCCGAAGCCGCCGACCAATTCGAGACCCGCGATGCGGCCCGACGCGTTCTGCGTCGCGACGCGCTGCACCTCATCAGCGGTTGGGCCATTGGCGATCAGATCGGCGATGATCTCGTCGAGCCGCTTTGCGACCAGCGCCGGATCGACGCCGGGGCGCACATCTGCATAGACCGAGAACATGCCGACCTGAGCGAAGCTGTCATTGCTGGCGGTCACGCGCACCGCGAGCTTTTCCTTGCGCACCAGCGCATTGTCGAGGCGGCTGCTCGACAGGCCGCCGAGCACGCCCGCCGCAACGTCGAGCGCCACCGAATCCTTGTCGTTGAGGCCCGGCACCGCCCACATGCGGTAGATGCGGGTGTTCGACACGCGGTCCTTCATCGTCTCGACCTTCGGCGCGGGAAGATCGGGGACTTTGGCGACTGGGACGACGCTCTCCGGCCCCTTGGGGATCGCGCCGAAATATTTGGTGACGAGCGTCTTGGCGGTCGCGGCGTCGATGTCGCCCGACAATACGAGCACGGCATTGTTCGGGCCGTAATGGCCGCGGAACCAGTTCTTCACGTCCTCGACACTGGCCGAATCGAGATCTGCCATCGATCCGATCGTGCTGTGCGCATAGGGGTGGCCCGCCGGGAACAGCGTTTCGACCTGCTTGTATTCGACCAGGCCGAACGGCTGATTGTCGCCCTGGCGCTTTTCGTTCTGCACGACGCCGCGCTGTTCATCGACGACGGCGGGCGTAATCGCGCCGAGCAGATAGCCCATGCGATCGCTTTCCAGGAACAGCGTGCGTTCCAGCGCGGGCGTCGGCACCGTCTCGAAATAATTGGTGCGGTCGAAATAGGTCGTGCCGTTGAGGTCGGTCGCGCCGAGCTGCTTGGTGTAGGTGAAATAATCGCCCGGCGCATTCTCGCTGCCGTTGAACATCAGATGCTCGAAGAGATGCGCGAAGCCGGTCTTGCCCTTGGGTTCGAATTTCGACCCGACATTGTACCACACCGACACCGCGACGACGGGCGCCTTGCGATCGGTGTTGACGATGACGCGCAGGCCGTTGTCGAGGCGGAACTCGCTGTACGGGATATCGACCTGCTTCACGAGCTCCGCGACCGGCACCGGCTTCGGCGCGGCGGTTTGCGCGAAGGCAGGCATGGCAAGCGTCGACAAGGCAACGCCGGAGAGCGCGAACAGCTTGAAAGTCATGGATGATCCTCTTGGGACGGCAGGGGAATAAAGTGACTGTGGTGGTGGACTATAGCGCAGGGTTTGGGGGAGGCAATTGTCCTGTCAAATCCTCCCCCGCTGCACGACGAAGGAGTTAAGGCCGGTACACCCGCTCGACATTGCGCCGCAGGTCCTCGCGCCAGAAATTGACCGGCTTGGTCTTGTGTGCGGCGAACAGCGGGGCCTGGTCGCTGTAATGCGGCGACTCCGGTCGGGTGGTGGCGGCGCCGTACGGCTGGATCGAGCTCGACGAGACGCGGCCCTTTTTGTCCCACTCCATGAACATCACGAAGCTGTCGCCATGGTTGACGACCAGCCGCCAATCGTCCGCCTCGGTCCAGGTCGAGGCGGCGCGCAGCACGTCGGGCGCACCGTCTAGCGGGAGATCCACCTTTCCGTGCCGCAGCCGGAGCACGGTGCCGAGCGGCGGATCGAGCGTGCCGAAATGCGTCTGCAAGTACGCCGCCGCCTTGGCCAGCGCATCGCGCGGGTCGAGTTCGGGGCGACGCGGGTAATGCCATTTCTGGCCCGTGCGCAGCAGGATCGCGGCGAGCGCTTGCCCGGCGTGCTTGCCGTCGAAATCCCAGTTCCAGCGTTTGAGCAGCGCGACCGCGCTCGCCAGCTGCGCATCGCCCTTGGGGTCGATCCGCATCACGTCGCCATACCAGCGTGCCGCCCAGCTGAGGCGGCTGACCGCGGTATCATATTTGATCCGCTCCAGATCGGCCGCGGAGATCGAGGGATATTGCCCCATCAGCTCCACTGCGCGCGTGCCGCGATTGGTGGTGTCGGTCTCGATGCCGAGCAACGGCGAAAAATCCGACGGGTTCAGTTCCGACCCCGCCCCAGCCGCCTGAAACGGCGTGTTGTTTGCGTTGACGAGGTAGCCCGAGGCCGGATTGATATTCTTCGGCACCATCGCGAACGGCACCGTCCCCGCCGCAAGATCGCGCGAGGTGTCGCCGGGCAGGACGTGCTTGTAATCAAACCCTGGCTTCCGGTTGGGGAAGCTGGCGTTGTAGACATAGGCGATATTGCCCTGCGCATCGCCATAGAGGAAGTTGGTCGCCGGAACGCCCTGAATCGCCAGCGCCTTTTGCCATTCGGCGAAGTTCCGTGCGCGCGTCAGGCGGTAATATTCCTCGACCATGCGGAGCTGGTCCGCCCCGGCATAGCGGATCGCGAACGCGCCGCTCTTGTTGACCACCACCGGCCCCTGGACCGCGCGATACGCCATCTTCGGGATCGGCAGCACGAACGGCCCGAACGCGACCTTCAACCACACGCGCTTGGCTTCGAGTGGCAGCCACTTTCCGTCGAAGCGATACTGCGTGCCATCGGCATTGCGCACGAGTTTGTAGACGTCGGTCAGATCGGGCCGGTTGACGGTATTGGTCCAGCCGAGATGCTCGTTATGCCCGAGCACCGGGAAGGGCACGCCGGGGAAAGTCGCGCCCGAGAAATGCCAGCCAGTGCCCGATTGCACGCTCAGTTCATACCAGGCCACCGGCCCGGCCCAGGGCTGATGCGAGTTCGATACAACGCGCGTGAAGCCATCGGTCGAGCGCTTCGGCGCGACGACGAAGGCGTTGGAGCCATTGGGCACCGCTTCCCCCGTCGCGGGCAGCGCGGTGGGATCGGGGCTGTCGGGGGTTGCCCCGGCATCCTCGCGCGGCAACGGCTTGTCGCCGGTCAGCGCGCCGAGCGTCTGGTCCAGCCCGAAAAAGAAGGGCGTGCGGAGCACGAAGCCGGTGGCGATGTCCTCGCCATTGGCCGGGAACAGCTTGGCAAGGCGCACCTCACCCGGATGGCGGCGGGCGTAGGCATTGAGGCCGCTCGCATAAGCATCGAGCAACGCCCGCACGTCGGCGGGTTGCTTGTCGTAATCGCGATGCGCCGTTTCGCGCGCGCCGAGCAGCGCGAGCGCATAATCGACCTTCGCGCCGTCGGCTCCCGACATCGCGCCAAGCCGCCCACGCGCCATCGCGACCGCCTCCTGCAACGTCGCGAAATCATCTTCGGCATGGGCATAGGCGACGCCGTAGGCGACGTCGGGATCGGTCTTGCCGAAGACATGCGGTACGCCGAAGCGGTCGCGGGCGATGACGCTGTCGTAGCGATGCTCGGGCGGCGGTGCGGCGGCCGTCGCGGTCAGCGGTTCCCACACCGCCAGGCCGATCGTGCCCAGCACGACAAAAGACGCCAATCCGGCCAGGACCTTACGCACCATTGATTCGCTCTCCTGCGTCGCACATTCTGTCTGGCGCGATCGTGACAGCGTGGATGCCGGAATAAAGCGCGCATGACGAGTGGGTTCTTGTGTTGTAAATAAGTCACACCATATTCGGACCACGACCACCGACAGGGCACACCATGAACATCGAAAAATTCACCGACCGCGCGAAGGGCTTCCTGCAATCCGCGCAAACCGTGGCGATCCGCATGAGCCATCAGCGGATTGCGCCAGAGCATATCCTGAAGGCGTTGCTCGAGGACGAGCAGGGCATGGCCTCTGGCCTGATCGCCGCCGCCGGTGGAGATGCCAAGCGCGCGCTTTCCGAAACTGACCTCGCGCTGTCCAAAATCCCGGCGGTGAGCGGCGGCGGTGCGCAAGCGACGCCCGGCCTCGACAATGACGCAGTGCGCGTGCTCGATTCTGCCGAGCAGATCGCGACCAAGGCAGGCGATAGCTTCGTCACGGTCGAGCGGTTGCTGGTCGCGCTCGCTCTGTCGCTCAATACGGCGGCGGGCAAGGCATTGAAGACCGCGGGCGTCACCCCCGAAGCGCTCAACGCCGCGATCAACCAGATCCGCCAGGGCCGCGTCGCCGACAGCGCAGGCGCGGAGGACAAGTTCGACGCGCTGAAAAAATTCGCGCGCGACCTGACGCAGGCGGCGCGCGACGGCAAGCTCGACCCCGTCATCGGCCGCGACGAGGAAATCCGCCGCACGATCCAGATCCTCGCGCGCCGCACCAAGAACAATCCGGTGCTGATCGGCGAACCCGGCGTGGGCAAGACCGCGATCGCCGAAGGCCTCGCCTTGCGTATCGCCAATGGCGACGTGCCCGATACGCTGAAGGACCGGAAGCTGATGTCGCTCGACATGGGCAGCCTGATCGCGGGTGCCAAGTATCGCGGCGAATTCGAGGAGCGGCTGAAGGGCGTGCTCGACGAGGTGAAGGCCGGCGAAGGCGACATCATCCTGTTCATCGACGAGATGCACCAGCTGATCGGCGCGGGCAAAACCGAAGGCGCGATGGATGCGGGCAATCTGCTGAAGCCCGCACTCGCGCGCGGCGAGCTGCACTGCGTCGGCGCGACCACGCTCGATGAATATCGCAAATATGTCGAGAAGGACGCAGCGCTCCAGCGCCGCTTCCAGCCGGTCTTCGTGGGCGAGCCGACCGTGCCCGACACGATCTCGATCCTGCGCGGGTTGAAGGAGAAGTACGAACTGCACCACGGCGTGCGCATCACCGATGCCGCGATCGTGTCGGCGGCGACCTTGTCGCATCGCTACATCACCGACCGCTTCCTGCCCGACAAAGCAATCGACTTGATGGATGAGGCCGCCAGCCGCATTCGCATGGAGGTGGAGAGCAAGCCCGAGGAAATCGAAATCCTCGACCGGCGGATCATCCAGCTGAAGATCGAGCGCGAGGCGTTGAAGCGCGAGACCGATGCCGGATCGCAGGACCGACTGGTCACGCTGGAGGGCGAGCTTGCCAATCTGGAACAGCAATCGGCCGAACTGACCACGCGCTGGCAGGGGGAAAAGGACAAGATCTCCGCCGAGGCGAAGCTGAAGGAACAGCTCGACGCCGCGCGGCTCGAACTCGAACAGGCACAACGGGCGGGCGACCTCGCCAAGGCGGGCGAGCTGTCCTACGGACGCATCCCAGACTTGCAGCGGCAATTGGACGCAGCCGCAGGCGCGACCAAGGGCGCGATGCTGCGCGAGGAAGTGACCGCCGAGGACATTGCCGGGGTGGTCGCCCGCTGGACCGGCATCCCGGTCGAGCGGATGCTGGAAGGCGAGCGCGACAAATTGCTGCAGATGGAAGCGACCATCGGCAAGCGCGTGATCGGCCAGCAAAATGCGATCCGCGCGGTTTCGACCGCGGTGCGGCGGGCGCGTGCGGGGTTGCAGGACCCGAACCGGCCGCTCGGTTCGTTCCTGTTCCTGGGACCAACCGGCGTCGGCAAGACCGAGCTGACCAAGGCGCTCGCCGAATTCCTGTTCGACGATCCGACCGCGATGGTCCGCATCGACATGAGCGAGTTCATGGAAAAGCATGCGGTCGCGCGGCTGATCGGCGCGCCTCCCGGCTATGTCGGCTATGAGGAAGGCGGTGTGCTGACCGAGGCAGTGCGGCGGCGGCCGTATCAGGTGATCCTGTTCGACGAGGTCGAGAAGGCGCACGGCGATGTGTTCAACATCCTGCTGCAAGTGCTCGACGACGGGCGGTTGACCGACGGCCAAGGCCGCACGGTCGATTTCACCAACACGATCATCGTGCTGACGTCGAACCTCGGCAGTCAGATCCTGACCACGCTCGGCGATGGCGAAGATGTGGCGAGCGTCGAGCCGCAAGTCATGGAAATCGTGCGCGGGCATTTCCGCCCCGAATTCCTCAACCGGTTGGACGAGATCGTGCTGTTCCACCGGCTGGGCCAGGCGGAGATGGCGCCGATCGTCGACATCCAGGTCGCGCGGATCGCCAAGCTGCTGGAGGAGCGGAAGGTGGGACTGGAGCTGACCGATGCGGCGCGGACGTGGCTGGGCCGCGTCGGCTACGATCCGGTGTACGGCGCGCGGCCGTTGAAGCGCGCGGTGCAGCGCTATCTGCAGGACCCGCTCGCTGACCTGATCCTGCGCGGCGACGTGCTCGCTGGCGGCACGGTCAAGGTCGATGAGGGTGACGGCAAGCTGGAACTCAGCGTCGCCTGAGCGTGCCAAACGAAAGGGGCGGCTCCGTTTCCGGAACCGCCCCTTCCCAGGCCCTCGCTTGGTAAGCTTAGAACTTGAAGTTGGCACCTGCCTTGAACGCGCGGCCGATGATGCCGGATGCGGCCCAGGCCGGGTTGTAGTTGTTGCCGCCATAGGTGTTCGGATCGAACGGTGCCTTGGCATCGAACAGGTTCTGCACGACCATGTAGAACGAGAACTTGTCGTTCACCTTCACCGTGCCGTTCAGATCGACGCTGAGGAAGTGCTTGACCGTGCACTGCAGCGCATTGCCCGCAACCCGCGACACATCTCCATTGTAGAGATAGGTCGAGGCCGGCGTGTCGTTCGGTCCGCAGCTGCCGACGCCGTTATAGTCGGCGGCATAGCCCTTGTACCCGCTGGTGAAATAGGTCGTCGCGGTCAACGAATAGGGGCCTGCTTCCACCGTGTTCTGCCAGTTGGCGCGCCACCGCGGCGTGCCCGATGCCGAGGTCGTGTTGTACGGCCCAAGCGTACCGAGATAGTCGTACACGCCGTTGACGCCGGTGTTGACCTTATATTCCAGGATCAACGTGCCCTCGAGCGCCGAGGTGAACTTGATCCCGTTGCCCAGCGGAACGCTCGCCGAAATCTGACCGTCGATACCCGAGGTCTGCAACGACTGACCGTTGATATAGGCCGCGTTGATGAAGGCAGGCGTCGGACGCAGGCCGGGGAAGGCCGGATCGACCGGGTTCGGCGTGACCGTGATGCCAGCCGGCAGCGTACCGCCGTTCAGATAGGTGTTGGCATAGGTCGAGTCCGCCGGATTGAAGATCAGGTCCTTCTTGTGGATGTTGTAGTAATCCACCGTCAGGCTGAGCCAGCGCACCGGCTGGAACACCGCGCCAGCCGTGAAGCTGCGCGAGGTTTCCGGCTTCAGGTTCGGGTTGCCGACCGAGTTCAGGCCCAGGCTGTACGTGCCGACATAGGAATTGCCGCCATGCGCGTCCTGCGTCGCCTTGGGCGGGGTGTAGTTGACGAAGCCGATGACGTTGCCGCTCGTCTCCGGGATCGACGGCGCGCGGAAGCCTTCCGAATAGGTGCCGCGGATCGCCAGCTGGCGGATCGGGGTGAACTTCGCGCCGATCTTGGGCGAGAAGCGGCCGAATCCGGTCGAATAGTGATCGTACCGGCCCGACACGTTGACTTCGAGCTGCTTCAGCACCGGCGCGTTGATTTCGAAGAAGCCCGACGTGACATAACGATGCCCGATCGCCGAGAAGGCGTTGATGTCGAGGAACTGCGAACCCGGATTCGGCGTCGGATCGTAGATGTTCTCGTAACGGAATTCGCCGCCGACACCAACGTTGAGCGGACCACCCGGCAGTTCGAAGAACGAGTGCGTCACGACGCCCTGCACTTCGGCGGTTTCCGAATGCGCCTTGCTCTGCTGGTTCGGCGAAATCAGCGCCCGCACTGCCGCCGTATTCTGGGTCGGATCGACGAAGTTGTACGCGCCGGTGTTGATCGCCTGGGTCAGGCCGGCAATGTTGATGTTGCCGGTGCGATCCTGCGTCAGGTCGGTGCGCATGTAGGTGCCGTGCAGCGTATAGCCCCAGCCACCATCGGTGCCGAACTTGCCGTCGATGCCGCCCGCGATGCGATACGTCTTCGAGGTGTTCTTCAGCGTCGAGGCGATGTCCCCAAAGCGATAGAAGATCAGCGCGCCCTGGCCCGATGCGGCATAGGGGTTCTGCGGGTTGAGCGCCCC
This sequence comes from Sphingomonas sp. MMS24-J45, assembly GCF_044881195.1. Lineage (GTDB taxonomy): Bacteria > Pseudomonadota > Alphaproteobacteria > Sphingomonadales > Sphingomonadaceae > Sphingomonas. The sequence continues at coordinate 2,197,088 of NZ_CP173255.1, read as the reverse complement.
GTTCGACAATGTCGCCGGCAGCACCAGGCCATAGGTATAGGCCGGGTTGTTCGAGCGCAGCGAGCTTGGCGTGCGGTCCTGGCGGATGATGCTCTCATAGAAAGTGCCGACCAGATAGGCCTGTGCGTTAGCACCGATATTGGCGGTCAGATGCGCCGTGCCGCCGAAACGGGTCTGGTCGGGCAGGATCTGCGCATAGCGATTGACCAGATCCTGTTCGCAATACTGGCCGTTCACATTGCTGTGCGCGATGTTCGTTTCGACCGCACCGGCGCAACCGCCCTGCTGCAGCACCTGGTAGGTGCCGCCGACGATCGGCACGCCGCTGAAGATGTTGCCCGCGGTATAGGTCGCCGGACGCACCACCGCTGCGGTGGTGCTGCTCGACGACGCCGTGTTCGGCGCGAAGAAGTTGGTGTTGCCATTGGCTCCGGTATAGCCGCCGCCGGTCTGGATCGAGGACAGGTTCTTGGTGTTGTACGGGAATTCACGCTGGTTCGCGAACAGCGCGTTCTGATGCTGATATTCGCCGCTGACGTAGAAATTGAAACCCTGATCGGCCAGGCTGCCATAGCCGACGGTCAGGCGCGCACGCTGCTGCCCGGAATCGCCGCGCTCGGACGCACCGGCTTCGACATTGCCGCTGATCCCACGGATTTCCTTCTTCAGGATGACGTTGACCACCCCGCCAACCGCGTCGGCACCATAGGTCGAGGACGCGCCGTCGCGCAGCGTCTCGACCCGGTCGATGATTGCGCCCGGAATGGTGTTCAGATCGACGAAGCTGCGCTGGCCGTCATCGGCGAGCGGATAGTAAGCCGGACGCAGACCGTCGAACAGCACAAGCGTCGAGTTAGTCGACAGGCCGCGCAGCGAAACGCCTTGCGCGCCGGAAGCGAACGCGTTGCCGAAGCCCTGCGGAACGCTGCCGCCGTTGCCAGCCGAGATCGACTGGATCACGTCGGCGGTGTTGTTGAGGCCGCGTGCTTCGATATTGGCGGCGGTGATGACCGACACGGGCGACGGCGTTTCGGTGTTGGTGCGGCGGAAGATCGTGCCGGTGACGACGATGTCCTGGCCGCTATCGGCATTGGCCTGCGCATCGGCCGGAGCGGCCTGCGTCTGCACCGCGGCCGAACCGGGGGTGGCGGCATCGGCAGGCGCGGTCGGCGTGGTTTGCGCGAAGGCAGGCGCCGCGCTCAGCGACAGCAACAGCGCGCTCGTGGCGGCGCCGGACAGCAGGGATGGCTTACGAAGCGTAGACGGAATTCGGGTCACAAATGGTTCCTTGCGTAACGCGCGCACCGCCTTCCCAAGCGGTGCGCCACGGAGTGGCAAGTCTCGTGATCCGACGCATCAACACATGCTCGGCCCCCCGAGACATGGCGATTGGATGCGTCCGCCTCGGGCCGCTGTAAAGCGGGCGTGCGGCTATTGTTGCTACTTTTGAATGAGCCTGTAACAGAATAGCAACAAATGGTAACGCACGCGAAACGAACGGTTTACTCGCTTCGCGGCATTGGTCCGGCGACGAGCAAGGGGTCGATCTTGGCGTCGCGCCACTTCAGGCTCCAGTGGAGATGCGGCCCGGTCGCGCGCCCGGTCATGCCCGACAAGGCGACCGGTTGCCCGCGCGAGACATGCTGCCCGACGCGCACGTCGATGCGCGAGAGATGCAGGAACGCGGTGTTCAGCCCCGCGCCGTGATCGATCATCAACAGATTGCCCTCCAGCGTGAAGGGATGGTCCGCCGCCAGGATCACCACGCCGTCCGCAGGCGCGAGGATCACCGACCCGGTCGGCTTGGCCACGTCGATACCCGAATGATACGATCCCGCCTCGCCATTCTTGTAGATGCGCTGCGACCCGAACAGCGTCGAGATCCGCCCCGTCGTCGGCCACAGAAAGGTCTGCCGCCAGCCTTGCGAATCGGACTGGATCCGCCGCGCGGCGTTGATCTGCGCGAGTTCGGCAGGGCGCAGCCGTTCGAACTCGGGCTGGGGCAGCGGAATCTTGGGCAGGCTGTTGAGCCGCGACACGTCCCACGCACGCGGCGCGATGGTCAGCGTGTCGCGTACCTGGCGACCGTCGTCGCGCGTCGCGATCAGCGTTGCGGTCGGCCCGGCATCGCGATCGAAGCCGATCAGGAAACGGCCATCGCGTGCGACGGGGACATCCGCGCCGTTGAAGTTGAGGAACGTCGTGCCGCTCGGCGCGATGCCGATGACGACGCCGCCCTGAATCATCGATCCCGAATAGCTGAAACTGTCGCGCACTGGCCCCTGGCGCGGCTGGACGGTTGGCTTGCGCTCGACCGGTGTCGGGGGAAGCGGCTGGACCTGCGGGCGCTCCGGCGCGGTCTCGCAACTGCCCAGCCCGACCATCGCGATCAGGCCGATGGCCCAGCGTATCGTCTTCGAGCGCCCCCCGCGCCGCTTCATCCGCTCATCGCCGCCGTTGCCAACGCAGCCGTGGCATAGGCCTCCTGTCGCGCGACGCTCCAATAGCGCAGGTCGTCGAGCGGAATGCGCGCGCCGGATGACGCACACACGACGTGATCGCCGGGGCTGAGCACGCGAAAACCGTTCGCCATGAAATGAAGCCGCGCTGCGCGATCGGTATTGGACATCAGCATAAGGGGCGGCTCGCTTACAATAGGATCGGCTGGTCGGGTTTGGGGGCAGCATATGCCTTGGGACCGCTGCGCTCAACCTTCGCGTCCACCTCCCCGTCCCGGAAATGGAGCGTGACCGCGCCTGCAGCGCGCGCCGCCTCGGCCGATCCGACCACTGCGCCGGAGGAGCGCGCCGAGACGAAGGCATAGCCGCGGTCGAGAATCGCGTTGGGTCCGAGCGATTCGACCAGCCGCCATGTCGCCGCAACGCGGTCCTTCGCGCGCTCGAGCTGCCGTTCCAGCGTCGACAGGCGCAGCGCCGCACCTGAGCGGTCGAGCTGCCCGCGCGCCACCGTAACGCGCCGTTCCAGCCCACGGTCGAGCCGCGCACCGAGATCGTCGGCACGCTGCCGCTGCGGCCCGAGCAGCGCGTCGCGCCGCGGCAGCACGCGCACCAGCGCGTCCAGCCGCTCCCGCCCGCGCTGGTGATAGCGCCGCGCGCATTTCTCGGTACGCTGCCCGTAACCGGCGAGCGTGAGGCGCAGATCGGCGAGCACAGGCACCGCCATCTCCGCCGCGGCCGTGGGCGTGGGCGCGCGCAGATCGGCGGCAAAATCGGCGAGCGTGGTATCGGTTTCGTGGCCCACCGCCGAGATGATCGGGATGCTGCACGCCGCGATCGCGCGGACGACGACTTCTTCGTTGAAGGACCACAGATCCTCGATCGAGCCGCCGCCGCGCGCGACGATGACGAGGTCGGGCCGCGTTTCCGGCGGCATCGCATCGAACCCGCGCACCGCAGCGGCGACTTCGGCGGCGGAGCCAGCACCCTGCACCTTGACCGGCCACACCAGCACATGGCTGGGGCAGCGATCCTCGAGTCGGTGGAGGATGTCACGGATCACCGCGCCGGTGGGCGAGGTGACGACGCCAATCCGTGTCGGCAGGAACGGCAGGCGCTTCTTGGCGGCGGCGGCGAACAACCCCTCCGCCGCCAGTTTCGCCTTCAGCTTTTCGAGCAACGCCATCAGCGCGCCCTCGCCCGCCAATTCCATGCGGTCGATCACGATCTGGTACTTGGAACGCCCCGGATACGTGGTCACCTTGCCGGTCGCGATCACCTCCGCCCCGTCCTGCGGGGTGAAGCCCAATTGCGCGACGTTCCCCTTCCAAATCACGCCGTCGATGACCGCGTTTTCGTCCTTCAGGCTCAGATAGGCATGGCCCGAGGCGACGCGCTTATAGCCTGAAATCTCGCCGCGCAGGCGGACATGGCCGAATTCGTTCTCCACCACGCGCTTCAGCTTGTTGGCAAGCTCGCCGACGCCCATCACCGAATTAACGGGCGCACCCGCGTTGTCGTCGGGCGCGCTGTCCGCTAGCAGGCGCGCTGCTGCATCGAACAACACGTCGCTTTGAGGGTCCGCCATTGAATGTCCTGCTGATCGGTTCGGGTGGTCGCGAACATGCGCTCGCCTGGAAGCTCGCGCAATCGTCGCGCCTCAATACTCTGTTCGCGGCACCCGGCAATCCGGGCATTGCGACGCGTGCCGAGATCGTGGCGCTGGACGTGGCGGACCATGCCGCGGTGACCGCGTTTTGCGCAGACAAGGCGATTGAACTCGTCGTCATCGGGCCGGAGGCACCGCTGGTCGACGGCTTGGGCGACAGTCTCCGCGCGGCGGGCATCGCGGTGTTCGGACCGAATAAGGCCGCTGCGCAGTTGGAGGGATCGAAGGCCTTCACCAAGCGCATCTGCGATGCGGCGGGTATTCCCACCGCAGGCTATATCCACGCCACCAGCCGTGCCGAGGCGCGCGCGGCGCTCGACAAGTTCGGCGCGCCGGTGGTTATCAAGGCCGATGGGCTCGCCGCGGGCAAGGGCGTGACCGTCGCCATGACACGCGAGGAAGCCGAGGCGGCGCTCGCCGACCTGTTCGGCGCGCGCGGCGGCGAAGCAGTGATCGAGCAATTCTTGGAGGGCGAGGAAGTCAGTCTGTTCGTGCTGACCGACGGCAAGGACATCCTGCCCTTCGGTACCGCGCAGGATCACAAGCGTGTCGGCGATGGCGATACCGGACCCAACACCGGCGGGATGGGCGCGTACAGCCCTGCGCGCGTCCTGACATCCGCACTGGAGACGCGCGCGCTCGACGAGATCGTGCGCCCGACCGTGGCCGCGATGGCGGCGGCGGGAACGCCCTTTTCCGGCGTGCTTTATGCCGGGCTGATGCTGACCGCCGATGGCCCCAAGCTGATCGAATATAACGCGCGCTTCGGCGACCCGGAGTGCCAGGTGCTGATGGCGCGGCTGGACGAGGATCTGCTGGAGGTGCTGCTGGCGGTGGCGACGGGGACGCTGGGCGAACGCGGGCCGGCGAAATGGCGCAAAGAGGCAGCTCTTACCGTGGTAATGGCCGCCAAGGGCTATCCCGGCACGCCCGAGACCGGGGCGCAGATCGACGGAATCGCCGCCGCCGAAGCCAAGGGCGCGACGGTGTTCCAGGCCGGAACGCGCGCGCTAGACGGTCAGATCGTTACCGCAGGCGGGCGCGTGCTCGCGGTCACCGCGACCGGGCCGACGATCGCCGATGCGCAGGCCGATGCGTACCGCGCGCTAACCGCGATCGACTTTACCGGCGGCTTCTATCGCAACGACATCGGCTGGCGTGAGATTGCGCGCGACCCAAGCTGATCGAAAGCGTTATCTGGCTGGACTTACAGGAGCATTTTCATGGCCGACGGCCCGCAAAATCCGAATCAGGCGATCGACATGATGGCATCGATCACCACCACCCACCTTATCCTGATCGTGGTGCTGGCGGTGCTGACCGTCATCGGCATCTGGTGGGGAATGCGGCTGAAGCGGCAGCGCAAGGCCGCGCAGGAACAGGTCCTTCAGGACTTTGCAGTTGCCGAGGCGCATGGCGCGACCACCGTGCCGACAACGGTTTCGAGCGACGGGGCAGTCAGCGACGCAGCAACTGAACGCACCCCCGCCCCGGACGCCTCCGCTGCTGTGGTCGCTGCCCCCGCAGCCCCCGCCATGGACTCCGGCGCTTCCGAACTGACCCGGATCAAGGGCCTCGGCCCGAAACTCGCCGCCACGCTCGCAGAACGCGGCATCACGCGTGTCGATCAGGTCGCGGCGCTGACGCCCGCGCAAGCGGCAGAGCTCGACGCGACGCTCGGTACCTTCCAGGGCCGCATGGCCCGCGATCGCTGGATCGAGCAGGCCAAGCTGCTCGCCGCCGGGGACGTGGCCGGATATGAGGCCGCGTTCGGCAAATTGGGCGGATAGGCGCACGCCCCTTTCGCCGCCTGCATAGCCGCGATACAGCAAGGCAATGCCCGCGCCTTCGCTTCCCCGGATCGATCGCCGTTCGCTGCTGATCGGCGGCGGCGCCGGGATCGGGCTGGTCGTGGCGTGGAACCTGTGGCCGCGGAAATATCTGCCCAATCTGACCGCAGATCAGGGCGAGACGGTGTTCGACGCGTGGATCAAGATCGGCGACGACGGCCATGTCGCGGTCGCGGTGCCGCAGGCCGAACATGGCCAGGGCGTCTACACCACCCTACCGCAGATCGTCGCCGACGAACTTGGCGCGGACTGGCGCACCGTCGCGGTCGAACCCGCCCCGCTTAACCCACTCTACGCCAACCCATTCGGCGCGGAAGAACTGCTCGAAAATGGGGGCGACGCGCTGATGAAGGCGTGGCGCGATCGTCATGGCGTGGACAGCGGCCTGATGTTCACTGGCGGATCGAGCTCGGTGCGCAGTTTCGAGGATCCGTTGCGCGCGGCCGGGGCGGCGGCGCGCATCCTGTTGTGCAAGGCGGCCGCCGCACGCTGGAAGGTCGATTGGCAGACCTGCGCGACCGGGGACGGCTTCGTAACGCAGGGCAGGAACAAGCTGCGCTTCGCTGAACTGGCGGCGGAGGCGGCGCGCGATTTCGGCGACCGCCCCCTGCCCGATCCGCTCCCCTTGCGCGGCGATGCGACCAACCGGCTCTATGGCCAATCGGTCCCCCGGCTCGACGCACCGTCGAAAATTGACGGGTCGGCCAATTTCGCGGGCGACATCCGCCTGCCCGACATGCTCTTTGCCAGCATCCGCCAGGGGCCGGTCGGCGACAGCAAGCTGGTGCGCGTCGATCGCGCCGCCGCGGACCGCATCGTCGGCGTGCGGCATGTCGTCACCAACGATCGCTGGGTCGCCGCGGTCGCCACGACTTGGTGGGCGGCGAACCGGGCGCTCGACGCAATGGCCCCGCGCTTCGAAACGCGCGGTGGGCGGGTGGACGATGCCAGCATCGCGGCCGCGCTGAAGGCCGCGCTCGACGCGCCCGGCACGCGCATCGCGCAGGTCGGGGACGTGGACGCGGCGTTCAAGGACGCCAAGCTGGTCACTGCCGAGTACCACGTCGGCCTCGCGCCGCATGCTGCGATCGAAACGATGACCGCGACCGCGCAAATCCGTGGCGGCCGGCTCGACCTGTGGGTGCCGACCCAGGCGATCGGTCTCGCACGCAGTGCCGCCGCCGCGATCGGGATCAGCGAGGACGCCGTGGTGGTCCACCCGATGCTGATCGGCGGGTCGTTCGGCGCGAATCTGGAAACGCAATGCGTCGCCCAGGCGGCGGTGCTCGCCAAGACGCTTGAACAGCCCGTGCAATTGGTGTGGAGCCGCGCCGAGGATTCGCTGCACGATCGTTTCCGCCCCCCGGCGCGCGCGCGGATGACCGCGCGACTGGGATCGAACGGGCAACTCCTCGCGTGGCGGGCGCAGATCGCGGCCCCAGCGACCGGGCAACAGCTGGCCCGCCGACTGTTCGCGCAGGATCGGCAGATCAGCACCGCGCTGTCGCTGTCGGGCGCGGGCGATCCCTATGCCGTTGGTGGCGCCAGGCCGATGTATCGCATTCCCGCCGTTGCGATCGACCATCACGTGGCCGACATCGGCGTGCCGACCGGGCATTGGCGGTCGGGCGCGCATAGCTACACCGCTTTCTTCACCGAGTGTTTCCTCGACGAACTCGCGCATCTGGCGGGGACGGAGCCGCTGTCTTACCGCATCGGGATGCTCGGCGGCGATGCGCGGCTGGCGCGCTGCCTGTCGACCGCGGCCTCGCTCGGCGGATGGGAGGGCGGCGTCGCGGGCAGCGGCCAGGGCATCGCCTGCCACAGCTTCCGAGGAAGCCACATCGCCGTGCTGGTCGAGGCGCATGTCGGTGAGGGGCAAGCGGTCAGCGTCGACCGCATCGTCGCCGCGATCGATTGCGGGCGGCAGGTCAATCCCGACGTGGTCAAGCAGCAGATCGAGGGCGGATTGCTGTTCGGCATGGCCGCGGCGATCGGCGGTGCGACCGGGTTTAAGGCCAATCTGGCGCAGGCGCGCAGCTTCGGCGCGCTTGGCCTGCCCCGGCTCGCCGACACACCCGACATCACCGTCGAACTGATCCCGAGCGAGGCGGAGCCGGGCGGGGTGAGCGAACTCGCCGTGCCCCCGGTTGCGCCAGCGATTGCCAACGCGCTGCAAGCCGCTACGGGGGGACGCTTGCGGACCCTGCCGCTCGTTCCCGGAACCGTCTGATGCCGCCTGTCCTGCCGCCTGCTCTCCCGCCCGAGCTGCTCCCGCCCGAGCATCCGCCGGTCCGCGCGCGGAAAGTCGGCGTGCTGCTGACCAATCTCGGCACGCCCGACGGGCCGGACGTGAAATCGGTGAAGCGCTATCTGCTCGAATTCCTGTCGGATCGCCGCGTCGTCGAAATCCCGGCGATTCTGTGGCAGCCGATCTTGCGCGGCATCATCCTCAACACCCGCCCGGCCAAATCGGCCGAGGCCTATGCCCAGGTGTGGAGCGACGACGGGTCGCCGCTCGCCGCGATCACCAAGGCGCAGAATGCCGCTTTGCAGGGCGCGTTCGGCCCCAATGTGATGGTCGACTGGGCGATGCGGTACGGCAAGCCGTCGATTCCGGAGCGCGTGCAGGCGATGAAAGACGCCGGGTGCGACCGCATCCTGATCGCGCCGCTTTACCCGCAATATTGCGGCGCGACGACCGCGACCGCCAATGACAAGGTGTTCGAAACGCTCGCCAAGATGCGCTGGCAGCCGGCGATTCGCACGCTTCCGCCTTATTATGACGATCCCGCCTATATCGAGGCGCTTGCCCAATCGATCGAGGCGGCAGTGGCGAAGCTCGATTTCGAACCGCAAGCGATCGTCGCGAGCTTCCACGGTATGCCGCAGCGTACCCTCGAATTGGGCGATCCCTATCACTGCCATTGCCAGAAGACCGGACGCTTGCTGGGCGAACGGCTGGGCAAGCCGCTGATCGTGTCGTTCCAGTCGCGCTTCGGCCGCGCCAAATGGCTCGATCCGGCGACCGATACGACGCTGGAAGAACTGCCGGAAAAGGGCATCACCAAGATCGCGATCTTTGCCCCCGGATTCTCCGCCGATTGCCTGGAAACGCTGGAGGAGCTGGCGATTCGGGGCAAGGAGAGCTTCGAGGAAAAGGGCGGAACGCACTTCGCCTACATCCCATGCCTCAACGACAGCGATGTCGGCATTCGTATGTTACAAGGTTTACTGGCGCGGGAACTTGAAGGGTGGGTCGCCCCCGCCTAGCGTACCCCCGGCGGACGAAGATCCAAGGAGGAGAGACATATGGCACGCGTGGCAATCGTAACCGGCGGAACGCGCGGCATCGGCGAGGCGATCAGTCTTGGGTTGAAGGAGGCCGGGATGACCGTGGCCGCGACCTATGCCGGCAATGACGACCGCGCGCGGGAATTCACCGAACGCACCGGAATCGCTGCCTATAAATGGGACGTCGCAGACTACGACGCCTGCCAGGACGGCTGCGCGCGCGTTGCCGCCGATCTCGGGCCGATCGACGTGCTGGTCAACAATGCCGGCATCACGCGCGACGGCACGATCATGAAGCTTACCTATCAGGCGTGGAAAGAGGTGATCGACACCAATCTCGGCGGTTGCTTCAACATGGCGAAGGGCGTGTTTCCGGGCATGCGCGAGCGCAAATGGGGGCGGATCGTCAATATCGGGTCGATCAACGGCCAGGCCGGTCAGTATGGCCAGGTTAACTACGCCGCCGCCAAATCGGGCATTCATGGCTTCACCAAGGCGCTGGCGCAGGAAGGCGCGAAGTTCAACGTGACCGTCAACGCGATCGCGCCGGGCTATATCGACACCGACATGGTCGCGGCAGTGCCGTCGGACGTGCTGGAGAAGATCGTTGCCAAGATTCCCGTGGGTCGTCTGGGCCAGGCGCAGGAAATCGCTCGCGCGGTAACCTTCCTGTGCTGCGATGCGGGTGGGTTCGTTACCGGATCGACGCTCAGCATCAATGGCGGTCAGCATATGTACTGACGGGCGCAGGGGCGGCCACGTCCGCCCCGATCGCGCACCGCGCGAACGCCCGGCACGGCCGGCGGCTTTGCCGTCGGCGGCGCTACGTACACGCTCGTTGGAAGCAAGAAGGACAGCCCTTCGACAAGCTCAGGGCGAACGGCGGATGGGGAAAAACCGCCACTTCCAAAAACCAAACGGGGCCGACCTTCTCGAGGAAAGGCCGACCCCGTCCCCCCGGCTACGCTACACGGGGGTAACTGTAAAACTGTTCAGCGCCGGTCGGGTCGACGACGGCCAAGCCGCCGTCGGTCGGGTCCGCTCGGGGAGCGGCCCGCCGTCCGGGCCGGGTGACGCTCGCTTCCGCGAGCGCCGGGGCGGACAGGCCGCCCCTTCACCCGGCCTTACCGGCACCCATCCCGCTGGATCGCACGGCCGGCCAGCGCACCGCCGCCTGCCCCCAGCACGGTGCCGAGCGCGCGGCTCCCGCTCCCGGCGACGACGTTACCGAGCAGACCGCCCGCAATCGCGCCGATGATCGTGCCCTGGTCGCTGCGGCAACGATTGCGCGACTGGTTGTAGTAACGGCGATCCTGATAGTAGCGGCGGTCCTGATAGTAACCGCGGCGATCGTCGCGATAATCGCGGCGGTAATCGACATCGTCGCGGTTGTAGCCATCGCGATAGGCCTGGTCATAGGCATAGGCCTGGCTGTCGTAGCGCTGTGCGGCGGCGGGGGTTGCGGCCAAACCGGTCGCAGTCATGGCCAGCGCGGTGGCGGCGAGCGTGAGCTTCTTCATCATGGTACGTCTCCTGTTCGGGGCCGGTTGGGCCGTTTCCGATGATGCGGTTATGACCGAGTCGCTCTGAGACAAGCCTGAATGGGGTTGTTAGCCGCCGTTCATCCAATGGGGCGCCGGCACGAGAGCGGTTGCACGCCACGTCGCTCTCCCGCAGGAGCATGGGATGCGGATAGTGTGGTCGCTCTTGCTGGTGCTGGTGTTGGTCCCCGAAGGATCGCGCCCGGTGCATCGCCCGGTGCTGGGACGAATCGCGGACGTGCGCGCGACTCCGGTATCGCTCGACCGCGACCCGCGCGTCCGCCGCGTCGGCAATCTGGTGTGGCTGGGCGGGATCAAACTGTCGAGCCACGATCCGGCCTTTGGCGGCTTCTCGTCGCTATCGGTTGCGGGCAACCGCTTCACGTTGCTCAGCGACGGCGGCAACATCGTTCGCTTTACGCTCCGCCCCGACTGGACGCTGCAGGACGCTAGCTTCGGTGATCTGCCCGGCGGTCCCGGCACCGGCTGGACGAAGCGCAGTCGCGACAGCGAGTCGATGAGCGTCGATCCGCGCACCGGCGATATCTGGGTCGGGTTCGAGAATTATAATGCCCTGTGGCGCTATGCCCCCGGCTTCACGCGCGCCAAGGCGCATGTCCGGCCGCCGGCGATGCGTAAATGGGGCGAGAATTCCGGCCCCGAGGCGATGACGCTGCTGCCCGGCGGCGGGATGGCGACGATCGACGAGACCGACCCCTGGCCGCACGCGCGCGGACGCGGCGGCATCGTCTTCTACGGCGATCCCGTGCTACACCCACGCAGCGGCTTCCGCTTCAACTATCTGCCGCCTGAGGGCTATAATCCCAGCGACATGACGGTGCTGCCCGACGGGCGCTGGTTGATCCTCAACCGCGGCTTCGCCTGGGCGCGCTTCTCCAATGTACTAACCGTGATCGACCCCGCACATGTGCGCCCCGGCGCGACGGTGCGCGGGCACGACATCGCCACGCTGGCCGCACCGCTGATCCACGACAATTTCGAAGGGGTGACGACGACGCAGGAAAAGGGCGCGACGATCATATGGCTGGTGTCGGACGACAACCAGCTGCCGGTTCAGCGCAGTATGCTGCTGAAATTCAGGCTTGATCCGGTCCCGCCGAAGCGGAACCGGACGAAATAAAGGTTTAGGCGGCAGCCGAGGTGGCGGCGGTCAGCTTCTTCGCGACGTCGCGCTTCAGGCGACGAGCGCGCAGCGACAGCTTGTCGTCGGTGGTCTTGACCAACCAGTTATCCAGCCCGCCGACATGCTCGACCGAACGCAGGCCATGCGCCGAAACGCGCAGCTTCACGCTGGTGCCCAGCGCGTCCGAGATGAGCGTGACGTTCTGCAGGTTCGGCAGGAACGTGCGCTTCGTCTTGTTGTTCGCGTGGGAAACGTTGTTTCCGACCATCCGGCCCTTGCCGGTCAGTTCGCAGATGCGGGCCATCGTGAATTCCTGATTCGATGAGCGAGCCCGTAACGAGGCTCGAGAAGGCGGGGCGCATACCGAAAGCAGGGGGGCAGGTCAACATCGTGCGCCGTCCGAAGCGATGGATACAGCTTTCTGACGTATCACAGCGATGCAACGAACCGGCAAACGCCGCGTTTGGTTACGGAAACGGATCGAATGCGCCCGGCTGACGGGCTCAACAGGAGAAAAGCCCATGCGTTTCCTTTTAGCCCTGGTCGGCCTCGCCGCCCTAATCGTCGTTGCCTTGGTCTCGCTCGGCATGTTGCAGATCGGCACCAAGGCCGGATCGCTGCCGACCATCAGCGTCAATGGCGGCAAGGCTCCCGAGGTGACCGCCAATATGGCGACGGTCGAGCTCGGCACGACCGAGAAGCAGGTCGAGGTCCCGACCGTGGGGACTACGACCAAGACGATCGAAGTGCCGACGCTCAAGGTCACCAAGCCGACCGACGCTGACGGCAACACCGTCACCACGCGCTAAGGTATCGCGAGCCTCCGCTCTGGCGGTGCTCTGGCGATTCGGGGCGTGTTCGGGCATGGCGCGCGGGTGATCCCGCTCCCCGCCCCGATGCGTGCCGCACTTGATGCCGCCGCTGCTGCCGCTCAGGCAGGCGAAGTCCCGGTCGGCGCGGTGGTGGTGCATCAGGGGCGAATCATCGCAACCTCCGCCAACGCGCCCCGCGCGCTGCATGATCCCACCGCGCACGCCGAAATGCTGGCGATTCGCGCTGCGGCGGCGGCGATCGGGTCCGATCGGCTGAGCGATTGCGATCTTTGGGTGACGCTGGAGCCGTGCGCAATGTGTGCCGGTGCCATCGCCCACGCCCGAATCGCGCGGCTCTATTATGGCGCAAGCGACTCCAAAGGCGGCGCGGTCGATCACGGCCCGCTGCTGTTCGGCCAATCCACGATCCACCATCGGCCCGAAGTGTTCGCGGGCATCGGCGAGGGCGAGGCTGCGGCGTTACTCCGGGATTTCTTCGTAACACGCCGCTGAGGCCGCAGCTCAGCAACATTCGAAAATAAAGCGACGGTTGTGAATTCGTCCGAATCGCGCGAAGGAAGGTGCAAGCATCATGCACCCCTTGCCTCCCTTCCCGTGGATCGACGTCGCGATCATCTTCGCGCTGATCGTGTTGAACGGCGTTTTCGCCATGTCGGAACTCGCGATCGTTTCGTCGCGCAAGGCGCGGCTGGAGGCGATGGCGCGCACCGGCAGGCGCGGCGCGCGCGCTGCTTTGGCGCTCGCGGCTGACCCGGGCAAGTTCCTCTCGACCACGCAAGTCGGCATCACGCTGATCGGCATCCTCGCCGGTGCCTATTCGGGCGCGAGCCTTGGCGGGCCGGTCGCGGCGCGGATGGGTTTCATCGGGCTCAGCGCCGAGGCGACCCAGTCGATCGCTTTCGCAATCGTGATCGGCATCACCACCTATCTGTCGCTCGTCGTCGGCGAACTGGTTCCCAAGCAGATCGCGTTGCGCGCGCCCGAGCCGATCGCGGCGGCGATGGCGGCGCCGTTGATGGCGCTCGCCTGGGGTGCCGCGCCGGTCGTGTGGCTGCTTGATTCGTCGAGCGGTGCGCTGTTCCGCCTGATGGGCCTGAAGCGCGAATCGGAAGAGCATGTCACCGCCGAGGAGCTGCACCTCATCGTTGCCGAGGCGAGCAAGTCGGGCGTGATCGAAGAGCATGAGCGCTCGATCATCTCGGGCGTGGTGCGTCTGGCCGATCGTCCCGTGCGCGAGGTCATGACGCCGCGCACCGACATCGAATGGATCGACGCGACGCTCGACGACGCGGGTCTTCGCGCTGCGCTGGTCGAGGCCTCGCACAGCCGCTTGCCGGTCGCCGAAGGATCGGTCGATGCCGTCATCGGCGTGGTGCAGGCGCGCGATATCGCGGTCGCCTTGTTCAAGGGCGAGCCCCTCGACGTCCGCACGCTGATGCGGCAGGCGCCGATCGTGCTCGATCAGATCGACGCGATGGACGCGCTCGACGCGCTGCGCCAGGCCGAGGTGCCGATGGCGCTGATCCACGACGAATATGGCCATTTCGAAGGGATCGTGACGCCGGCCGATCTACTAGCGGCGATTGCCGGCGAATTCGCCTCGGACGCGGACCCCGAAGATGCGCCGACCGTGGTGACGCGCGACGACGGATCGCTGCTCGTCGCCGGGCACATGGCGGCGGATGCGCTGGCCGAACGGCTCGGGATCGATCTGCCCGAGGAACGCGATTACGCGACCGTTGCCGGCCTCGCGCTCGCGGTATTCCGGCACTTGCCGGGCGAGGGCGAAAGCTTTGTCGAGCAGGGGTGGAAGTTCGAAGTGGTCGATCTCGACGGCCGCCGGATCGACAAGCTCCTGGTCAGCAGCGCGCACGAAGCGGGGTAAATCACCTCTCCCGTTCGCCCTGTGCCTGTCGAAGGACACCTCTCCCCGCGCGACGTTGCGCGCGGAGAGCGCAATGCTTCGACAAGCTCAGCACGAACGGTAGATGTTGGCTCGCTACGCTCCCACCGCCTCGACCACCTCCGCTGCCGCGATCGCGCGGTATTTGGTCCGCAGCGATACCTTGTCGATCTTCTCGGTTCCCAGGCGCGGCAGCGCTTCGTCCACGAACCAGATCCGCTGCGGCACTTTGAACGCCGCGATGTGCGCGAACAGGAAGGCGCACAGTTCCTCGGTGTTCAGGGTCTCCCCGGCACGTGCCAGCACCACCGCGCCCGGCACTTCGCCGAAGCGTTCGTCGGGCAGACCGAACACCGCCGCCTCGGCCACTGCCGGATGTTCGTAGATCGCGGCTTCCACTTCCTGGCACGAGATATTCTCGCCGCCGCGGATAATGATGTCCTTCTTGCGATCGACGATGAACAGATAGCCGTCGGCATCGACATAGCCGATGTCGCCGGTCAGAAAGTAGCGGTCGGGCGTGAACGCCGCCGCGGTCGCATCGGGCCGACCATAATATTCGCTGAAGTTGCAGATCGAGCGAATCGCAACCTCGCCGCGCTGCCCTTGCGCGACCGGATTGCCCGATCCGTCGAGGATCGCGAGACCGACCAGCGGCAGGGAGGCGCGCCCGGTCGAATTGGGCTTGTCGAGATAATTGTCGCGGAAATTGCCGCAGCCGATGCCGTTGGTCTCGGTCAGGCCATAGCCGAGCAGCGGTTTCGGCCCGCCCATTTCCTCGGCAATGCGGCGGACATGCTCGACCGGGCGGGGCGCGCCGCCCGCCGCGAAATCGGTGACGGTCGACAGATCGTATTCGCCGCGCTTGGGGTGCGTCAGGATCTCGAAGCTCATCAGCGGCACGCCGACGAAATAGCTGACCTGCTCTGCCTGGATCAGCCGCATCGCCTCCTCGGCATCCCATTTCGGCATCAGCACCAATTTGCGGCCCATCGCGAAGCTTTGCAGGAACACCGGCACCTCGGCGGTGACATGAAATAGCGGCACGTTAAGCAGGGTCGCGGGCTGCCCGACCGGCGGGTTGCCGTCCTCGCTGGTGATACCGAGCATGACCAGCGCCTGCGCCAGGTAATTGTACACCGCTTGCGTCACCGCGCGATGATCGCTGATCGCGCCCTTCGACTGACCGGTCGAGCCCGAGGTGAACAGGATCGTGGCATGATCGGTCGGCGCGACCGTCGGAAGCGCGACATCGCCATCGACGGACAGACCGTCAAGCGCAGTCGCCAGCGGCTGCACATCATCGATCGTTACGACCACGGTCTTCAGGTCGGGGATCGCGGCAAGGCGTTTGGCGCGCGGCGGATCGGCGAAGACGATGCTGCATTCGACATCGGCCATCGCATTGCCCAGTTCCTCGGATTGCCACCAGCCGTTGAGCAAGGTCGCAACGCCACCCGCCATCAGGATGCCCATGTAGAGCACGATCCACGACGGCGAGTTGCGCATCGCAATGCCGATGCGGTCGCCCGGCTGCACGCCGTGCGTCGCCACCAGCGCCCGCGCGACCCGGCTGGCGGCGGCATGAACGTCGGCGAAGGTCAGCCGTTCCGCACCCGCAACCAGAAAGGTCTTTTCGGCATGTTCGGCGCAGTAATGCGCGAAATAGGGCGGCAACGTCTGCGGCACGCCAGTGATCAGCGGCAGTTCGATCCCGTCGACCGTAACCGCGCCCAGCGCGAGCGGCCCGCCCGCCCCGGTCAGCGCAGCGAGCGCCGCATCCATCCGCAGGTCCAGTTTGCTCGGCATCCATGCTCTCCACTTGGTCTTATTGCTTAGCGCCTTTATGGAGGCGCAAACCTCCGGGGAAAAGCCTTGATCCTGTCCCATCTTCAACCGGCCCTCGGCCCGATCTTCGATGTCGCCGTGGCGAGCGGCACGCAGCATCTGCATTTCACCGACCTTCACCTAAGCAAGGTCGCGCTGCCGATTCATTTCTGGATCATTAATTTTGACATCAAATGGTATTCGATCGCCTACATCACCGGCATCGTCGTCGGCTGGTGGTACCTGCTCAAGCTGATCGCGCAGCCGGGAGCGCCGATGGCGCGGCGTCATGCCGACGATCTGGTGTTCTACGCGACGCTTGGCATCATCCTCGGCGGACGGATCGGCTATGCCCTGTTCTACGCGCCGCAATTGCTGTTCTCGCTCGGCCTCTTCCGGCTGTGGGATGGCGGCATGTCGTTCCACGGCGGGATGATCGGCACGTCGATCGGGATCATTCTGTTCGCGCGGGCGCATAAGCTCGATTGGTTGCGGGTTCACGATTATCTCGCCTGCGCGGTGCCGTTCGGTCTGTTTTTCGGACGCCTCGCCAATTTCGTGAATGGCGAATTGTGGGGCAAGCCGAGCGATGTTCCGTGGGCGATCGTCTTTCCCGATACGGTCGGCGCAGGAATGCTCGAACCTGCACGCCATCCCAGCCAACTCTATGAGGCGGGGCTGGAGGGCATCGCTTTGTTCGCGATCCTGTGGTTCGCCTTCTGGCGGACGAAGGCGCGCTACGAGCCGGGCAAGCTCGTCGGGCTTTTTCTGTTGGGCTATGGTCTGGCGCGCTTCACGGTCGAATTCTTCCGCGAGCCCGATGCGCAGTTCCGCTTCTGGGCGAACGGGTTCTTCGCCGACACGATTCATATGGGCCAGGTGCTGACCCTCCCGATGATCGTCGCCGGGCTGTATCTGATCGCCACCGCCAAGGGCCGCCGCACCCGCGTCGAGCCGATCGCCGGGACCGAGAGCGTCGCGTGATAACTCCGAACGCAAAGTTTTCCGTTCGCCCTGAGCCTATCGAAGGGCTGTTCTCCTCTTGAGCGCGGCCACAGAAGAAGAGCAGGGCTTCGACAACCCCGCATCAGGCCCGGGGCCGAACGGAAACAGGGAGACACCCGAGGCCAACCTAGCCGACCGCCTTGCGCGCGCAATCACGCTCGCGGGTCCGATCTCGCTCGCGCAGTTCATGGCAGCCGCGAACCAGCACTATTACGCCACGCGCGATCCGCTCGGCGCTGGCGGCGATTTCACCACCAGCCCCGAAATCAGCCAGATGTTCGGCGAACTGATCGGGCTGTGGGCCGCCGACCTGTGGAGCCGCGCCGGACGCCCCGAGGCAGCCTGGGTCGAGCTCGGCCCCGGTCGCGGCACGCTCAGCGCCGATGCGCTGCGCGCGATGGCAAAGGCCGGATTCGCGCCGCCAGTGCATCTGGTCGAGACCAGCCCGGTGCTGCGCGCGGCGCAAGCCGAACGGCTGCCGCACGCGACTTTGCACGATGCGATCGATACACTCCCGACCGATCGACCGCTGATCGTCATCGCCAACGAATTTTTCGACGCGCTGCCGATCCGGCAGTTGGTGCGCGGGCGTGAAGGCTGGTTCGAGCGGCTGGTCGCGTGCCAGGACACGCTGTTCCTGCCGATCGCGGGCAAGCAAGTGCCCGATTCGGTTATCCCCGAACCGTTACGCGATGCCGCCGCCGGATCGGTGATCGAAACGTCCCCCGCCAGCGTCGCCATTCTGCGCGGCCTGGCGCAGCGGATCGTTGCGCAGGGCGGCGCGCTGCTCGCGATCGATTACGGCTATGATGGCCCGGCGCTCGGGGACACGCTGCAGGCGGTGCGCGGCCACGCGTTCGCCAATCCCTATGACCTGCCCGGCGAGCAGGACCTGACCGCGCATGTCGATTTCGGCACGCTTGCGGCCGCCGCTTTGGTCGAGCGCGCGCGGATCGCGGGGCCGGTCGGCCAAGGCGCTTTCCTGACCGCGCTCGGCATCGATGCGCGCGCGGCGGCGCTCGCCAAGGCGGCGCCGGACCGCGCCAATCAGATCGCCGTGGACAAAACCCGCCTGACGCAGGACATGGGCACGCTTTTTCAGGTCCTCGCCGTCACCGCGCCGGACTGGCCCAATCCGGAAGGTTTTGCATGATCACCTATCGCGACGCCCGCGCGATCGACGGCGCGCCGCTCGCCGCCATGGCGCGGCGCTCCTTTACCGAGACGTTCGGCACGCTCTATCGCCAGTCGGACCTCGCCGCCTTCCTCGACGAAGCGTTCGGCGCGAACGGTCTGCCCTCGCAGCTCTCCGACCCCGATTTCGCGATCCGGCTCGCACTTGCTGATGAGGAGATCATCGGCTTCGTCAAAATGGGGCCGGTCACCTTCCCCGGCGAATGGCGGCCCGACGCGATCGAGCTCTACCAATTCTATGTGCTGAGCGGATGGCACGGCCAGGGCGTCGCGCAGGAACTGATGGCCTGGGCGCTGGAACACGCACGCAGCCACGGCGCGAAGGAGGTGATCCTCAGCGTCTATGTCGACAATCACCGCGCGCATCGCTTCTACGAGAAATACGGATTCGAAGACATCGGCCGCATCGCCTTTCGCGTCGGCGAGACGGTCGACGACGACAATCTGATGCGGCTGGTGCTGTGAGCGTCGAGGTGATCCGCGCGCCCACGCTCGACGGCGTAGCGCATGGCTTTCTCGGGCGCACCGGTGGCGCCTCGACCGGGATTTACGCTGGCCTGAACGTCGGGATCGGATCGGACGACGATGCCGCTGCCGTCGCCGAGAACCGCCGCTTGGCCACCGAAGCGGTGCTGCCCGGCGCGGCGCTCGTCACGCTCTATCAGATTCACTCCGCCGATTGCGTGACGGTGCGCGCCCCCTTCGAAGACCGGCTGCGCCCGCGCGCCGATGCGCTGGTGACCGATCGTCCCGGTCTCGCGCTCGGCATCCTTACCGCCGATTGCGCGCCGGTATTGTTCGCCGACCGTGACGCCGGCGTGGTCGGCGCGGCGCATGCCGGGTGGAAGGGCGCGATCGACGGCGTCACCGACGCGACGATCCTCGCGATGGAAGCCCTCGGCGCCAAGCGCGAGCGCATCGTCGCCGCGATCGGCCCGTGCATCGCGCGCGCCAGCTACGAAGTGGACGCGGCCTTCGCCCGCCGCTTCGAAGCACACGACCCGGCCAACGAACGCTTCTTCGCGGAAGGGCGCGACGGGCATTACCAGTTCGATCTGGAGGCTTATGTCGCCCACCGCCTCGCCAGCGCCGGGATCGGCCGCGTCTCGCTGCTCGGGCTCGACACCTATGCCGACGAGGCCCGCTTCTTCAGCTTCCGCCGCGCCACGCATCGCGGCGAACCGGGTTATGGGCGGCAGATTTCGATCATCGGCCTCTGACCTGCGTCCAGAGATGGTATCATTTGAGACTAACGCGCGTTACGGTCGCGCAGATTTCTTGAAGGATACAGACCGATGGCGAACCCCGAAACGCATGAAACCGAAGCCGATCTGACCGGCGTTGCCGCGCGCACCAAGCCCAAGCCCTCGGTCGAAAAGATCGGCGACCGAAAGCTGAAGCCCTCCACGCTGATGATGGGACACGGCTATGATCCGGCGCTGTCGGAGGGCTCGCTGAAGCCGCCGATCTTCGCCACCTCGACCTACGTTTTCCCCAATGCAGCAGCCGGCAAGCGCCATTTCGAAGGCGTCACCGGCAAGCGGCCCGGCGGGGCGGAGGGCCTCGTCTATTCGCGCTTCAATGGGCCGAATCAGGAAATCCTCGAAGACCGGCTCGGCGTGTGGGAAGAGGCCGAAGACGCACTCGTCTTCTCATCCGGCATGTCGGCGATCGCGACCTTGTTCCTGTCGATGGTCAAGCCCGGCGACACGATCGTCCATTCCGGCCCGCTTTATGCCGCGACCGAGACGCTGATCGCGCGCATTCTCGGCCGTTTCGGCGTGCATTGGCTCGATTTTCCGGCAGGCGCGACGCGCGAAGAGATCGACGCCGTCCTGTCCAAGGCGGCGACCGGCAATGTCGCGTTGATCTATCTCGAAAGCCCCGCCAACCCGACCAACGCGCTGGTCGACATCCAGGCGGTGGCGGCCAGCCGCGACGCAATCTTCAAGGGCACCAAGCCGCCAATCGCGATCGACAACACTTTCCTCGGCCCGTTGTGGTTGAAGCCGCTCCAGCACGGCGCCGACATCGTCGTCTATTCGCTCACCAAATATGCCGGCGGCCATAGCGATCTGGTCGCGGGCGGCGTGCTCGGATCGAAGGAGCACATCAACACGATCCGGCTGATGCGCAACACGATCGGCACAATCTGCGATCCCAACACCGCCTGGATGCTGATGCGCAGCCTCGAGACGCTCGAACTGCGCATGAGCCGCGCGGGCGAAAATGCGGTGAAGGTCTGCGCGTTCCTGCGCAACCACCCGAAGGTCGAGCGCGTCGGCTATCTCGGCTTCCTCGCCGATACGCCGGGCATGGAGCGGCAGGCCGACATTTACGCACGCCACTGCACCGGTGCCGGATCGACCTTCTCGCTGCTGGTGAAGGGCGGCGAGAAGGAGGCGTTTGCCTTCCTCGACGCGCTGAAGATCGCCAAGCTCGCGGTGTCGCTTGGCGGAACCGAGACGCTCGCGTCGCACCCGGCGGCAATGACGCACCTCTCGGTGCCGGACGCACGCAAGCAAGCGCTCGGCATCACCGACAATCTCGTGCGCATCTCGATCGGGGTGGAGGATGCCGACGATCTGATCGCCGATTTCGAACAGGCGCTCGCCGCGATCTGACCCGCAGGGTGCCCGATCGAGTGTGATCGATCGGGTACCCTAGCCCCCTGGCCGCCGCGCCGCCCCGGCTACGCAATTCGATGGAGAGCCCGCCCGCAAAGCGCGGAGGCCGACCCTACGCGCTATAATGCCAGGGGAACCATGGCGATCTGCGCCGCGACAAGGGGCCGCGCATTGTGAAGCGTGATCGTATCGGCAGAAACGATGACCCGCTCGAGCGGGCATTGCAGCTGCGTGTGATCCTGGCATCGGGCGCAGTTGGGGTGATGGTCATCGCGCACCTGACGCATCCCTATGTCGGGTATAGCGACCTTCGCATGGTCGTTGCAGCCCTGGAATTCGCTGGGGCGATCGTCGCGCTGCTACTGTTGCTGTTCGGCGCCCCGCACTCCTTGCGGGCGTTGCGCGAACGGCGCGAGGATGCCGAACGCGCCCATGCCGAGCGCAAGCAGATCAACCATCTGTTCCGCATGACCGAGATGCTGCAAAGCGCGAACGGCTATGGGGATGCCAATGCCGTGCTCGGCGCGACGATCGAATCGCTGCTCCCCGGCTTTGGTGGCGCGTTGTACGTCTTCAACAATTCGCGCGACCGGCTGGAGCTTTCCGCGACGTGGCACTGGCCCGATAATGACCCGTTGCGCCCGGTCATCGCGCCAGCGCAATGCTGGGCGTTGAAGCGCGGCAAGTTCCATCTGAACGCGGGCGTGCGCGGCGCGCTGTGCTGCGAACATCATGTCGGACGCGCGACCGTGCTAGAACTGCCGATGTCGGCGCATGGCGAGATTCAGGGCATGTTGAAGATTGCGACCAACCTGCCCGATGCAAGCGCGCAGCTTGCGCAGGCGCAGCCGCTTGCGACGGCGATCGCCGATGCGATGTCGCTGGCGGTTTCCAATATCGCGCTGCGCGAGAAACTGCGCACCCAGGCGCTGCGCGATCCGCTGACCGGCCTCTACAACCGCCGTTACATGGAGGACGCGCTCACCCGCTTTGCCGGCCTTGCCGAGCGCAGCGGCGGGCACCTGTCGGCGATCATGATCGATCTCGATCATTTTAAGAAAGTGAATGACGAGTTCGGCCACGCCATGGGGGACGCAATTCTGCGCGAGGCAGCGGCCGCTATCATGGGCACGCTGCGCACGTCTGATGTCGCCTGCCGCTATGGCGGAGAGGAACTGCTGGTGATCTTGCCCGAATGCGGGCTGAGCGAAGCAACCTCCAAGGCAGAACTCCTGCGCGAGCGGATCGAGGCGCTATCCACCACCTATGAAACCACGATCTCGGCGTCGTTCGGCGTCGCGGCGATCCCGGACAGCACACGCGTCTTGGCCGATTTGCTGAGTCTTGCCGACACCGCCCTGTATCAGGCGAAGGAAGGCGGACGGAACCGCGTGGTGGCTGCGCATGGCCGTGACCTGGCTCCGATCCCGATCGCAGCCGAATAAACCCCAGCGGCTGCCGCGCCCGGACCTAGCCGATCCCTCACCCTTCAATCGGCGCGGACTCCAGCAACAGCGGCAGCGACGCCTCGATCCAGTCGGCCAGCGCCCCCACTCGCGCCGCCGCCTCCCGCCCAAGCGGCGTGAGCGAATACTCAACGCGCGGCGGCACCTGGGCATGGCTGTGCCGATCAACCAGCCGACACCCCTCCAATTGCTGCAAGGTCTGCGCCAGCATCCGTTCGCTTACCCCGCTCACTTTGCGGCGCAGCGCACTGAAGCGCAGCGTGCCCGACCGCAAAGCGAGCAACGTCAGGACGCCCCATTTGCTCGTGACATGGTTCAGGATGATGCGCGAGGGACAATGCGGGCTGAGCACGTCGCCGCGCTCCAGCGCATCCGACAGCGGGGTGGCGCTCCGATTGGACATTTCCATAACTTACCTTTTTGTGCGTACTTATGTTTGGTAAGTTAGAGTCCTAGATGACGCGTCTCAACGCTTTTGTTTGGAGTGCTGTCATGATTGCCGTCACTGGAGCTTCTGGCCAACTCGGCCGCCTGATTATCGCGGGGCTATTGGAGAAAGTCGCCCCCGCGACGATCGTCGCGCTGGTGCGCGATCCGGCCAAGCTCGCGGATCTGGCGGAGCGCGGCATTACGGTGCGGGCATTCGATTACAATCGGCCCGAAACGCTTGGCAGCGGGCTAGCCGGGGTCGACCGGCTATTGCTGATCTCGTCGAGCGAAGTCGGTCAGCGCGAAGCACAGCACCGCGCGGTGATCGATGCCGCGAGGGCGGCAGGCGTCGGCTTCATCGCCTATACCAGCATTCTGCACGCCGACACCAACCCGCTTGACCTCGCGATCGAACATCGCGCGACCGAACAGGCGCTTACCGAAAGCGGCGTGCCGCACGCGCTGCTGCGCAACGGCTGGTACACCGAGAACTATGCGCTAGGGGCCGCTAGCGCGGTCGCACATGGCGCATTGTTCGGCAGCGCCGGTTCAGGTCGGATTTCGGGGGCATCGCGCGCCGATTATGCCGCCGCCGCCGTGGCCGTGCTGACGGCGGAGGTTGCCACGCCCGCGACCTATGAACTGGCGGGCGATGATGCCTTTACGCTCACCGATCTGGCGGCGGCGCTGAGCGATCTGTCGGGGAAGACAGTGACCTATCAGAATCTCCCTGAAGCAGACTATCGCACGATGCTCGAGCAGGTCGGCCTGCCCGCCCCGCTCGCCGCGATGCTGGCCGAGAGCGACGCGAAGGCGGCCGCCGACGCGCTGTTCGACGATGGCCATGCGCTGCGCGACCTGATCGGCCGCCCGACCACGCCGTGGCGCACGACGCTGCAAAGCGCGCTCAACGGGTGATGCAGCAGGCGTGGGCGGCGGTCAGGGTGCGATGACCGTCACCCCGTCGATGCGGATCGCGCGCGGGGCGAGCGGCGCGGGTAATACACCGTCCTGAACGATCACGAGATGCCCCGGCGGGACTATGCCACGCTCGAAGGCCGCACGTTCGGCGGCGGCTCGCTCCCTGGTCGCCCGCGATGTGCGAGAGGTGTACGTAAAGCCGACCGGACGCCGCGCAGCGACCGCGCGCCACGTGATTTCCTCCATCACCTGCAGATTGATGAACGCATCCGCCGGGGTGAAATCCACCTGTTTCGCCCGCGCGATCAACCCCGCCCAGCGCGGATCGGGCGTTCGGGCGAAGACGACGTCGCTGTTCGCCCGCGCCGCCGTGGCGCGGATCGCCGCGAGCATCGGGGTGAGATCGACCGCCTGCAGGGCGACCGCTGCCGCCAGCAGCAACGTCGCGCGGCTGAGCGCCATC
This sequence comes from Sphingomonas sp. MMS24-J45, assembly GCF_044881195.1. GTDB lineage: Bacteria > Pseudomonadota > Alphaproteobacteria > Sphingomonadales > Sphingomonadaceae > Sphingomonas. The sequence continues at coordinate 2,172,466 of NZ_CP173255.1, read as the reverse complement.
ACGCTGACGATCGCGGCATAGGCGATCGTATAGGTGATCGGCCACGCCAGCCTGCCCGACGCGCGTACCGGATCCAGCGCATCGGTCAGCCATAAGGGCAAATGCAGCGTGGTTATAGCCTGCCCCCAGAAGAGCGGCTGCGGCCCGATCGCAACCAGCGCCAGCAGTGCAAACCCCGGCACCAGCCATAGCAGCGGGCGCAACGCCACCCGCCGCGTCGCGATGGCGATCACGACCGTCAGCAGCATCCCGGCGCCCAGATAGTTCAGCCCCTCGAACCCGCGGCCGTGATCCTGCGGCGACGAGGGCAGCAGGGCTGAGTAGGTCGGGTTGGCCGGGTTCCACCACGCATCCAGCGCCATCGGGAACGCCCCGTACGTTTGGGTCGAGCCGAATCCCCCGCCAAACACCCCCTGCGCCGCCAGGAGCAGCGTGACCACGCCAATGATCCCTGCGGCCTCGATCAGCGGACGCACCTGCCGACGCTCGACCAGACGCCGCAGCAGCGACGCCCCCCAGACGCTTGCGACCATCAGCAACAGATAGCTGTGCACCAGCGCCGCCACGCCCAACGCCGCCAGCCACCACCACGGCCGGTCGGCCCGGCGCGGTTCGACATAGATCCACAGCGCCCACAGGATCAGCCACTGCGCGCAGAGACTTGCGTGTGGATAGCGGTTGAACAGCATCGGCAGCGCCGCCAGCAACACCGTTCCGAACCACGCCGTCGGCGCATCCGGCGCGTGCGGCCGGACCAGCGCCCAGGCGAACAACAGTTGCAGCACCAGGCACCCGAACAGCCACGGCCCGACAAATTGCAGCCCCGGCGGCAACACCCCAGCGAACGGCCCGAGCAGCAGCCCCAATAACGGGATGCTGTCGGTCAGCAGCAAGCTCGTCCCCTCGGGCGCGGACAACAGCGCAATGTGGAACGGCGGCCAGCCATTGCCGGCGAGATAGGCGGCAAGCCCGATCGCGCTCTGCCCATGATCGTGCCCGTCGAGCAGCCAGCCGACATTACGCGGGTCGAGCGTCGCAAGCGGCATCCACGCCGCGTATAGCAGCACCGCCGTAGTCAGCAGCAGGATCTGGACCGGAAGGCGTTTCATCCGCGCTGCTTATAATCTAGGCGGCTCTACGTCTCGTAAACATAGCGGCGCACCGCCGGATGAACGCTTTTGCGCTAAACTTCGCACCCGCCCCGGCGTAGGGATAGCGGATGTCTACGCCCCAAACCGCCCCTGCGGATTTCATCGCTGGCCTGCCCAAGGCCGAGTTGCACCTCCATATCGAAGGCAGTCTGGAGCCCGAACTGATGTTCGCGCTGGCCGAACGCAACGCAGTCGCGATCCCCTATGCCAGCGTCGAGGAAGTGCGCGCCGCCTATCAATTCTCGCGGTTGCAAGATTTCCTCGACATTTATTATGCGGGCGCGGCGGTGCTACTGACGACGCAGGACTTTCACGATCTTGCCGCCGCCTATTTCGATCGCGCCGCAGCGGACGGGGTCGTCCATGCCGAGATCATGTTCGACCCGCAAACGCACACCGCGCGCGGCGTGCCGTTCGACACCGTCATCTCCGGGCTACTGTCGGCAATGGACAAGGCCGAGACGAAGCACGGCATGACCACGCGGCTCATCATGAGCTTCCTGCGGCATCTCGAAGAAGCCGATGCGTTCGAAACGCTGGAGGCGGCGCGGCCGTGGCTCGACCGGATCGCGGCGGTTGGCCTCAATTCCTCCGAGCTCGGACATCCGCCCGAGAAGTTCGCCCGCGTCTTCGCCGCCGCCCGCGCGCTCGGCCTGAAGGCAGTCGCCCATGCGGGCGAGGAAGGCCCGCCGGAATATGTCCATCAGGCGCTCGACCTGCTTGAAATCGACCGGCTCGATCACGGCAACCGCAGCCTGGAGGATCCGGCGCTGGTCGCACGACTGGCGCGCAGCGCAATGACGCTGACGGTCTGCCCGCTGTCGAACCTGAAGCTCTGTGTGGTGGACGATCTAGCGGCGCATCCGATCGATCGGATGCTGCGCGAAGGCTTGCGGCCCACGATCAATTCGGATGATCCGGCTTATTTCGGGGGGTATGTCGCCGACAATTACCGGGCGGTCGCGGCGGCACGCGGGCTTGCCCGCGCCGATCTCGTCACGCTGGCGCGGAACAGCTTCCTCGGGAGCTTTCTGCCGGATGACGCGGTGGCGGGGCACCTCGCGGCGCTCGATGCTTATGTGGCGCGGGGGTAACAATTCCCGTTGGCCCTGAGCCTGTCGAAGAGCACCGTTCAACAGGCTGGAGCCGCCGCACGTGGAGAGGTAGGCTTCGACAGGCTCAGTCCGAACGGAAAATTCTAATAAGGACTTGTGCGCGAGATACTCAGCACGTGCCCCTTAACCGTCCCCAACCCGCTCGATATCCGCACCCACCGCGCTCAATTTCTCTTCCAGCCGCTCATAACCACGATCGAGATGGTAGACGCGCGACACCTGCGTCTCGCCGTCCGCCACCAGCCCGGCGATGATCAGGCTCATCGAGGCGCGCAGGTCGGTCGCCATCACCGGAGCGCCGGTCATCCGCTCGACCCCGCGCACCACGGCGGTGCGGCCATGCACCTCGATATTCGCGCCCATCCGCGCGAGTTCGGGCACGTGCATGTAGCGATTCTCGAAGATCGTCTCGGTCAGCACGCTCGCGCCTTGCGCCATGCACAGCATAGCCATGAATTGCGCCTGCATATCGGTCGCGAAGCCCGGATAAGGCGCGGTCGAGAGCGTCAGCGGCTGGAGCGGGCCGGAGGCGCTGACCAGCAGATCTTCGCCCTTTTCCTCGACCGTCACGCCGGCTGCGCGCAGCGCGTCGATCGTCGCATACATGTCCGACGCCTTGACCCCGACCAGCTCGACCGATCCGCCGGTGATCGCCGCCGCACAGGCATAGCTGCCCGCCTCGATCCGGTCCGGCATCACGCGATAGGTCGCGCCGTGCAGCCGGTCGACGCCTTCGATTTCCAGCGTTTCGGTGCCGATGCCCGAAATCTTCGCACCCATCGCGACCAACAGATTGCACAGGTCGACGATCTCGGGCTCGCGCGCGGCATTTTCGATCCGACTGCCGCCCTTGGCCAGCACGGCGGCCATCACGACATTTTCGGTGGCACCGACCGACACGATCGGGAAGGTATATTTGCCACCCGACAAACGCCCGCCCGGAGCCGTCGCCTTGACGTACCCCGCCGCCATTTCGAGGCTTGCGCCGATTGCCTCCAGCGCCTTCAGATGCAAATCGATCGGGCGGTTGCCGATCGCACAGCCACCGGGCAGCGACACCGTCGCCTCGCCCGCCCGCCCGATCAGCGGCCCCAGCACCAGGATCGACGCGCGCATTTTCCGAACGATGTCATAGGGTGCTTCGGTCGCGGTCAGCTTGCCCGCGCGGATCGTCATCACGCGCCCGAAATCCTCTGGCCGCGCGCCCTCGATCCGGGTCGAGCAGCCGAGCTGGTTGAGCAAATGCCCGAAGCTGTCGACATCCGCCAGGCGCGGCAGGTTGCGCAGCGTCACCGGTTCCTCGGTCAACAGCGCGCACGGCATCAGCGTGAGCGCCGCGTTCTTCGCCCCGGAAATGGGCAAGCGCCCCGACAGGCGGTTGCCGCCGCGAATGAGTATACGATCCATGCACCTCGTTTATCGCCTCGCCACATCCGCGCAAGCACGATAGATTGGTCCGGTCCGGCCTCATCGCTGTCGGAGCGCGGTTGATCGACTTTAATGCGGAGTCGTTGCGGCCCTGCTTTGTGTGAAACCTTCAAGGGGGAAGTTTCGCGCGTGTCAGGAAGTTGTTTCGCCGATCGACTGGGCGACATGGTCGTGCTGACCCCGAACGAACGCCAGGCACTGGAGCGGCTGGAGGAGCGCAAACGCGCGATGCCGCGCGGTGCCACGTTACAGCGTGAAAATGATCGCGCCGGGGAGATGTATATTCTCCGTTCCGGCATGATGATGTCGTCGGTGCTGCTGGTCGATGGCAGCCGCCAGATCCTGCGCTTTCACTTCGCCGGAGACATGATCGCGGTGTCGAGCCTGGCATATCGCGAGGCGACCGAAACCATCTCGGCGCTCACCGATTGCGTCGTCTGCCCGCTGGAACGGTCCGCATTTGCGGCATTGATCGCCGAACATCCCCGGCTGGCGGCCTTGATCATGGTGTGCAACCAGATCGAACGCGCCGCGCTGACCGATCGCCTTGCCGTGCTCGGCCGCACCTCGGCCAAGGCGCGCGTCGCGGCGATCCTGATCGATCTGCGCAACCGGATGCGCGTGCTCGATCCCGGCATCGGCCGCAGCTTCGTGCTCGGCCTGACGCAGGAGGAAATCGGCGATGCCACCGGGCTGACCGCGGTGCATGTCAACCGGATGCTGCGGCAATTGGAGGATGAGGGAATGATCGCGCGAGAGGCGGGCCGTGTGACCTTCACCGACGAACGCGCACTGGAGCAGGCGGCGAACTTCGTCGATCGCTATGCCGGGTTGGATCTGGGGTGGTTGCCGCCCGGACGGTGACTTGGTGCCGCCCGCCACGTCGGGCGGGGCACAGGTCGCTCAGGCTTTTTCCAACATGCATTGCAGCGGATGCTGATTCTGCCGCGCGAAATCGAGCACCTGGCTCACCTTGGTTTCGGCGACTTCATAGCTGAACACGCCGCACACGCCGACGCCCTTTTGATGGACGTGCAGCATCACCCGAGTCGCTGCCTCCATATCCATGCGGAAGAAGCGCTGGAGCACGAGCACGACGAACTCCATCGGGGTGTAATCGTCGTTGAGCAGCAGGACGCGGTACGGCGTCGGCTGTTTGGTTTTCGCGCGCGTCCGGGTCGCGACGCCGAGGCCGGTGCCCTCATCGTCACTGGTCCCATCGTCGCGGCGTTCGGCCATCGAGATTGTGCTGCTGTCGATCATGTGTGCACAAAATATGGCATTGCGGGGGCTGAGGGCAAGAGGGGTGATGCACTCTGCTCCATGAAAAGGGGCCATACGAAAAGGGCAGCCCCTCGCGGGACCGCCCTCTTGCAAATCAACGCTGGCGCGATGCGCTTATGCGGCGATCTTCAGCTTCTCGGCCGCAACCGCAACGCGGTTCGAAATCGGCTGGGCGATGTCGCCGAGCAGCTTCAGATAGTTCTCGGTGAACTTGGCGGTTTCGGCCATCATCGAGTCCATTGCCGACTTGGCATGTTCGCTCTGCAGCGCGAACAATTCGGTCGGCGACTTGACGCCAGCGAACTGCTTGGCAGTCGCGGTGGCCTTCTCGACCGAGGTCTTGACGTAGTCGGTCGTGTACTTGGCGATTTCCTCGGCGCCCTTCGCGGCGATCTTCGACAATTCGACCAGCGCCTCGACATTGCCCTTCGAGAATTCGTTCATGTCCTCGAACATTTTCGAACCCTTTTCCATCGCGGTCTTGGCGCGCTCGTTGACATCGCCGAACAGCGTGGTGGCCTGGGCCTGAACCTTCTCGGCGGCGGACTTGATGGTGTTTTCCATGGTTGTGACTTCCTTCTTGAGGGTGGCCACCGCTGGTGCGGGGGCCGGAGTTTTCGCTTCGGTCGTAACGTTCGGGGTCGTAACCTTGGGCACAACGGGCACCGGCTTCGGCGCGGCAACCGTGGCGGCAGACTTAGCCTCAACCGGTTCGACCACCGGCGCAGTCGCCTCGACCGGCGAAGTCGGGGCGGCGACCGTCACGGGCTTCGCCGCAGCCTTAACAACCGGCTTTGCGGCCGGGGTCGTGGCGTCGGACTTGGGACCTTTGCTGGCCATGATCTGCCTGCTCCTGCGTTATTGCTGCACTGCAATATAGAGGAGAAGCGCAGATTTGCAAGTAGAAATGGTGCACCGCAACATAACATTACAGATGCAACCATCTCGTTGATCCCACACACTATCTTGCGCGGACATAGTCCCCGGGAGCGTCCGAGACCGCCTTGAGCGCGCCCTCGCCCGGACACCGCGCGCCTGCTGCATCCACCGTCGCCGCGTCCTGCGTGCGCAGCCAGTCGATCCAGTCTGGCCACCAGCTGCCCTTGGTCTCCCTGGCACCTGCTACGAAATCCTCGAGCGTTTCGACCGCGTCCGGATTCAGCCAATATTGGTATTTTTGCGCCGCGGGCGGATTGACCACCCCGGCGATGTGACCGGACCCCGCGAGCACGAAGCGCTTGTCGCCCGCGAACAGCCGCGTCAACGCCCAGACGCTTTCGGCCGGAGCGATATGATCCTCACGCCCCGCCTGGATGTAGCTCGGCGTGGTGATCCGGCCGAGATCGATCGGCGTACCCAGCGCCGAAAGCGCCCCCGGCTTGCTCAGCAGATTATCGCGGTACAATTCGGTCAGATAGCGCCGATGCCAAGTGGCAGGCAGATTGGTCGTGTCGCCGTTCCAGTGCAGCAGGTCGAACGGCGCATAATCCTTGCCCAGCAGATAATTGTTGGTGACGTAATTCCAGATCAGGTCGCGCCCGCGCAGCTGGTTGAACACCGCCGCCATATAGCGCCCGTCGAGGAACCCCTCCTTCGTCACCGAATTGATCAGCGCGAGTTGCTCGTCGGACACGAAATGCAGCAACTCGCCCGCTTTCTCGAAATCGACCTGCGCGGTGAAGAAGGTCGCGCTCCTGACCTTGTCCGCCTCCCCGCGCGCCGCCAGGATCGCGAGCGTCGCGGCCAGCGTCGTCCCCGCCACGCAATATCCGATCGTGTGGACCGCCGGCACGTCGAGCAGCCCGCGCACCGTATCGATCGCCTCGATCTGCGCGGCGATATAATCGTCCCACAGCACGTCCTTCATGCTGGCATCGGCCGACCGCCACGAGACCATGAAGACGGTGATCCCCTGCGCCACCGCCCAGCGGATGAAGCTTTTCTCGGGTGTCAGATCGAGGATGTAGAAGCGGTTGATCCACGGCGGGAAGATCACCAGCGGCACCGCCAGCACGCTTTCAGTCGTCGGGCTGTACTGGATCAGCTCGTACAGATCGGTGCGCAGCACCACCTTGCCCGGCGTCGTGGCGAGATTGCGCCCGACTTCGAACGCCTCGGCGGCGGTATGCGTCAACTGCCCCTTGCCGAGATCGGCGAGCATGTTCTGCAGGCCCTTGAGCAGATTCTCGCCACCTGTTTCGATCGTCTTGTCGATCACCTCGGGATTGGTCGCCGGGAAATTTGACGGGCTGATCGCGTCGAGAAACCCGCGCGCGGCAAAACGCATCTGCTCGCGCTGCTTGTCGTCCACGCCCTGCACCGCCTCGACCTGCGCGAGCATCTGTTCGGACAGCAGAAAATAGCTTTGGCGGATCCAGTCGAAGATCGGATTTTCCCGCCAGCGCGGATCCTTGAAGCGCTTGTCGCGCGCCTGCTCGGGGGTTTCGGTGGGCGGCGGCGCCTCGCCAGGGACGAGCATCCGCTGCCATAGGGTGAGGCTGTCGCTCCAAAAATCCCGCGTGCGGGCGATCGTGTCGGGATCGCTCACGCCTGGGATCGGCGGCACGACGCTGCCCGCCAGGTCCAGCCCCTGCTCCAGCACCATTTGCTGCGCGCGCCCCAGCACCCACGTCCAATGCTGCAAATCCGCCAGACTGGGCGTCGCGAAGTCGGTTGTATCCGGCTTATCTGCCATCGCGCGGTCCTCTCGCTTCGTCCTGTCCCTGCCGGTCATTCCCACGCAAGCGCGAATGCCCTAAGGTGCCGCCTCTCTCTAACCGGAATCCTCGAAATGTCCGATGAATTCTATCGCATCAAACGCTTGCCGCCGTACATCATCGCCGAGGTGAATGCGATGCGCGCGGCGGCGCGGGCGACAGGTGAGGACATTATCGATCTCGGCATGGGCAATCCCGATCTGCCGCCCCCGCCGCATGTGATCGAGAAACTGATCGAGGTCACGCGCAAGCCCGATGCGCATGGCTATTCGCAGTCCAAGGGCATTCCCGGCCTGCGCAAGGCCCAGGCGAGCTATTACGGCCGCCGCTTCGGCGTCGAGCTCGATCCCGAGTGCGAAGTCGTCGTCACGATGGGATCGAAGGAGGGCCTCGCCAGCCTCGCCACCGCGATTACCGCGCCCGGCGACGTGGTGCTCGCGCCCAATCCGAGCTACCCGATCCACACCTTCGGCTTCATCATTGCAGGCGCGACGATCCGCGCGGTGCCGACCACGCCCGACGACAAATATTTCGAAGCGCTCGAGCGGGCGATGGCCTTCACCGTGCCGCGACCTTCGGTGCTGGTGGTGAACTATCCCTCCAACCCGACGGCGGAGGCGGTCGATCTCGCCTTCTACGAACGGCTCGTCGCCTGGGCGCGCGCGAACAAGGTCTGGATCATCTCCGACCTTGCTTATTCCGAGCTCTATTACGACGGCAATCCGACGCCTTCGATCCTGCAGGTGCCGGGCGCCAAGGACGTGGCGATCGAATTCACCTCGCTCAGCAAGACCTATTCGATGGCGGGCTGGCGGATCGGCTTCGCGGTGGGCAACAAGACGCTGATCGCGGCGATGACGCGGGTGAAGTCGTATCTTGATTACGGCGCCTTCACCCCGATCCAGGCCGCCGCCTGCGCCGCACTCAACGGCCCGCAGGACATCGTCGAGACCAACCGCCAGCTCTACCACAAGCGCCGCGACGTGCTGGTCGAGAGCTTCGGCCGCGCCGGATGGGACATTCCCTCCCCCAAAGCGAGCATGTTCGCCTGGGCCCCACTGCCGCCCGCGCTGGCGCATTTAGGCAGCCTTGAGTTCTCCAAACAATTACTGACGCACGCTCAGGTCGCCGTTGCGCCAGGAGTGGGTTACGGCGAGAACGGAGAAGGCTTTGTGCGCATCGCGATGGTCGAAAACGAACAGCGGCTGCGCCAGGCGGCGCGCAACGTGAAGAAATATCTCCAATCGATGGGCGTCAACATTCCCAGCACGAAGGCCGGTTGACCCGCCTTGATGCTGGGTAACCCACAATGCTGATCAACCCGCTCTATTCGCTGGCTGGCGTCCTCGTCGGCCTGATGGTCGGGTTGACCGGGGTCGGCGGCGGATCGCTGATGACGCCGCTGCTGGTGCTCGCCTTCGGCTTCCACCCGGCGACCGCGGTCGGCACAGACCTGCTCTATGCCTCGGCGACCAAGACCGTCGGCACCACCGTGCATGGCTGGCGCGGGACGGTCGATTGGCGCGTGGTCGGCTGGCTCGCGCTGGGCAGCGTGCCGGCCGCGCTGCTCACGCTGGCCGCGCTGCACTATGCGGGCGAACAATCCGCCAATACCGGGCGCGCGATCTCGCTCGCGCTCGGCGTTACGCTGATCCTCTCGGGGCTTGCCACGCTGTTCCGCGCGCGGATCGTCGGCAGTCTGAAGCGCGCGTTCGGCAAGATCGGGCGCACGCGGGCGCGCGAATTGACCGTCCTGCTCGGCATCGCGCTCGGCGTGCTGGTGTCGCTGACCTCGGTCGGCGCGGGCGCGCTGGGGATGACGGCGCTGCTGATCCTCTACCCGGATCTGCCACTCAACCGCTTGGTGGGATCGGACATCGCGCACGCCGTGCCGCTGACCCTGCTCGGCGGGATCGGGCATTGGCTGCTGGGGTCGGTCGACGGCGCGCTGCTGGTGTCGCTGCTGGTCGGATCGGTGCCGGGCATCGTGGTTGGCAGCGTGATCGCAAGCCGTGTATCGGATCGCGTGCTGGGCCCGATCCTGGCGGTGGTGCTGGCACTGGTCGGCGTGAAATTATTGGGTTTCTTTTGATGGCGCGTCCCGGTTTCGCTTTTTCCTGCCAGTTCAAAGTCCGCTATGCCGAAATCGACGGGCAAAAGGTCGTCTTCAACTCGCGCTATCTCGAATATGCCGATGTCGCGGTCACCGAATTCTGGGACTGGACCGGCATCGCCGCGGCGCTGGGCGGCGCGTGGGAGCGCACCGAATTCCACGTCCGCCACACCGAGATCGACTATCTCAAGCCCTTCGTGCTGGGTGACACGGTCGAGGCGTTCGTCCGGATCGGCCGGATCGGCAATTCGAGCCTGACGCAAAGCTTCGAGCTGTGCCACGCGGAAACCGGCGAGGTGCATACGAAGATCGAGATGGTCATCGTCAACGTGCATCTGCCGACGGGGAAGGCGCTGCCGATTGCGCCTGAGGTAAGGGCGTTTCTGGAGGCTTTGCCGGGGGGCTAGGGGGTTAAGCCCATAGGGAGCGGCCGTTTATGCGCGGGCTCATCAGCTAAAAATGGTGGCTTGCCGATCGTCCAAGGCTGATGATTGCGCGGTCACATCGGGCTAATTTTAGCGACGTTCTATCGCGAAAGGGCCTCGCCAAGCCATCTCGCCATGTCATCGAGAGGCTTCTGTGCGACCGGCAACAACTTGTCATTTTGCGTAGACGTGGCTGATCCGAGCGAATGACCCAGGCCCGCATACGTTATCAGTTTGACGCGCGAATGTACGTCCGGTCGGCGAGCAAAGTGCTGTGCCGCGCTGGGATCGATCATCGAATCGTTCAATCCCTGAAGCATCAACACCTGTGCCGTCGTTGCGGAGAACGCTTCCTCAACGCCCTTGAGCGCGCGTGCCGTGGACGACATTCCGAGACCGCTATTGGGTCCGTCGGCATACCAGGACGCGATGATAGGATCGGCTTCTTCAAAACTGATCCGGCCGTCGGCATTACGGTCAAGGAGCGGGTTTACACGCTCGCCTGGCCGAAAACCCCTAAACATTCGAACAAAGATATGGGCGAGATCACCGCCAGGGCCAGCGTCGGCGCGCGCAATGGCGTCAGCATCAAGGCCTCCGGAATCGGCAAAGCGCGCGAGATAAGGTTTTCCGATCCGCAGATACTGCGCTTGTGCGACGTGAGCTGGGGTATCGACGACCGGTGCCATCAACACCAGCGCGCGAACAGACGGGTCTGACGCCGAAACTGCCATTGCCACCGTCGTCCCCTCACTCCAGCCGACGAGGCCAAGCGGAAGTTTTTGCAGGTTCGCTCTTGCTTTGACGAACGCGACAGCGGCGCGGCCGTCGGCTGCAAAATCGACACCATTCAGCGTGTCAAATTTTGCGCGATCGACTGTAGTCGGCCCGGTTACGTAGCGCTTATTGTAGCGAAACGAAGCGATTCCCGCGCATGCCAAGCGGTTTGCGACCTGAAGCATCGGGCGGGAAACGACCGTTCCATTAACGCCTTCTATCGCTCCGTCCATGTCGGCGACGTCAGAACCCGGAAATAGCACCACTATTCCGCGTTGCGCTACTCCTTGCGGCGGCATTACGAGTTCCGCGGCGCTCGAAAAATCAGGGAGCGACAATTTTGCCGCTTCGCGGACCGGTGCGCACGTTTCGGCAAAGGCCGGGCCAGAAGTGGCAGCTACAATCGCAAATGCGGCAAAACGACAAAACCCTCTCACTGACCACTCCCCGGAATTTCTCGGTTCAAAGTAAGCTAATTCACATCCGCTTTGTCAGGCGTTCGATCCTTCGGCAACGTCCGCTCGCGGGGCGGTTTCTGTCTGTCCGCTTTCCCGGCCACTAGCGGACGGTCGGCATCCCCTAAAGTCGAGGGGTGAAAAATCGCGGTCACCGCGTTACGCAATCACTTCGTAAACCCAACCTCCAAATCAAACCGGATCCGCACCCAAGCCCCGATGATCGGCTTCCCCCCACGCGTGGAGGCCGCACGCGGAACTGCCAGGCCGCCAGCCGCAGCGCGCGGGCCAGGCCACCGCCCGGCGGGGATTCCTCGATCGAGCGGCAATTCTCGACGCGCATATCGGGCGCGGTCTTGCACGCGATCAGCGCCCAGCCCGTGCCCTTGCTATATTCCTTGAGGTACGGGGCCAGCTCCGCGTCGCGCGGTTCGCGATACCATTCGGCATTGTACAGCGCGCCGCCGCCCGGCCCCTGCCCCGGGCCGTACGCCGCGACGCTGTCGCGCCCGCTGTCCTGGCCTGCGCCCTCCCCTTGCGCGGACTGCATCTTGCCGATGTCGGAGGCGGCATAGTCCTCCGGGCTCAACTGGATCAGCTTGGTCGGCGGGGCCTTGAGCGGCGATGGCGGCGGCGCGATCGGCGGGGGTGGTGCGGCGGAGGCGGTCTTGACCTGCTTCTGCTTGCTCGCGACCTTGGCCTTCTGCGCTTCCTTGGCGATCGGCGGGCCGATCGGACGGACATCGAAGGTCGTCAGCTTCGGCTGCTTCTCGACCTTCTTGAAGATGCCGCTGCCCAGCGTCGTCAGCAGCAGCAGGATCAGGCCTTCGATGACCAGCGCAAACAGGATGCCGCGCCACCGCGACCGGTCCGATGCGGAACTATAGGACTCGGCGCTCATTACGCGTGTGACTAGGACGCGCCGTGCCGCACCGCAACAGCGCGCGCGTGAAGCGTTCGTGACCTTTTGTTCACGTTACCCCGCGTCGGCCGACGCCGTCGTCCATCCCAAAGCGGGCACGGTGACCGAGCGCTTCCCCGCCAGATCGATCCGCGTGACGAGCAACCCCTTGCCCTCGATATATCCCAGCACGCGCCGCGCACGGCCAAGCGACGAGGTGCCATAGGTGCGCGCAAGGTCCTCGTCGGTCGGGCACGGCGCGCCTTCGCGCGCGGCGCGGGCGACGAGCAGGAAGCAGCCGAGCATCTCGTCGGGCAACTCGTCCGCCACTGCGATCACCTCGGCCCATTCGTCGTCGAGGCCGTCGAAAATCCCGGCACGCGCCGCCGCCAGCCGCCGCGAGAACGCCGAAGGATCGAGCGGCGCTGGGCTCACCCCCACCATGCGGCAGCGTACCTGAAAATCCTGGTACAGCATCGAGGCGGGGCGCGATGCTGCATCGGGATCGGCGACGATCGCGTGGAGCACGTCGCCGATGATCTGCGCCAGTTGCGCGGCGTCGTAACGTGGCTCGGCGGGGGCGCGTTCGGGTGCCGCCACCAGTTCGATCCGGTCGAGCACCTGTTCCGCGCGGGGTGGGCGCGGCGGCGGTGGCGGGGGCCGCACCGGCTCCTCCATTTCTGCGAACAGGAATTGCCGCATTTCGCCCGCCGGCTGCTGCGGCAAGGGGGTGAGCGCGGGGCCGCCGCCGCGCGAGCCCGTCTCGACCGGGCCGATGCGGATCGCCACCGGCCGCCGCGATACGGCCGGCCCGAGCGCGAGGAAGGTGCCGCGCGCGAGGTCGCGGATTTGCTCCGCCTGCCGCCGCTCCATGCCCAACAGATCGGCCGCGCGCGCCATGTCGATGTCAAGGAAGGTGCGGCCCATCAGGAAATTGGACGCCTCGGCGGCGACGTTCTTGGCGAGCTTGGCAAGGCGCTGCGTCGCGATGATCCCGGCCAGCCCGCGTTTCCGCCCGCGGCACATCAGGTTGGTCATCGCGCCCAAAGACGCGCGCCGCACCTCCTCGGTCACCTCTGCCCCCTGCGACGGGGCGAAGACCTGTGCCTCGTCCACCACGACCAGCGCGGGGAACCAATGTTCGCGCGGGGCATCGAACAAGGCGGACAGGAACGCCGCAGCACAGCGCATCTGCCCCTCCATCTCCAGCCCTTCCAGATCGAGTACGACCGAGGTGCGGTGCTCCCGGATTCGCGCACCGAACTTGGTAATCTCGGGGATCGAATAATCTGCCGCCGCAATTGCGATGTGGCCGTACGCGTCGCCCAGCGTCACGAAATCGCCCTCGGGATCGATGATGATCTGCTGCACTTGATTCGCGCTGCGTTCCAGCAAGCGGCGCAACAGATGCGACTTTCCCGAACCGGAATTGCCCTGGACGAGCAGCCGCGTCGCCAGCAATTCCTCCAGATCGATCGGCACGGACTGACCCGCGCCGTCGAGACCCATGTCCACCTGAAACGTCATCGCGCCCGCATGGACGATCGCGGGCGTCGGGGGCAAGCGTTAAGGCTGATCGCCCCGCCACCCGCCGCCGAGCGCCTGGAACAGCGCGACCCGCGCGGTGAGGGCATCGGTGCGCAATTGCACGCGCGACAGATCGACCGAAAGCAGCGCGCGCTGCGCATCGAGTTGTTCGAGATAGGGGCTATAGCCCGCGCGGTAGCGGTTGGTCGCGTGGCGCAGCGTTTCCGCGACCGCCGTGCGCTGTGCTGCGAGCACGCGGGTCTGCTCACCCAGCCGGTCGATCGCGACCAGCGCGTCGTCGGTCTCGCGAAATGCCTGCAACGCCACCCGCTGATACCCGAACGCCGCCTGATCGCGCCGCGCGGTGGCCGCATCGACATTTGCGCGAAGTCTTCCACCCTGAAAGATTGGCGCAAGCACGCTGGTTCCCACCGACCAGATCGTGATCGGATTGGCGAGCAGCGTCGAGAGCGCCGCCCCGCCCGTCCCGGTCAGGCGCAGCGTGGGCAGGAACTGCGCGCGCGCCGCGGCAATCGTCACGTCGGAGGCGGCAAGCGTGCGCTCGGCCTGCGCAATGTCGGGCCGCCGCCGCAGCAGTTCCGACGGCAGGCCGATCGGCACCGCGGGCGTGGTCAGCGTGTCGAGCGTCTTCCCGCGCACGATCGACCCCGGCGTGCGCCCGGCGAGCACGCTTAGCGCGTTCTCCTGTCGCGCGATCGCCAGTTGCACTTGTGGCAGGATCGCCACCGTCGCCTGATACTCTGCCTCCGCCTGACGCAATTCGAGTTGAGAGGTATAGCCGACCCGCGCGCGCGACCGCGCGATGCGCAGGGCCTCGGCGCGCGAGGTGATCGTATCGCGCACCACCTGCAACCGCGCGTCCAGCCCAAGCAGCGTCAGATAGCCCGACGTGACCGCGGAAGCCACGCTCAGCCGAGCCGTGTCGCGCGCCGCATCGAGCGCGCTGGTGGCGAACCCGGCGGCGGTGATCTGCTTGTCGATCCGCCCGAACAGATCGACTTCATAGGACGCCTGAAACACCGGCTGCGCGCCCGCGCTGGTCACCGGCGTGCCGAACGCGCTGACGCTGCGGCCATAGGTCGCGCCTGCGCCGAGATCGAGCGTCGGGAAAAGCTGCGCGCGGGCCAGCGTTTCCTGCGCCCGCGCCTCCCGCACTCGCGCGGCGGCAGTGGCGATGTCGGGGTTTCCGGCGAGCGCACTGGCGACGAGATCGTCGAGCGCCGGGTCGCCGAAATCGCGCCACCACTGTGCCTTCAGCGGCACGGTGCCGGTAATCGGCGTGCGCCATCCGGCCGGCGGCGCGACGCTCGCGGCTTCGGGCCGCGGCGTCTGGCCCGGTACGCATCCGGCAAGCACCAGCGCAATCGCGCCAGCCGCTGCGATCTGCCGCGCCCTCATCGCCGCGACGCCGTGTCGACCCGCGCTTCGACCGACATGCCGGGGCTCAGACGCTGATAGTTTGGATCCTTCGGATCGAGCGCGATGCGCACGGTGATGCGCTGCGCGACCTTGACGAAATTGCCCGTCGCATTGTCTGGGCGGATCACCGAGAATTCGCTACCCGCGGCGGGCGACAGCCGCTCGACCGTACCGCGCAGTTCCGCCCCGCCCAGCGCATCGACGCGCACCGTAGCGCGTTGCCCCGGCCGGATAAGCGCCGTTTGCGCTTCCTTGAAATTGGCCGAGACCCAGACCTTGGGCGGCACCAGCGTCGTCAACTGCGTGCCGGCGGTGACATATTGCCCCAGCCGCACCGCCACCTCGCCCAGCCGCCCGTCCTGCGGAGCGCGGATCACAGTGTTAGCGAGATCGATCTGCGCCAGCCGCACCGCCGCATCGCCGCCCGACACCGCCGCCTTCAACCCGCCACGCCCGACCTGCACTGTGCGGACCTGTTCGGCAGCGACGCTGCGCTGCGCCTGCGCCTGCAGCACGCCGGCCTCAGCCTGACGCAGCGCGGCAAGCGTCTGGTCGCGTTCGCGCAAAGAAACCGAGCCTTCCTTCACCAGATCATCGACGCGGCGCATGTCGGCCTGGGCCCGCTGCAACTGCGCGCGCGCGTTGAGTACGGCGGCATTTTGCCCGCCCAGCGTCGCCTCGCTGGAGCGCTGGCTCTGCTCGGCATTGGCCAGCGTGGCGATCTGCCCCGCGCGCGCCGCCATCGCCTGGTCGACGCGCTGGCGATAGATGCGGTCGTCGATCCGCGCGATCACTTGCCCTGCCCGCACGGTATCGAAATCCTGCACCAGCACCTGCGCGACATAGCCGTTCACTTGCGGCGCGATGATCGTCGTTTGGCCGCGCACATAGGCGTTATCCGTCGATTCGATCGCGGAGGTGAAGGGCGGCAAACGCCATGCGTAAAGAATCAGCAGCACGCCGATCACGGCCAGCGCGATGAACCCGAACGTCGCACCACGCCCGCCGCGCGGCGGTGCCCAGCCGCGGCGCGCGGGCTCGGCTTCGGCCATCGGCGCCGCGGTTGCGGCACCGGGTCCGCTCTGCGTCTCGACCGGATCGTCGAGTCGCCGCGTCGCCTCCTCAGCTTCGGTATCGTGCGACACAGGCCGCCCATCTTCGGTCATGCTGCTTGCCTTTGTGCGATCATTTTCTGGAGTGCCGCCTGATCCTCGGCGAGGGGATTGATGCCGCGATATTTGAGCCAGCCCCACCGCGCCGTCAGCCAGACTAAAACGAAAAGCGCGAGCGCGGCGATCAAGAGGAACACGTCGTTGAAGGCGAGGATGTTCGCCTCGCGCGCGACTTGCTGGCCGAGCAGATTGATCCCCTGCGTCTGGCGCTGGACCGGATCGCCAAGCGCGCGGGCATAAGCCCCGCCAAGCTGCTGCACCCGCGTCGCGACCAGCGGGTCGCTCAGCACCAGCGATTGCGACAGCGCGTTGGAATGGAATTTCTCGCGCAGGATCTGGAAACTGCCGAGGAACGCCGCGCCACCAAGCCCGCCCAAAGTCTGCGAAATCGAAAAGACCGCGGAGAAGCTGACGATATGGCTCGGCCCCTTCGACAAGGCGCGGACTAGCCCGATCATCAGCGTTGGCCCCAGGAAATAGATTGCGGCAAAGGCGATCAGCGCCTGGCTGAAATAGAGATTGGCCGGACGGGTAAGATTGTTGGCATGCGCATCGATCAGCGCGCCGACCACGATCAACGCGGTCGCGAACATCACCGGGCGGATCAGGTCGAGCGGGTTGAGCAGCGCGATGCTGAGTGCCAGCCCCGCGACCGAGGCGAGCGTTAGCAGCGCATAATAGCCGACCAGTTGATCGTTCGACATGCCGACCACCGTGAACAGGCCGAGCACGCCGAAACTCTGCTCAGAAAGCAGGATTCGCATTGCCGCCGCGACCAGGGCAAAGCGCAGCACGTCGCGGCTGCCGATCCAGCGCGTATTGAGCAGGGGGTTGGCGCGATTGCGCTCGACGAGCAGGGCGGCGGTGACAAGGACCGTCGCGCCGGCCAGCGCCCAGCCGATCCACGGCGCGCTCCACCAGATGATCCGCCCCTCCACCAGCACCGCGCAGAGCAAGGCCATGCCCGGCGCGAAAAGCGCGAAGGTGAGAAAATCCAGCGGTTCGAACGCATCGGTGCGCTCGCTCGGCGGCAGGCGTAGCAACGCGACGCTGCCGAGGCAGGCGAGCGTCAGCCCAAGCTCGAAAATAAACAGATTTTCGATCTCTCCCTGTCCCAACAGAAACGGCGAGACCACGCGCGCGAGCGGGGTGGCGATCTGACCAAAACCAACGCCGAGCACGAACCCGCCGAGGCGCTTGGCGGGGGGCATCGCCTGCATGATGTAGAACAGCGCCAGCGTCGAAAGGCCGCTCGCTACGATCCCGCTCGCTGCGCGCAGGACGAGTTCGAAAGCATAGCTATGGACGAACAATTGCGCGAGATTGAGCGCCAGGAACCCCGCAAGTGTGGCGCGAGTAAAACGTTGGATCCCGAATTGCTGGCGAAACTTGATCAGCAAAAGGCTCATGCAGACGTTGGTCATCGAATAGGCCGCGGTCAGCCAACCGCCCTCGGCCGGCGTCAATCCAAGCGCGCCCTGAATCTGCGGCAAATTGGCGAGCAGCAGGCCGTTGAGAAACCCGCCAGCGATGGCGAGCAGCACGCCGATCGCGAAATACCCGACCCGTCGCCGCATTGGATGCGCCGGAGTCGCAGGCGATCCCGGCATGAACGGACGCTCATGCGGTAGAAATTCGTGCGGAGGCGCAGAAGCGGAAATGCGGGACACCCTTTTCTTATCGGTAGCGTAACAATGTCCGTGGCCCGCATTTGTTGCAACGCAGTGCAGTGATTTCGCGATAGGCCATTTTCGCGGCAGCCACCTCCGGAAATGGCTTTCCAGTTTATCTTTAGACCTTCAGATTCGTTTGTGCCGCGGTGGGCGGCGTTAGACGACTTCTCTTAAGCGACTGATCTCAAATCGTTTTACGACCACGCGCTGACCGATAAAACGAATAGAAATAACCTTTTTGGTTTTTCGGATTGTCACTCATTTGCGTCTCCGGCTCCTTCGCCTCTCAGATACAGAACCAACATAATTTGCGACGCTTTCTCTCACACCGCTCCTGTGAATCAGCATGTCGCCTGGGTGGGCAAGTGCCCACCCCTCTTGAATACCGTCGTAAAGCCAGATATACCGACGGGTAACACGAGATTCCATGCGCAAAAGCGTGGTCAGTTGAGGGGATTGATGATGGTGAACCGCTTGAGCCTGGTGCGATATGCGTCTGTGGCCATGCTGATGGTGCCAAGCCTGGCCTACGCACAGAGCGGCCCCGCCACCTCGCCCCCCGCCGCCTCACAAACCGCCGATACCGCACAGAATAGCGATCCGGATTCACTGAAGGACATCGTCGTCACTGCGACGCGCGAGAACACCTCGCTCAGCCGCGTCGCGGCCGCCGTCACCGCGCTGTCCACCGCCGACATCGGCCCGGGCGGCGTCTCCAACATCTCGGACATTCAGGTCGTCGTCCCCAACGTGTCGATCGGCGACCAGTTCGGCGTCAACCGCACCTTCATTCGCGGTGTCGGCCTCAACAATTTCGATGTCGGCGGCGAAGGCGCGGTCGCCTTCCTGCAGAATGGCGCGATCCTGCCGCGCCCGGCCCAGCAATTGAGCGGCTTCTTCGATCTCGAGCAGATCGAAGTCCTGCGCGGCCCGCAATCGATCCTCTACGGCCGTGGCGCAACCGCTGGCGCGATCAACCTCGTCACCGCGCGCCCGAAGGAAGAACTCGGTGGGTTCTTCCGCGCGACCTATGGCAATTATGACGCGAAGATCCTCGAAGGCGCGATCGGCGGCAGCCTGACGGGGGACGACAAATTGCTGGTCCGCGTGGCCGGCAAATATGAAAAGCGCGGCGGTTACGGCACGAACCTGTTCACTGGCGGTGCGGTCGACGATCGCGACGCCTATTCCTTGCGCGGCACGATCATCGGCAAGATCAGCCCGTCGGTTAAGGCGACGATCGTCCTCGATCATTTCAACGAAGACGACCACAATTACGCGTTCCACTATTTCGGGCCCTCGGTGGTCCCGGAGAACCAGCTCCCGCACGTTCTGCTCGGCGGGCAGACGGTGATCGGCTATTATCAGGCGCGCGGCCAGACGCCGAACCTGCGCAACATCTATTCCGACCAGGAGGCGATCAACCGGCGCAAGGGCTATGGCGCGACCGGAACCCTCGATTTCGACCTCGGCGCGGCGACGGTCAAGACGATCACCGCTTACCGCAGCTTCGACCGTTTCCAGCGCGACGATCTCAATTCCTCGCAGGTCAATCTGGCGGGCCAGAACAATTACGTCGAGAAGAGCCGCTCGATCAGCCAGGAAGTGACCGTCAATTACCAGAGCGGTGCCTTCTCGCTGCTCGGCGGCGCGATGTATCTGCACGAGAATCTCACCGGCCAGGTGCTGGTGCCGACCACCAATCTCGGCGTGCTGTTCGGCCTGCCCGCGAACACGTTCGACAATGGAGCGTACGAGCAGAACGGCACCGTCAAGATCGACGCGGTCGGCGTGTACCTGCAGGGTAGCTACGAGTTCAGCCCGGCGGTGAAGCTGACGCTCGGCGCGCGCTACAATTACGAACATCGCAGCGGCAACGGCTATTTCCGCTTCGACGCGATCGGCCTCAACATTCCTACCAATGTTGCGAAGGGCTGGTCTTCGGTCACGCCCAAGGCGCTGGTCGAATACCATCCGAGCTCGACCTCGATGCTCTATGCGAGCGTCACGAAGGGCTTCAAATCGGGCGTGATCAACGTCGGCAGCACCGATCCGGCGATCGATCCGGAGACCGTGTGGAGCTATGAAGCGGGCTTCAAGCAGCGCTTCTGGAACAACCGCGTTCGGCTAAGCGGCGCGATTTTCTACTACGATTACAAGAACCTGCAGGTCAGCTTCGTCAACGCGAACAGCATCGTGCAGACGATCAACGCGGCGACCGCACGCAACTATGGCGGCGAGTTGGAGCTGGAGGCGCGCGTCGGCGGTGGCCTGTCGGTCAATGCCAACGCATCTTACCTCAACGCCAAGTTCACGAAATTCTGCAACGCCTATTACGGCGCGGCCTTCCCGGCGCGGCCGGGTATTTCCTATCCCGCGTGCCCGGGCCAGCCCGGCCTGGTGGACCTGAGCGGCAACCGCCTTCCCAACGCGCCACGCTTCTCGCTCGGCGGCGGGTTCAATTGGGACGTGCCGGTCGGCACGGGCAAGGTGACGCTGAACGGCGACGGGAAATGGCAGTCCAAGGTCTATTTCAGCGAATTCAACAATCGCGATGCCGAGCAGGGTGCCTATTTCATGGCCAACATGGGCCTGACCTATCACGCCGCGCGTGATCGCTGGTCGTTGGGGGCGTGGGTGAAGAACATCGGCGATCAATTCGTCATCGCCAACAACATCATTGCGGCGGCGACCTATCAATATCCGCGCGTCGGATCGGTGCTGCCCCCGCGCACTTATGGTGCGACGCTGAGCTTCAACTTCTGACCGCTAGGAGAGACCGGTGAACCGCTTTCAGATCGGCAAGATTGCGGTTCACCGGATCGAAGAATGGAGCGGCACCTTCAGCCCGCCGAGCGAGCTGTTCCAAGGCTTTCAGAGGCACGATTGGGAGCGGCGCGAGGACGAATTTGTCCCCGACTATTTCGATCCCGCCTCCGGCAAGCTGGTCGCGTGCCTGCAAAGCTGGGTACTCGACACTGGGACCGAACGCATTCTGTTCGACACCGGCGCGGGCAATGACAAGGATCGCCCCGATCTGCCGATCTTCGCGCATCTGCAGACCGATTTCCTCGACCGGCTGGCGGCCGCGGGTTTCCAGCCCGAAGACATCGACACGGTCGTGTGCTCGCACATCCATGTCGATCATGTCGGGTGGAATACGCGGCTGATCGACGGCGTGTGGCAGCCGACCTTCCGCAACGCGCGCTATGTCCTGCCGGTGCGGGATCGCGACTATTGGGACCCTGAGGTCGATACCGTCGGGCCGGGCTATGTCGGCACGCTCGTAAACGGCGGAATGTATGAGGATAGTGTGCGTCCCATTCTTGATGCAGGGCGCGCCGTATGGGCCGATGATGGCTTCGAAGTTGCGGATGGACTCGTACTGCAGTCACGGCCGGGACACACGCCGGGCAGCACGGCGATGCATGTCACGTCGGGCGGAGTCGAGGCGATGTTCGTCGGCGACGTGTTGCACCACCCCGCGCAAATCTACGCGCCCGAATGGAACAGCGCGTTCTGCGAGGATCAGGACCAGGCGCGCGAGACGCGGCGTCAAGTGCTCGGCGAAGCGGCTGACCGCGAGGCATTGCTGATCCCGGCGCATTTCGGCGGCAACCATGTCGCACGGGTGTTGCGTGACGGCACCGGCTTCCGCCCAATTCTCTCGCCAGCTCTATAGCCCCGCCGCGTCGATCCCCCAGGCACGCAGCCGCTCCGCCCCGCCCTCGCCTGCGCGAACGGGTGCGGCGGGAAGCGGCGATGGCGTGCGATCGAAGCGCGGGGCTGGCGCGGGCTGCAGCGCGCCCGCCACCGTCACATGCACATCGCGCGCGACATTGGCGGGATGCTGCGTCGCTTCCTCCGGGCTCAATACCGGGCTGAGGCACGCATCGAAATCGGCGAAATGCGCGATCCACGCGTCGCGGTCGCGCTTGGCGAAGATCGCCTCCAGCTGCGCGTTCCGCTCTGGCCAGGAAGCGGGGTCAAGGTGATCGCCAAAATCAGTCGGATCAAGCCCAACCCCGCAGATCAGCGCGGCATGGAATTGCGGCTCCAGCGCGCCGACCGCGACGAATTTACCGTCGGCGGTGCGATAGCAGCGATAGAAATAAGCGCTGCCATCGAGCAGATTGCCGCCGCGTCCCGGCCGCCAGCGCCCCATCGCAGTCCAGGCGAAGATCTGCGTCGCGAGCAAGGACGCGCCATCGACCATTGCCGCATCGACCACCTGCCCGCGCCCGCTGACCGACCGTTCGACCAATGCGGCGAGCACGCCCACCACCAGCAACATGCCCCCGCCGCCGAAATTGGCGACATAGTTGAGCGGCGGCACCGGTGGCCCGTCGAACGGCCCAATCAGGCTGAGCCCGCCGGTCATCGACAGATAATTGATGTCGTGCCCGGCCTTGTCCGTCATCGGCCCCGACTGGCCCCAGCCGGTCATGCGCGCATAGATCAGCCGCGAATTGGCGGCGAGCAGCGGCTCAGGGCCGAGACCGAGGCGCTCCATCACGCCAGGGCGGAAGCCTTCGATCAAAATGTCGGCACGGGTGGCCGCCGCGATCGCCAGCGCCTTGCCTTCGGGCGATTTCAGATCGGCGGTAACAGAGGGGCGACCGCGATTGAGGAAATCGTCTCGCGCGTCACCGCCGCCAAAGGGCTCCGCGCCGTGCCGGTCGATCCGCAGCACGTCGGCGCCCATGTCTGCGAGCATCATGGCGCCGAAGGGCGTTGGTCCCAATCCGGCGAATTCGACGACGCGGATACCCGCCAGCGGACCGCTCATAGCGTCAGCACGCCGGTGTCGGTCCCATGCGCACACAACTCGCCAAGCTTCGGCGCGGGCAGATTACAGGAGCGCAATCGCTGATCCATCAAACGTCAATCTGGGTTCCCGCATCCCTGCCCCGGGCTTATACCGTAGCTTCTGTGGCCAAGGGCTACCTACCGGTAGCGCTCGGGTCAAGCCGACCGGAAGCTATCCTGTGAACATGAGTACAAAAATATACTAGTCAGTAGGCGAATCTTTGTGCATAATGCCCGCAAGACCGCAAAGATATGCGTCGCAGTAGGAGATGACCGTGGCAGACGTGATCCCGAGCCAGATGACCTTCACCGTCACCGAGCGCGTGACGATGGGCAAGCCCGCGAGCGAGGCGGTGCGCGAGCAAGCCGAGGCGATGGGGGCAAAGCGGGTCTTCCTGCTCACCTCCGAAACGCTCCGCCGCGAAACCGATGAGATCGCCAACATCGAAGCGGCACTTGGCGATCGTTATGCTGGCACGCATAGCGGTATTGCCTCCCACGCGCCGCGCTCGCACGTCCTCGCCGCCGCCGAGGCCGCGCGCGCGGTCGATGCCGATCTGATCGTCGGCATCGGCGGCGGATCGGTGATCGACGCGGGCAAGATCATCCCGCTGCTGCTCAAGCATAACGTCCGCACGGTCGAGGATTTCGAGCCGCTGCGCACCTATGTCGACCCCGACGGCAACGTCATCAATCCGGTTAAGGTCGGGCCGGACATCCGCACCATCTGCGTGCCGACCACGCTGTCGGGTGGTGAATTCAACGCTTTGTCGGGTTCGACCGACGAAGTGACGATGCACAAGCAGGGCTATGAGCATCGCAGCATGGCGCCGATCATGGTCGTGCTCGATCCGGCGATGACGGTCCACACGCCGGAATGGCTGTGGCTGTCCACCGGGGTGCGCTCGGTCGATCATGCGGTCGAAACGCTCGGTTCCAAAATGTCGAACGATTTCGCCGACGGCCTCGCCGACAATGCGCTGCGCCTGCTGGTCGAGGGTCTGTCGCGCACCAAGGCGAACCCGCACGACATGGCCGGGCGGCTAAAGTGCCAGATCGGCGCGTGGCAATCGATGATCTCGATCATCGGCGGCGTGCCGATGGGCGCGAGCCATGCGATCGGCCACATTCTGGGCGGCACCTGCAATGTCCCGCACGGCCATTGTTCGTGCGTGATGGCGCCATACGTGCTCGATTGGAATGCCGAGCATGACAACAGCCGTCAGCACCGCATCAACGCCTGTCTGCGCAACACCCATGCAACCGCAGGCGCGAGCCTCGACGCGTTCATTCGCTCGCTCGGCATGCCGCGCACCCTAGGGGAGGTCGGCGTCACCGAAGACCGCTTCCGGCAGATCGCGGAATATACCATGCTCGACATCTGGGG
This sequence comes from Sphingomonas sp. MMS24-J45, assembly GCF_044881195.1. Taxonomy (GTDB): domain Bacteria; phylum Pseudomonadota; class Alphaproteobacteria; order Sphingomonadales; family Sphingomonadaceae; genus Sphingomonas. The sequence goes on along the minus strand of NZ_CP173255.1, from coordinate 2,148,092 downwards.
TCGGACGAACCCGCGTCCGGTGACCCAGCCTGCCGACATCATGGAAATTCTCAGAAGGGCCGCATGACAAAATCCAGCGCCGCCGCCAGGACTCCGCCGGTTTCCGAACAAAGCGCCCGGGAAATCAAACCCGGCGTCGTAGCGTTCAAACGCGCGCGGATCCTCGAGGAAGCCAGCGCCCTGTTCTATGAAAAGGGCTATGAATTGGCGACGCTGGAAATGCTCGCCGACCGCCTGAGCGCGACCAAGCCGTTCCTCTACACCTACTTCAAGAGCAAGAGTGCGATCCTGAGTGCGATCTGCGAGGCCGGCGTGCAGGAATTGCTCGCCGCGCTCGACCGGATCGAGGAAATCGAGCGGCAACCGATCGAGCAGCTGAAGGCCAGCCTGCGCGAGGTCGCGGAGATCATCGTCAAGCGGCACGAATATCTCGTCATCTATCAGCGCGAGATGATGAACCTCGATCGGACCGATGCGCAGCGCATCCTGCGGCTGCGCCACGAATTCGATCTGCGCATCGGCAAACTCATCGAGGATTGCGTGCGCGACGGATCGGTGAGCGTCGACAATGCCGCGGCGATGTCGGTGTGGATCGGCGGGCTGCTGAGCTGGATCATCCATTGCTATCGTCCGGGCAGCAAACGCTCCGCCGAGACGGTCGTCGATCAGGCGGTCGAAGCCTGTCTGCGGCTCGTCGGGCTGGCGTGACGGCTGAGCGCGTTCGGACTTTTCGGGAGGCAGATACCGTGACGACGACCTTGGCGCGTCCGCGCGACTTTAGCGATCCGCGCATTCCCAATCGCGATGAATGCGTGCTGCGTTATCTAGTCGATCGCTGGGCGAGCGAGCGGCCCGACAAGACGCACGTCATCTTCGAAGATGGCGAGGAATGGAGCTATGCCGAGCTGCGCCGCCGCGTCGTCGACAAGGCGGCGGGCCTGCAACAGCTCGGCGTGCGGCAAGGCGATTATGTCGCGGCCTGGCTGCCGAGCGGGCGCGATGCGCTGATCGCTTTCTATGCGATCAATTATCTCGGTGCGATCTTCGTACCGTTCAACACCGCGTACCGCGGCAATTTGCTGGCGCATGTCGTCGCCAATTCGGGTGCGAAGGTGATGATCGTCCACCCCGATCTGGTCGAGCGGCTGGGCGAGATCGATCTCGCCGCTCTCGAACAATTAGTGATCGTAACGGGCGGCCCGGTACCCGATGTGGGGCTGCCAAGCGTGCGTTTCGACGCGATCGGCGGCGGTGCGCTCGTCCCGCTGGAACGCCCGATCGAGCCGTGGGACATCCAGTCGATCATCTACACCTCCGGCACGACCGGCCCGTCGAAGGGCGTGTTGTCCTCCTATCTCCATATGTTTTCGAACGCTGGGCCTGAATCCTGGCCGATGGTGGGGGAAAACGATCGCTATATGTGCGTCGCGCCGATCTTCCACATCGGCGGCATGGGGCCGCCGTTCGTGATGCTGGCGCGCGGCGCGTCGGTGGCGCTGATCGAATCCTTCTCGACCGATCGCTTCTGGGAAATCGCTCGGCAGACCAAGGCCACGGTCGTGTTCCTGCTGGGCGTGATGGCGACCTTCCTGATGAAACGCGAACCGTCGCCCGAGGACCGCAACCACAGCGTACGCGCCGCCTTCATGGTGCCGCTGACCGATGACGCGCCGGCCTTCACCGAACGCTTCGGCATCGACATCTACACGATCTTCAACATGACCGAGATTTCCTCGCCGATCGTGTCGGAGGCCAATCCGGTCAAGCGCGGCACGTGCGGCAAGGTGCGGCCGCATGTCGAGGTGCGGCTGGTCAATCGCAACGATTGCGAAGTACCGGTCGGCGAAATCGGCGAGATGCTGGTGCGGACCGATCGGCCGTGGGCGATGAACAGCGGCTATAATCGCAACCCGGAAGCAACCGCCGAGGCGTGGCGCAATGGCTGGTTCCACACCGGCGACGCCTTCCGCCGTGACGAGGACGGCTATTATTATTTCGTCGACCGGGTGAAGGACGCCATCCGCCGCCGGGGCGAGAACATCTCGTCTTTCGAGGTTGAGGTCGAGGTCTGCGCCCACCCGGACGTGCGCGAGGCGGCAGCGATCGCGGTGCCGAGCGAGTTTTCCGAGGATGAAGTGATGGTGGTGGTCGCCCCAGTACCTGGGCGGACGATCGACCACGAGTTGCTGGCGGTATTCCTGATCGAACGGATGCCCTATTTCATGGTGCCACGGTATCTGCGCATCCTCCCCGAATTGCCCAAGACGCCGTCGGCCAAGGTGCTGAAGGGCGATCTGCGCAAGGAGGGCGTCACGCCTGACACCTGGGACCGCGAAAAGGCCGGGATGCGCGTACGGCGCGAAGTGTTTTCGGGCTGAATTACAAGGCGGTCGAGCCATTGCGATTGACTTGATATACCGGTGAGTAGATATTTGATATTAACGGTAATGGCGCCGCGTTAAGCGGGCGTCGAGAGGATGATGACGGCGATGCAAGCCACCGGCTCCGACCACGGCCTACTCCCGGGCGAAACGCTCGATCTTGCCTTGCTGCGTCAGGGGGTGGAGGAAGCGAATATCCCGGCGCTGCTGCTGTGCCTCATTCAACTGACAGATGATGCGCGCTGGATGCAGGACCCGTTCGTGCCCCGCCGCGGGCGCGGGTTGGACGACAATGACAGCGGTGGCTTTAGCGACGACCTGCAACGCACGATCCGCGACGCCGCCTATGACGCAATCCTCGCCTGGTCCAACGGCGCACCGTTCGCGCTGCCGCGCCCGACCAATGCGCGGCTGGCCGAGATGCTCGGGCTGGCGATGAGCGAGCCGGTGCCCGAGGAGTATGGCGATGTCGTCGCTTTCTCGATGCAGTTCGACACACCGCCCCCGCCCGCAGTGGCCAAGCGCCCGTTAAAGGCGATCGTCATCGGCGGCGGCATTTCCGGCATGTGCGCCGGGATCGAGCTTAGCCGCGCGGGGATCGACTATGTGATCTTCGAGAAGAATGATGATTTTGGCGGAACGTGGTGGGAAAACCGCTATCCCGGTTGCGGCGTCGACACGCCCAACCTGACCTACACTTTCTCATGCAAACCCGCCGATTGGGAGCATTATTTCCCGCTGCAGGGGGAGATCGAGGCCTATCTGCTGGAGACGGCGCGCAGCTTCGGCCTGTACGACCATGCGAGCTTCGGCACCAAGGTTGATCGCGCGGAGTGGATCGCTGCCGAGAGCAAATGGCGCGTCACCACCACCGACGGCGGCGGCCATAGCGAAACGCACGAGGCCGATATCGTGATGAGCGCGGTCGGCATCCTCAACATCCCGAAATACCCGCACATCCCCGGTCTCGACAGCTTTACCGGCGAGGTGCTGCACACCTCTAACTGGCGCGACGATGTCGATCTGACCGGTAAGCGCGTCGCAGTGATCGGCAATGGCGCGTCGGGGATGCAGGTCGCCCCCGCGATCGCCGATCAGGTCGCCGAAATGACGATCTTCGCGCGCTCGAAGCAGTGGATTGCGCCCTTCCCGCAGTTTCGCAAGCCAGTGCCCGAGGGTGTGCGCTACCTGATGCGCGTCTTCCCGCTGTACCGCCGCTGGGTCGAACAGCGCCTGTCCTGGACCTTCAACGATCGCGTCCACGGCACGCTGACCCGCGATCCGGAGTGGAGCGACCCGAGCCGTTCGATCAACGCGGTCAATGACGGGCACCGCCAGTTCTTCACGCGCTATTATGAGGAGCAATTGGGCGACCGGCAGGATCTGCTGCCGCTGGTGCTGCCCGATTATCCGCCTTTCCTGAAACGCATGCTGCTCGACAATGGCTGGTTCCGCACCTTGCGCAAACCGCATGTCCGCCTGATCCCCGAACATCTCGCGGAGGTGCGTGGCGACACGCTGGTCGCGGCATCGGGCGAAGAGGTGCAGGCCGACGCGATCATCCTGGCGACCGGCTTCCAGACGACCAATGTACTCGGTTCCTATGAGGTGATCGGTCGCGACGGGCTGGTGCTGCGCGAAGTGTGGGACGGCGACAATGCCGCGGCCTATCTCGGCACGCTGGTGCCCGGCTTCCCGAATTTCTTCATTTTGTTGGGCCCGAATGTCGGTGCCGGACATGGCGGCAGCATGATCCGCAACATCGAGAACCAGGCGCACTATGCGATGCGGATCATCGATTCGCTGCTGGAACATGACGCCGCCTCGGTCGAGGTGCGCGAGGATGTGTATCGCAGTTACGTCGCCAAGCTCGACGCCGCGCATGAAAAGCTCGTGTGGACGCATCCGGGCGCGGAGAATTGGTACCGCAATTCGCGCGGCCGCATCATCGCGATTACGCCGTGGCGCAACGACGCCTTCTGGCGAATGACGCGCGCGGCTGACCCGGAAGACCTGGCCTTCGCCACCGCAGGACACTGACTCCGCCGCAACACGGGAGAGAGGATACCATGACCGACGTCGCCGAAATCACACCGTTCGACCCGTCGCTGCCGGAACTCATCACCGATCCCTATCCGCTGTTCGGCCGCATTCGCGAAAACGACCCGTTCCATCGCGCGCTGCCCGGTTATTGGGTGGTGTCGCGCCATGAACATGTCCGCGACGTGCTGATGAATCGCAAGGATTTCGGCACCGGCGATTTTTCCGAAAACCTCAAGCTGTTCTACGGCCCCGATTTCGACGTGCTGGCCAATTCCGGCTATCGCTGGCTGTCCGAGGTGTTCATCGCGCAGGACCCGCCGCAGCACACGCGCATCCGCGGGCTCGTTACCGGATCGCTCACCGCAAAGCGCGTCCGCGCGCTCGAACCGCGTATTCGCGAAATCTGCCAGGAACTGACCGACGCCTTCATCGCCGATGGCCGTGCCGAGATGATGACGCAATTCGCCTATCGCCTACCGGTGATGGTGATCTGCGAATTGATGGGGATCGATTACCACACGCCGCAGATGGCCGAGCTGATCGCGGCAATCCCCGAAGCGTTCGTGGTGTTCGAGGCGCGCAAGCTGACCGAGCAGGAACTCGCCACCGCGAACCGCCGGATCGACGAACTGGAGGCGTTCTTCCTCGCCGAATTCGAGGACCGGCTGGCCAATCCGCGCGACGATCTGCTGACCGCGCTCGCGCAGACCGGAGAGACACCCGATGGCCTCAGCGTGCATGAAGCAACCACCGTGGCGATCGCCTTGTTCGGCGCAGGCTTCGAAACCACCGCCAACATCATCGGCAACGGCTTGTACCGCCTGCATTGCCACCCCGACCAATGGGCGCGACTGGTCGCCGATCCGGTCGGGCTGGCGGGCACGACCAATGAGGAGGCGCTGCGCTACGAAAGTTCGCTGGTTGCGACCTATCGCACCGCGCTCAACGACACCGCCATCGACGGCCATCCGGTCAAGGCGGGCGAGCGTGTGCTGGCGCTGGTCGGGGCCGCAAACCGCGACGGCCGCAAGTTTCCCGATCCCGAACGGTTCGATATCGGGCGCGGGGCGGCCGACCATATGTCGTTCGGCGGCGGCATCCATTTCTGCGTCGGCGCCGAACTCGCGCGGATCGAGGGGCGGATCGCGTTCGAACATCTCGCTAACGTGCTGCCCGGCTTAGAGGTCGATCTCGATACGGCGACGTGGCGTGAGAATTTCCTGTTCCGCGGGCTTACCCGGCTCGAGGCACATTGGAACTAGCGGCGATGGTCGCAAAAACCATGCGTGCCCTGACCAGCGACACGCTCGGTCCACCCTACACCTATGCTTTCCGGCAGGTGCCCGCACCACGCCCCGGCGACGGTGAAGTTCGGCTGCGCGTCGAGGCCGTCGCGCTCGGCTACGTCGATGCGTTGATTGCGGCGGGCGGGTATCAGCACAAACCTACGCCGCCCTATGTGCCCGGTGCGGAGATTGTCGGCGTGGTCGACTGGGTCGGCCGCGACGTGCACGATATTGCGCTGGGCCAGCGGGTCGCGAGCTGGCAGTTGCTCGCGGGTGGGGGCCTCGCCGACCATGTCATCGCACCCGCCGCCACGCTGGTGGCGCTGCCCGATCAACTGTCGTCGCCGGTCGCCGCATCGATGCTGCTCGATCATCTGACCGCCTGGTACGCACTGTTCGATCGCGGCGCGCTGAAGCCGGGCGAAACCGTGCTCGTGCTGGGCGCTGGCGGCGGCATCGGCAGCGCCGCCGTGCAGCTCGCAGCGAACGCCGGCGCGCGTGTCATCGCTGCGGCCGGGACGGCGCACAAGCGCGATTATGCCACCACGCTGGGTGCCGATTTCGCCATCGATTACGGGGCGGCGGATTGGCGCGACACGCTGCGCGAACGACTCGGGCGCGGCGTCGACATCGTGTTCGATCCCGTCGGCGGCGAGAGCTTCGAGCCGGCCTTCCGCTCGCTCGCCAAAGGTGGACGGCACCTCATCCTGGGCTTCGCCGGGGGGGCGATTCCGAAACTGCCTGCGAACCTGCCGCTGTTGAAAAACGGCGCGCTGATCGGTGTCGATGCGCGCCATCTGTTCGAGGCGGACAATGGGCGCGCCCGCGCCATCTGGGAGGAAATCTTCATGCACGCCGCCGATGGCCGTTTGCCACCGCGCCTGCTCTGGCCCTTCCCCTTTGCCGAGGCCCCCGCTGCCTTCGCTGCGCTGAACCAGCGCGAGGCGGTCGGCAAGATCGTTGTCGCGTCGTGAAGTGCAACGACAAGCGGTAAAAAGGCGCCCCTGCCCCATTCGCGCAACGTCACTATCGCGGCCGCATCCCTAGCGCACCTAATAGGTTAAATTTCCCGCGCTCACCAGCCTCGCTCTCCGCACGCATCTACAATGACGCAATCGAAGAGCATCCGAGGAACAGGCTTGTGAAGATCGCGTTGTTGATTTCAGTCGCATGTGTGGCGTTGGCAGTACCGGCCTATGCCGAGACGCCAGCCAACCCTGCGATTTCCGACGAGGGTCATGATGCTGGCGGTGACGTCGGGCAAAAGCCAAGCGGAGCGTCGAAAAAGGCGGTCTTTTCCACCGGCGTTGCCAAGGGTCGCGATCTCCTCGACAGCGCCATCTCGACCAGTGCGCTGGGCGACGACCGCATTCGGCAGACCAGTGCGCGCACTTTAGGCGAAGTGCTGCGCAGCGTCCCCGGTATCCGCGTCGAGGATCTGGGTGACGGCGGGTTCGCCAATTATACAATTCGCGGCCTTCCCTTGGCGGGCAGCGGATCGAAATGGCTCCAGTTTCAAGAAGATGGCTTGCCCGTTCTCGAATTCGGCGATCTTAGTAGCCTGACCAATGACATGCTGATCCGGCCCGATCTGGGCCTTGCCCGGATCGAATCGATTCGCGGCGGATCAGCATCCACATTCGCCTCCAACTCGCCCGGCGGCGTGATCAACTTCATTTCGAAGACTGGCGAAGACGAAGGCGGCGCGATTCAGCTCAGCACCGGGTTGGTCGATTATGACAGCAAGCGCGCCGATTTCGAATATGGTACGCACGTTTCGAACACGCTGCGGTTCCACATCGGTGGCTATTATCGCAGCGGCGCGGGCGCGCGCGATGCCGGGGCCAATGCGTTTCGCGGGGGCCAGGTAAAACTGAACGTGACGCGTGATTTTGCCAATGGCTATGTCCGCCTGTACGCAAAATTTCTGGACGACCGACAAGCGTCTTACACCAACGGTCCGATGCGCGTGACCGGCAGCGACGCGGACCCGACCTATACGCCAATCGCCAATTTCGACCCGCGGCACGATAACACGATCTCGAAATATTTCCCCAACCCGATCGGCACCGGCGTCGCCCCGCGGATCCTTCGAAGCGACCTATCGCAGGCGTGGCGAATCAAATCGAACGCAATCGGCCTTGAGGCGAAGTTCGACATCGCCTCCTGGACGTTCATGAACCGACTGCGCTTCAGCAGCAATTCGAGCGCGGCGGGCGGCAGCCGACCGATTCTCGTTGCGCCTGCGACGACGATCGCGACGATCTTCGGCGGCCCCGGCGCGCAGTTCGTTTATGCGACTGGCCCAAAAACCGGCCAGATCGTTACCAATCCCGCGGCGCTGAACGGCAACGGGCTCGTCGGCTACTCGGCGGCCAACATCGTCGACAGCCCGCAGGCAGACTATTTCGTCAACGATTTCCGCGCGTCGCGCGTCTGGAAGGTTGGTGGCGGCGATCTTACGTTGACTGGCGGCGTATATAAAGCGCTGCAGAACTTCACGTCGATCCTGTCACTCAGCACGGCGTTTCAGGATTTCGCAGGGCCGGACTCGGCCCTGCTCGACCTGCGCACTGCGGGCGGCACCACGCTGAGCCAGGGCGGGATCGCCGCGTATAGCGTGTGGCCATCGACAGTTATCGGCAATCGCTATTCCGACGTCGACTACGATATCACCGCGCCTTACGGCTCGATCAACTTCCACAAGGGACGGCTGACGATCGGCGGCAGCCTGCGGTACGATAGCGGCAAGGTAACGGGACAACGCTTCGGCAGCGAACTGCGCGGAAATCGTGTCGCTGTGCGCCCGATCGACGTAAACGGCGACGGCGTGATCAGCATTCCGGAGCAATTTGCCGACGGCATTTCCGGTGATATGCCGGGGCTGGTCGACTATTCCTACAACTACCTCAGCTATTCGGTGGGTGTGAACTTCCGCGTCTCTGACCGGTTCGCGGCCTTCGCACGTTACAGCAAGGGCGCACGCGCCCTTGCGGATTCGATATACTTCACGCCCCTGTTGAGCACGGTCACCGGCAAGCCGACCAACAGCAAGGACACCTATAACCCGGTGCGCCAGGCCGAGGCCGGGGTGAAGTTCCGTACCGACGCGCTTACCCTCAATCTCACCGGTTTCGTCGCCAACACAACGGAGCAGAACTTCCAGATCATTACCGGCGCCGACGGACGCCTGACGGTACAACCGTTCAATCGTTCGTACCGTGCCTATGGTGCCGAGTTCGAAGGGAGCTATCAGCGTGGGCCGTTCAGCCTGACAGCCTCGGCAACCTATACCCATGCCGAAATCAAGAGCGACAGCACCGATGCGACCTTGGCCGGCAACACCCCGCGTCACCAGCCCAAGCTCATCGTCCAAGCGATGCCGGTCATCGATTTCGGCCCCGTCGCCTTCGGGTCGACGCTGGTCTACACGGGCTCGAGCTACGCGCAGGACGTGAACAAGCTGAAGATGCCGGCCTTCACCACCGTGAACGCCTTCATCGAATATCGCCCGATCGACCGCGTCACGGTGTCGATCAACGGCAGCAACGTGTTCAACGCGCTCGGGGTCATCGATGTCTCGCAAGGAACGCTTCCCGCGGATGGGATTGTCACCCCGCGTGTGATGAACGGGCGCACGATATCGGCGGCGCTACGGTTCAACTTCTGAACTGTGGCAAATACGCAAAACGAGAACGTCCGCACCGGATCGATCCGGTGCGGGCGTTCTCGTATCGGTCAGCGCCTTGGCCGCCGATCAGCGGGGACCGTGTTCCATGATCAACACCGGCTTGATCACGGCGCCTGATTCGGATGCGGCGACGGCTTCGGCTATGTCCGAAAGCGGATAGAGGCGAATCAGCTTTTCGAGCGGCAAGCGGCCCGCGCGGTAATGCGCGATCAGCCGCGGGATGAAGCGCTGTGGATCGATCCCGCCCTCGACGACGCCGACGATCCGGCGCCCCATGCTCATGATCGCCGACAAATCGAGCGGGAGTTTCGGGTCGCCCGGATAAGCGCCAACCAGCGCCAGCGTGCCCCTGAGCGCGAGCTTGTCGATACAGGCCGACACCAGATCGACCGAGCCGGTCGTGTCGACGATATGGTCGAACCCATTGCCCAACTGCGCGAGATCGTCGGCCGCCACGGTCGCGCCGAGCGTTTTGGCGAGCGACAGGCGATGCTGATGCCGGTCGAGCACGACGATGCGACCCGCCCCGGCAATCGCCGCCGCCATCACCGCCGAAAGGCCGACCGCTCCCGCCCCCAGCACCGCGATCGCCTCTCCGGGATGGACGTCGAGCGTCTCCAGCACCGTTCCGGCCCCCGTCTGAACCCCGCAGCCGAGCGGCGCGAGGATTTCCAGCGGAAGATCGCGGTCTATCTTCACGACGTTGCGACTGTATGCCAGCGCATGGGTCGCAAAGGTGGACTGGCCGAAAATGTTGCCGCCGATGGCAACATCACCGCGAGCGATCCCGCCATCGTCCGGGCCGGTCAATCCCATGAAGTTGCGGGGAACGAATTCGACGCAATAGCCCGGCTGATGATCGTGGCATGCGCCGCACCCGCCGCAGCTATCGAAGCTGATGAGAACGTGATCGCCCGGTTGTACGGTATCGACATTGGCGCCGACCGCTTCGACGACGCCGGCACCTTCATGCCCGAAGACGCTGGGGAAACGCACCGGCAAATGCCCGTCACGCATCACCAGATCGGTATGGCACACCCCGCAGGCGCGAATTGCCACCAGGATTTGATCGGGGCCGGGCGGGCCCAGTTCCAACGTTTCGATCCGGAAGTCCGCGCCCGGCGCTTCGACCACCGCTGCCTGCATCGTCGTCATGGCGCGGCGCTCAGAAGTTGAAGCCGATCCGCGCATACCATTCGCGCGGGCGGTTATAGGTGCCGAAGATGATCCCATCGGCCAGATTCGACCCGCCCGATGTCAGGAACCGCTTGTTGGTGATGTTGGTGGCACCCGCCGTCAGCGTCCAGGTATCGCGCGGGTCCTGATAGGTAATGTTGGCATTGAAGATATCGCTCGACGCCCGGCGCAGCAGGAAGGTGCGCTGCGTATCGTTCCACGCGCTGCTGGTGTGCGTGAAATCGCCGAGGAAGACCAACGCGCCACCGTTGCCGAGCGTTTGCTTGTAGCGCGGGCTGATGTTCAGTTTGAAGGTCGGCGTCTTAGGCAAGCTCTGCCCGACCAGCGTCCCAGCCTGAAAGGCGGTGGCGCCACCGACCGCCGCCGCAGCAGGCGAAACCGACGTGTAAACCGCGTCGATATAGCCGATCGCGCTGTTGATGCTGAACCCGTCGAGCGGCTCGGCCACCACTTCGAATTCGACACCGCGGATCCGGGCGTTACCGGCATTGGCGATCGTCGGTGATGTGCCGATCTGGATGTTGAGCTGGATGTCCTTGTAATCGGTGTTGAACGCCGCGGCATTCACCTGCAGCCGGCGATTGAAGAAGGTCGATTTGACGCCGACTTCCCACGTCGTTGCCTTCTCTTCGTTGAAATCGGGCGCGACATTGCCTTGCGGGTTGGTCAGGCGCGTGGTCCAGCCGCCAGTCTTATAGCCTTTCGACCAGCTGCCATAGACCAGCAGGCGCTCGGCGGGATGAAGCTGGATGCCGAGCTTCGGCGCGAAATTGTTGAACGTCTTGCGGTTCTGCCCCGGCACATAGACCTGCACCGGGTTAGCCGGATTGGGAAAGCTCAGCCCCTGCGAACAGGTGATCGGCGCGAGCGGGAACGGGCCGTTGGGGGTGATGTTGCCGTTGGCATCGGAGCAGCCGAAAAGCTTGTAATTGAAGCCGTTCAGTTCCTGCTGCCCGCCGGTGAAGGTCTTCTTTTCATGGGTGTAACGGCCCCCCGCTGTGAAGCTGATCAGGTCGATCGGCTGATAGTCCAGTTGCCCGAAGAAGGCGTAATTTTCCGTGTCCAGCCGGTTCGGGCCGTCGACCTGCACCTGCCCCTCGGCAAAGGTGACATAATCGTGGAGATTGCCGCCTTCCTTGAAATAATACGCGCCGAGCACATAGTTCAGCTTTTTATTGAACAGATTGCCCAACAACTGCAGTTCCTGGCTGACTTGGTACTGGTTGAGCGTGAAGCTGAGCTGCGCGAAGTTCAGCGGCGATCCGTCGGCATCGAGGCCCGCACTCCAATTCACTTCACGGTAAGCGGTGATCGATTTCAGATCGATATTGTGGCCCAGATCGACGTTGATCGTCCCGGCAAGACCCCAGGCCTGCAGATCGGAAAAGCTGTTGCCGGTCGAATAGCTGCGATTGGGATCGTTGGTTATGAAGCGCGAATCCCACGGCAATCGATCGTTCGCCGGATTGCCATCGACATTGACGCTGGCGATCGACGGCAATTGGAAACGCGGGTTGAACTGCGTGCCCGACACCCCGCACAGCGCCTGCGCATTGCGGGCCGCGATTTGCGCAGCGGTCGAGCCGATGCAGAAATTGTAGAGGCCGGCGAAGTTGAAGCCGGTCGTGCCGGTCGGATCGAACGCCGTGCCCGGCAGGTTTGCCGTGCCCGCGAAATTGCCCGGCACGTTCGGAAAAATCCCGATCACGCTGTTGGCCGAGGTGCCGCGATCCTTGGTGTAATCCCCTGCCAACATCACCGAAATGCCGCTGCCGTTGCTCCATTTCAACTTGCCGCGGATGCTGGAGGTGTTGGCAGCGCCTTCGTTCTGCGCAGAGGCGTAATCGGCCGCGGAGAAATTGGTGAAGGACGGCGCGTAGTTCGCCCGCTGATCCGGGAACGGAACGCGCTTCAGGAAACCATCCTGCCGCTTCACGTTGAACGTGATCGACGACCGCAGATTCTCGGTAATGGGCAGATCGACCGAGCCGCGGCCCTGAAACAGATTATACTGGCCCGTCGTGAAATCGCCGCGCACCTTGAACGTGCTGGCCGGATCGCGCGTGACGATCGAGATCGCGCCGCCAATCGTGTTGCGACCGAACAGCGTCCCCTGCGGTCCTTTCAGAATTTCGATCCGCTCGACATCGAGCAGATCCTGATTGGCACCGACGGTGCGCGCCAGATAGACGCCGTCCAGATACACACCCACGCCCGGATCGATATTGAACGCGAAGTCGTCCGATCCGATGCCGCGAATATAGGCCGCGAGGACCGACGTGGAGGCGGAAAAGGGCGTTCCGGCGTCCAGATTGACGTTCGGGGTCAACGCCGACAATTGCGAGATGTTCTGAACCGCGCGCTCCTTCAGCGCGTCGGCCGTAAAGGCGGAGATGGCGATCGGCACGTCTTGGACGTTCTGGGCGCGCTTCTGCGCAGTGACCACGATGTCTTCGATGCCGCTATCCTGCGCGGCGGGCGGGGCACTCGGGCTTGGCGCAGCGGTCTGGGCGAAAGCTGGCGACGCCATGACAGCCGTCGACAGAAGGAGCATGGGTACAGCAGACTTGCGCATCAGATCATCCCCTCAGATTACCGCCGTTTTTATCGGTCTGGGGGACAATCTACGGGCGCCCTGTCTGCCTGTCTTGGATTGGAGCGAACCGGCCAAGTGGACGCGCGCGAACCGCGTCGCGGTCAGGATTGCGTCGATTTGGCGCGCCATTCGCTGGGGGTCAGGCCGTAGCATCGCCGGAAACAGCGGCTGAAAAAGGCCGAATCGCTGAATCCGACATCAAAGGCGATAGCGGTGATGCTTTGGTGCAGATCCGCCGAAAGCCGGTCGGCGGCGCGCGCCAGGCGTTGTTCGGTGATATAGGCCGTGGGCGTCTGCCGCGTGTAACGGGCGAAGGATTTTTGCACCGCGCGCGGGCTCAATCCCGTCGCCTCGGAAATCATCGCGGTGCTCAAGTCCGGGTCGTCCAGATGGCGGCGGGCGAACTGTACCGGGCTTTCCGATGTCGAGTCCTGGCCACGCCCCTGCACCGCTGCGCGGCAGGCAATTTCCGCCGCGGTGACGACCAAGGCATCGATGCCGTCGCCCAGCTCCGTAATCCGTTTGCGCTGCATCCATAGCGATTCGACCATCTGGCTGAGAAAGCCGACATTGGGATCACGCCGGGAGAGCAGCAGCCCGTGCCAATCGGCTGCCTTGGCATCGATCTCGATCAGCGACTTGGGGATTTCGAGAATCAGGCAGTCGTTATGGTCGGAAATATCGAGCGAATATGGCTGTGAATCATCCACCACGATGATGTCGCCAACCGCGCCGCAAGCATGTCCGCGATCCCGCGCGAACGTCATGCGACCGTGGCGCTGGGCGTGCAGGACGATCATCGATTCGCGATTCCCATCGCCCGATCGACGGACGCGGGCCTGCTCGCTACGCGCCCGCGCGATTCCGATCCGGCCGAGCGAAAAGCGCGCGAGATCGGCCCTGATCTCGTCATGCACATCGGCGACCATGCCCGGAAAGGCCTGTGCGACAAGACCGCGCCAATAGCGCGCGCGCGTGCCCGGCGGCACCGCCAAGGTCGAGTAGGTTTCCAGCCCGCGCACCGGATTCACGGAAAGATGGCTCATCTTGCACCCCCTCAACTGCTGGGCCTGATCTGCGCGCCATTTTTATGGTCGTTTTCGCGCAAAGCGGCCGGACGATTGTATGCCAGGCGTACCAATTGAGCAAGCGCCGCGCCGGGTGGCGCCAGATCGCGCTTGTCAGCCCCGGATCGGTCGCTATGTATCCTTAGGATACAGTTTTGGTCTCACCGCTCCCTGCGGCGCCGCCCGTCAGATGATGGGTGGCGGCGAAGACTGAAGCGTTCACCAGCGGAGATTTGAAGATGACGGAAGAGGATGTCGTATCGGTCCGGGTCGAGGATGGGATCGCCTGGGTCTATTTCGCGCGCCCGGAGAAGCGCAACGCGATGAGCCCGCGGCTGAACCGGCGCATGATGGACGTACTGGACGAACTGGAATTCCGCGACGATGTCGGCGTGCTGGTGCTGGGCGGCGAAGGCACGGCCTGGTCGGCCGGCATGGATTTGAAGGAATATTTTCGCGAGACCGAGGCGCAGGGCTTGCAGGGCGTGCGGCGATCGCAGCGCGAAAGCTATGGCTGGTTCCGGCGGCTCCGCTGGTTCCAGAAGCCGACGATCGCGATGGTCAATGGCTGGTGCTTCGGCGGCGGGTTCGGGCCGCTGTTCGCCTGCGACCTGGCGATTACCGCCGATGAGGCGAAATTCGGCCTGTCGGAAATCAACTGGGGCATCCTGCCCGGTGGCGGGGTGACCAAGGTGGTGGTCGATCTGCTGTCGATGCGCGATGCGATGTGGATGACGCTGACCGGGGAGCTGATCGACGGCAAGCAGGCCGCCGCGTGGAAGCTGGTCAACGAGAGCGTGCCGCTCGACCGGCTCGAAGCGCGCACGCGCGAGGTCGCCGAGATCCTGCTCAAGAAGAACCCTGTCGCGTTGAAATTCGCGAAGGATGCGGTCCGCCGCGTCGGCACGATGACCTATGACGAGGCCGAGGATTATCTGGTCCGGATGCAGGAAGCCGCCAACTTCCACGACAAGACCGAAGGGCGCAAGGAAGGCATCCGCCAGTTCATCGATGAAAAGAGCTACAAGCCCGGCCTTGGCGCTTATGACAAGTCGGCCGTCGGCGGCTGAACCGTCTGGGCGGCACCGCGCTGGCGGCGCCGCCCGCTTTTTTTAAAACGTCATCAGCGCATCGAGCGCGACGACGCCGTCACCAGTCGGATAGGCGATCACCGGATTGAGATCGAGCTCCTGCAACCCCGGGTTCGACACGATCACCGCACCGACCCGCGCAACCAGCTCCGCCACCGCTGCAAGATCGACCGCCGGTGCGCCCCGATAGCCGTCGAACAGTGCCGCCATACGCAGCTTGCGCAATTCGGCGATGATCGCGGCAACGGGCAGTTCGGGCGGAAGCAAACGGACGTCGCGCGTCAGTTCGGCCGCGACCCCGCCAAATCCGACCAGCACCACCGGCCCCCATTCGGGATCGCGCCGCGCGCCGACGATCAGCTCGATCCCCTTCGCGCCCATTTTCTCGACCAGCACGCCGTCGAGCGCGAGATCCGGTCGCGCCGCAGCGACATTGGTTGTCAGCTTCGCCCAGCCCGCCGCGAGCGCCGCCTCGTCGGCCAGACCGATCACGACCCCGCCGGCATCGGTCTTGTGGGGCAGCGCCGCCGCCTGTGCTTTCAGGGCGACAGGATACCCGATCCACGCAGCAATGACCTTTGCCTCATCCAGTGTCCGGGCGAGCGCGGCCTCGGGAAAGGGCAAACCGAGCGGCGCCAATAGCTGCTTCGCGCGATATTCCGGGACCATCGCGCCCGGCGCGATCACAGCGTCGAAGCGATGCGACGCGCCATTTGGCGCGTTGCCTGCCGCTCCGGCGGCCGATGCAGCGGCGGCAAGTCGCGCAATCGCGCGCAGTGCGCGTTCCGCCGTCGGCAGATAGGGGATTCCGAGCGCGCGCAGCGCATCGACGTCCGCCGCTTCGATCCCGCCGCCTTCATCGACACCGGCGACCACGATCGCCTTGTCGCGGCCAAGCGTGCGCAGCGCATCTGCGACCGCGTCGAACTTGACGTGCGACGATGCCGCCATGGTGTTGATCAGCGTGAGCAGGATCGTGTCGATCCGGTCATCCTCCGCCAGCGCGCCGAGCGTGCGCCCGTACAAGCCGGGATCGACCAGCCCTTGCGCGGTCACGTCGAGCGGGTTGGTGACGGGCACGAACGGCGGGAGCGCGGCACGCAAAGCCGGGCTGTCGGCATCGCTCAAGGGTGGCAGATGCAACCCCTCGCGCTCGCATTGATCGAGCATCAGCGCCTTGAACGCGCCCGATTCCGCCACGATTGCGGTGCCTCGCCCAGGTAGATGCGGGCAGCGCAGTGCGATCTCGACCATGTCGCCGAGTTCCTCGATCGTCTCGGCGAAGATCACCCCGGCATTTTCGGCCAGGACGCGCATCACCTGATAATCACCAGCCAGCGCGCCGGTATGCGTCGCGGCACTCTTGCGTCCGGCTTCGCTGCTGCCCGGATGGAGCAATATGATCCGTTTGCCCCGTGCAACGGCCGCGCGAGCCGCCTGCAGGAAGCGCTGGGGTTTACGAAACTGTTCGACGATCATGCCGATCACCGCCACGCCGTCGTCGGTGAGCGCATGATCGATGAAATCCTCGACCCCGCACACTGCCTCGTTGCCGGTCGAGACATAGCTGGCGAGCGGCACGTCGCGCGCGATCATGGTGGTGGCGAGCACCGCCGCCATCGCACCCGATTGCGATACGATCCCGACACGGCGCTCGCCCTTTGCCTTGGCCTCGGGCATTTCGATGAAGGTCAGCGGAATATTGTCGCGGAAATTGAACAGGCCGAGGCAGTTCGGCCCCTCGACGATCATGCCAGCCTCGTGCGCGATCCGCGCGATTTCCTGCTGGTCGGCGATGCCTTGCTGTCCGTCCTCGGCAAAACCCGCGGCGAACAGCACCGCCGCGCCGACCTTCCGCCGCGCCAGCGCCGCCATCACCTCGAGCACCGCAGCGCGCGGGATTGCCAGCACCGCCACGTCGGTCCCCTCGGGCAGATCGTCGATCGTCGCGACGCAACGGCGGTGGCCGATCGTCTCGCGCTTGGGATTGACCAGATGGATTGGTCCGGCAAAGCCAGCGCGATCGAGGTTGGCGAGTACCGACGCGCCCAGCGCTCCGGGCTTATCCGAGGCGCCGACGATCGCGATCGACCGCGGTGTCAGCAGGCGATCGAGCGGGACTCTCGTTCTTGCCTCGGCAGCGTGTGTCACACCCGTCATTCGAACCTCCGGCCTAAGTGGCGATGCCGTACACCGGTTCGGCGCGGCATCGATTGCCTGCCTAACTGTATCCCTAGCGCACATTTGGCAAGCCGCTATGTGGCGCGCCCCGCCGGTCAATCCTCTCCCGGTAGTCCGCGCCCGTTACTCTGCGCCCCGCCGCAGCTTGCGCAGCAACGCGAGCAACTGTTCCTGCTCTCCCGCGGACAAGGCGGACGCCGCCGCTGCATCCGCCTCATCCAGGCAGCGCACCATCGCTTCAAGGCGATCGCGCCCGCTGGCGGTGATGTGCAGCGCGTTGGTCCGCAAGTCGCGCCCCGGCTGCCGTTCGACCAGATCCAGTTCGGTCAGCGCATTGACCAGCTTCATCGCGCTCGATCGGTTGACCCGTAGCGCCTGCCCGAGCGCGGACTGGTCGCACCCCGGATTATCGCGGATGATCAGCAGCGCAGCGAGCTTGGCGGGCGTGATGCCGAATGGGGCCAGCGCATCGCGCGCGCGGTTCCCCATATGGAGTTCGGCCATCAGCAGTTGAAAACCCAGCAACCGCTGCAGTTCTTTTCCTTCGTTCATGGTCGCCCGCCAGCTTGCAACGAATGTATCCCTATCGTACATTATCGCAGAGAGGATGGCGTATCCGCGATCGCGCCGTCAAATGCCAGCACAACACAGCCCGATGAGGCCAGGAGAGCGATGATGACCAAGACATTCAGCCTGTTGATCGATGGCGCGCTGGTCGCGGGCGCGAGCGACTTCGAGGTCATCAACCCCGCCACCGGACAAGCTTTCGCGCATTGCCCAAAGGCCGATGTCGATCAGCTCGAACAGGCGATCGCCGCAGCCAAGCGCGCCTTCCCCGCCTGGGCGGCACGATCGATCGAGGAGCGTGCGGGCCTGGTCGACCAGCTCGCCGATACGCTGGAGGCGCGCGCCGGGGAATTCGCCAGCCTGCTCACCAGCGAACAGGGTAAGCCGCTCGATCAGGCGATGTATGAAGTGATGGGCAGCGTCTTCACACTGCGGGCCTTCGCCAAGATGCGGCTGGAGACGAGCACGCTGCGCGACGAAGGCGGCAACACCGTGATCGAGCACCGCACCCCGCTCGGCGTGGTGGCGTCGATCACGCCGTGGAATTTCCCGGTCATCCTGTTGATGAACAAGCTCGGCCCGGCGCTGGTCACCGGCAACACGATGGTGTGCAAGCCGGCCCCGACGACCCCGCTCACGACCCTGTTGTTCGGCGAGCTTTGCGCGGAGATTCTGCCGGCTGGCGTCGTCAATATGGTGTGCGACCAGAATGAGCTCGGCAGCCTGCTGACCGCGCATCCCGACATCGCCAAGGTGGCGTTCACCGGCTCGACCGCGACCGGCAAGAAGGTGATGGCATCGGCCGCGGCCGGGGTGAAGCGCGTGACGCTCGAACTCGGCGGCAACGATGCCGCGATCGTGCTCGACGATGTCGATCCGCGCCAGGTCGCGCGGAAAGTCTATGGCGGCGCGATGACCAATGGCGGACAGATCTGCGTCGCGATCAAGCGCGCTTATGTGCCCGAGGCGATGTACGACGATTTCTGCGACGAACTCGCCACCCTCGCCAACGCCGCGATCGTCGATGATGGGGCCAAGCAGGGCACGCAGATCGGCCCGGTCCAGAACAAGATGCAGTTCGACAAGGTCAGCGCACTGCTTGAGGACGCTCGCGTCAACGGCAAGATCGTGGCGGGTGGTGCGCCGCTCGATCGCCCGGGCTACTTCATCCCCCCGACGATCGTCCGCGACATTCCGGATGACGCCGCCCTGGTCCGCGAGGAACAGTTTGGCCCCGTCCTGCCGGTGCTGAAATATACCGACATTGCCGACGTCGTCGCGCGCGCCAATGATTCCGAATACGGCTTGGGCGGCACGGTATGGGGCCGCGACGTGGAACGCGCCGTCGAAGTCGCCAAGCAGATCGACAGCGGCACGGTGTGGGTGAATCAGTATCTGGCGATCGATGCGACGATCCCGTTCCGCGGCGCCAAGCAATCAGGCATCGGTGGCGAACTCGGCCAGGCTGGTCTGCACGAATATACTCAGGCGCATATCGTCAACGCCGTCGCGCTCGAGGACGCCTGATCGGATCAGCAGTCAGCGAGCGATACAGCCGCTGGCGGCCGCCTGGCCCGAGCTGCGCGTGGCCGCGCGTGGTCTCAGCCATGTAATGGTGAAGGGTGCACCCGACATGAAAGCGATAGGCACTCAAAGCATTGGGAGATTGTGATCCTGAGAACAGCTTGATCGCTGACATGGGCCCAAAGGCGGGCACTTACGGTGCGTGCTGCATTGCAAGGCGGCCGTTCCGCGCGCCGACGACTGCTTGCGTCGCACAGCAGGCTCTGCCACCACCCCCGCCGTGGCACCGACGGCATCTTCCCCGCTTTCGCCGGACTTCGGCCTCGCCCCCGCGGTCGCTGGGTTTGTGGTTGGCGGCCGCACCATCGCCGCGGCCCTGGCGGAGGCGATCGCCGATGGCCGGCTAATCGAGAACGAACCGGGGCAATTCTGCCTGCCCAGCGACGCCGGACGGGAACGCGCGCTAGCCTCCGACACGCCGACTATCAGCACCCCGGGCAGCTTCGACGCGCCGTGCCACTTGCTTCACCATTTCCTGTTTGCCGAAGTCTATCGAGCCGCCCAGGTACCGCAAGGCTGCAGCGCATGCTTCAAGATATGGATACGCCCGGCCACGATCCGCGCTCTGTTCGCGCTCAAGGAGGTGCTCGATGCGACGCCTTATTCGAGCAAGATCAAGGTCGAGGCGCTCGATCCGGGCAGCCCAAACGTCTATCTGGCTCTGGTCTATGGCGGGGATTTGTCTGCAACCCGTACCGCTTATGCTTCGCTGCGCGGAGTGGTCGATGCGGATCCGCGGCTTGGTCCGGATGTGCCGATGGAAATCAGGCGCGGCTGCCATGCCTATGAACGCGCATGTGGCCCGTCCGACCAGTATCGTTTTCCGCCCGGGCTGGCGGAGGTGGAAGCCGCGCTGGCCGAACGATTCGTCGACGCCCGCCCCGCTCCCCGCCCCAAACCCCAGCGCGATGCCGCCGCGCGCTTGCGAATGCTGCAAATCGCCTTCCAACTGGGCGATGAAAGCTATGCGGATTTTACCGGCGGTGAGGCGATAGCGTCGCCGGTGGTGCGATATTCGCCGACCACAGATGAAGAGACGTGAAGGGGTGACCACTGTGCTGACGCTAGACGACCGGATTCAGGCGACCGGCACCAATTTGTCGGCAACCGTCGACGGCGAGACCGTCGTGCTCGACATCGCCCGCGGTGTCTATTTGAACCTGAACGCCACCGGCTCGACGATCCTGCAGCACGCCAAACAAGAGACGACACTGCGGGCGATTTGCGCCACAATGGCGAGCACCTTCGATGCGACACCGGAACAGGTTGAACAGGATGTGCTGGTCTTCGCCAACCGCTTGATTGAGGTCGGGCTCCTACGAATCGTCGCTTGAGCTTCGCCTATCACCTGTGCGGTTACCGCATCGCGTCGGAGGTGGCGCTGCCCGATTTGTTGCCTTGGGCCGGGGCGGACTCCTTGCCCGAGATCGAAATCACACTCGGTCCGGTGCCAGACCGGCTGCCTGACCTTCATTATGACGCGCCCTTTCTGCAGTTGGGCGGTGACCGCGATGCCCGGGTCACTATCCCCGCTGTCGCTAGTTTCCGGATCGAAGAGGGATCGCGCATCACCGTCGCCCCGGCGGCAGGCGGCGAGAGCGCGGCGATTCCGCTGTTTCTGCTGCGCGCCGCAGCCCCCCTGCTGTGGCTTCAGCGCGGGCTGTTCGCGATGCGCGCGAGCGCGGTCGAGATGGACGGGCGCGTCGTTGCGTTAGCGGGGGGCTCGGGCGTCGGCAAATCCACTTTGACCGCCGCTTTGCTGCAAGCGGGGCATCGTTTGCTCAGCGACGATCTCACCGTGATCGACTCTGCGGCAGATCCCGTATTGGTGCTGCCGACCAGCCCGATGCTGCGGCTGTGGCGTGACAGTCTCGATGCGCTCGGCATCGTGCCGTGGGCGGCGGTGCGACGTGATCCGGCAATGCAGAAGTTCGAGCATCGCGCTGATACCGCGTTTATCCCGCAGCCGCGCCCGCTCTCCGCGATCTGTTACCTTGAGCCGCTCCAGCGCGCGCGACCGGTGACCGATCGCCTGCTTGGCGGTGCCGCAGTGCAAGCGGTGCGCAGTCAGGCTGCGCGTTTGAACGCGGCGCAACAGATGGGGCTTGAGACGGCATTGTTCCTGCAAGCGTCGCATATTGCGCGCGTGCCGCAGTTGATCCTGCGCCGCCCAACGGCTTTCGGCGAGTTGCGCGACTTTACCCAAACCCTGCCGACGATCCTGCGTGAGGCTGGTGTGTGGAGCACGCCATGAGCAGCGGGCGCCCTGGCATCATCTGGCTCGCTTCCTATTTGAAGTCGGGCAACACCTGGATGCGCCTGGCGCTCGCCAGCCTGCGTGCGGGTGGGCAAGCGGTCGACATCAACCGGTTCGGCGGCGACGAGGACACGATCTCCGCCTCGCGCCGCCATTTCGACACCCTGCTCGACATCGACAGTGCCGATCTGACCGCAAGCGAAATTGTCGAGTGCCGAGCCGAGGTCTATCGGCGCGTCGCCGCCACGCTCCGCGAATCCGCATTGTGGAAGACGCATGAAGCCTGCGGTGCGAGCCCGCTCGGCACCCCGCTCTTCCCTGCCGACGCCACCGCTGGCGTGGTCTACCTGGCGCGCGATCCGCGTGACGTCGCGGTATCGCTCGCCAACCATGCCGGGCGGACGATCGATGCGGCGATCGCTGCGATGGCCGAGCCAGGGTATACCGTCAGCGCCGCCACTACCGGGCTTCCGCTGCAATTGCCACAGCGCATCGGCGCGTGGAGCGAGAATGTCGAAAGCTGGCTCGATCACGCGCCCTGCCCGCCCATCGTGGTCCGCTATGAAGACATGCGCCACGATACCGCCGCGGTGCTGCAACGCGTTGCCGACGGGATCGGCATCCCCTCTGACACAGATGCAATCGCCGCGGCGGTCGCGGCGACGGCGTTCGACACGCTCCGCGCACAGGAAGATCAGGCCGGATTTGCCGAGCGCCCGCAAGCCGCCCCGCGCTTCTTTCTCAGCGGCACTGCAGGGGCTTGGCGCGACCGGCTATCGCCAGCGCAAAGCGCGCGGATTGAACGCGATCATGGGACGGCCATGGCGCGACTCGGCTATTGCTAGCTCCGGTGCCCTGCTCTTTCCGCTGCGGCGCGCTCACGCCTCCAGACCCGCGCAGCCATCCTCGACCCAGGTAACGAACTGACCGACCTGCAACCCCGCCGCCACGCGTCGCAGCGGGGTGATGGCCTCGGCGCCAAGCAGGCGCACATCGGCCGGGATCGCGGCGATCGTCGTGCCAATCCATGCGGTGTCCAGAATCTCGGCGGCAAGCGGCGAACGCGCGACATCCACCAGCGTGGCGCGTAACCATTCGCGCTGACCGCCAATGCGTGCCGCCAGCTCCGGACATTGCCGTCCGATCCGTTGCTCCTGCACCACCTGCAGTGGCAAGCGATCCGCCAGCACACGCCGCGCCAGCGCGCGTGGCACACCGTCGCGCAGATACTGCTCGCGCGGGATCGCAAAGCAGAACTCCAGCAACGGCAAATATCCCAAGGGGTCGCGCGTTTCCAACCCATGCAGCGCGCGGGCCGCATGATTGGCGATCCTTCGGCTTTCGACGGTGCGTTCGAAAAAACCCTGCCAATCGGCCGCAAACCGCCCGTCCGCCTGCGCGGTTCGATCGGGCTCCGGCCGCCGATATCGTTCGGCGACTGCGGGGCCCAAGGCCTGGGTTGCGGCGCCGCGCCCGCTCCGCACCCGCGCGGCTGCACGCCGCAGCACTGCCAGCGTCGTGGCATCGCCTGGGCCATTCCCCAAACTCCAGGCATGACGCAGCAGCCCGAACCAACGGCCGCGCGCCGCCAGATCGGCGAGATAGGAAA
Source organism: Sphingomonas sp. MMS24-J45 (assembly GCF_044881195.1). GTDB lineage: Bacteria > Pseudomonadota > Alphaproteobacteria > Sphingomonadales > Sphingomonadaceae > Sphingomonas. The sequence goes on along the minus strand of NZ_CP173255.1, from coordinate 2,124,542 downwards.
GCCGTTGTGCCGAAAGCGTCAGGTTACCGGCACTGCCGACCAGTACCGCGCTCGCGCCCAGATCGCGCAACCGCTGCCGCGCGGGGTCAAACCAACTGCTGTCGAAGGGGTTGGCGCCCGGCGTGCCAGTAAGAACGAATTGCCGGCGCGGATCAGCCATCTCCGCGGTCATTGGCGCGGCCGGCACCCGCAGCGTGGTGAGATTGGGGTAGAGCGTCGCCACCGCCTGAACGCGCGCCCATTCGTCGTAAAAGACGTGGGGTGGTTGGGCCGGCAGGATCGCCTGGTCCTCGGACACCGCCGTAACGCTGATCATCGGCCGGTGCGGCTGCGCGCGCGCTGCCGTAGCCACGATCGCAGTCGAATCGAGTCCGCCCGACAGTTCCGCCATCAGCGGGCCGATCACCCGACTCTGCGCGGCTACAGCGCGATCGAGCAATTCACGCGCCGCCTCGACATAATCGCTATCCCGGCGATAGCGGATCCGCCGCGACCAGTCGGGTTGCCAGTAGCGGTCGATGCGGAGCCCGTTCTCCGACCAGCGCACCCTCCCCGCGGGGGGCACTTGCGCAATGTGCTGGAAGGGCGAGCGCCCGTTTCCCGGCCAACTCCACTGCGCCGCCCGAGCCAGCTGCGCGGGGTCGAGCGCGCGCGGTACATCCGGCATGACCAACAGTTTTGCGAGATTTGTGGAGAAGATCAGCCGCTTCTCGGTCGCATGGTAGAAGATCGGTCGACCGCCGGTGGTCTGGTCGCACGCGAGTGTCAGCGTGCGTGTCTTCTCGTCCCACACGGCCGCCGCGAAATCCCCGAGCAGATGCGCCGGCGTGTCTTCGCCCCAATGTTCCCAGGCCCGCGCGACGAGGATGCTGTCCGGCATATCGGCGATCCGTCCAATCGCCAGCGTGCGCGCCAGATCCTCCCGATTGTCGAGCCGGCCGTCGAAACCGAGCCAATACCGCCCCTGCCCGAACCGCGCGGGCAGGACTTCGCCGATCGCCTCTGGCGTGGTCGGGATGCAGATCTGTTGGAAAAGGGCATGGTCGCTGTGCAACGTCGTGGGCGAATGTGCATCACATCCCGGCGCCGCCCCAGCCAGCGGCATTATCCCATAATGAAGGGCGCCGTCACCGACAACGCCCCTTAAATACGGCATGCCTGTGCGATCAGGAAGAGTTGGAGAAAATCGACCCTTCGCAGCCCGGGCCGATCTGATTATTGGCGGTGGCCGAGATCGGCACAACTTCCAGCGAGGGTGCCAGCCATGCCGGCCGTGGGGCCGGATCGGAAGCCTGCAGAGTCGGTGTGGGCGCTTGCTGTTCCATAGTACGTCCCCAACAAAATCTTGGCGATCAACCTTGCATCGTTTTACCCTGACTCGCAAGCCATCTGAAAGGAAGCTCTCCTTTAATAGCCATTCAGTTTTCCGAAATAGCGCTGCCGACAGCGCCTTCTCAAATTTGCCGTGCCGGAGACACCTCCATAGGTGCAGCGCCTTTTTGCCATTCAACAAAGGCGCTTTGAAAGTGAAGGCTATCGCGCGCGCTATATTCTCCCCTAAGGCCGATGGATATTCCGGGGACGCGCCAGATGCCGAAGTATTGCCTGTGTGGCCTCCGCATTGCATCGGACTTCCCGTTGGGCGGCGCGTCGCTTGTTGAGGATGAAGCGGGTGCGGATGCGGCAGGGTCGCACGCCGACATCCGGATTGTTGCCGGCAGCGTGCCCGATCGGCTGGAGGGCGCGCGTGGCACCCGCTTCCAGGTCGCGCCCGACGGCGCGGTGCGCGTTAACATTCGCGATGTCGGCGCCTTCCTGGTCGAGGGCGGCCGCCACGTCACGGTCGCGGCGGCGCCCGGCGTGTCCGAACCGAAGCTTGCCTTGTTCCTGCTCGGTACGGTCTTCGGCTTTCTGTGTCATCAGCGCGGCCTGTTCCCGCTCCACGCTAGCACGATCGAAATCGGTGGCCGCGCCTTCTCCTTCGCCGGAGACTCGGGCGCTGGCAAATCGACCACGGCAGCCGCGCTGATCGAGCTGGGGCACACGTTGCTGTCGGACGACATTTCAGTCATCGACTTGAGCGGCGCACAGCCGATGATCCTGCCGGCCAACCCGACGTAGAAATTATGGCGCGACAGCCTCGACGCGCTGAATCTTCGCGCCGGGCCGCAAATCCGCTCGACGCTCGGCCGCGACAAGTTCGAACGGCCCGTTGCGCAGACGACCCGGCCCGACGCCCGTCCGCTCGCCGCGATCTGCCATCTGGAAATCGCACGCCACCCCACCGACGCGCTGCTCGCCCCGATCAAGGGCATACAGGCGCTGCAGCATGTCCGTCGCCAGATCTACCGTTTCGAAGCCGCGCAGGAAATGGGCGCGGAACCCCGGTTGTTCCTGCAGACGGCGCAGGTCGTTTCCGCCGTCCCACAAGTTGCGCTTTACCGGCCAAACGACCTGTCACAGCTTCGCGTCTTTGCGCGTAATCTATCGGACGCGCTGTCGCGCCATCCATGACAGATCGCGATAGCAGCGCCCAACGCTTAGCTGACGGCTCGTTTGGTGCACCCGACTGGATTCGAACCAGTGGCCTCTGCCTTCGGAGGGATACAGCCTTATCTGGCTTACCAGCAAAGAAAAGCCAGTATTTTCAATATCTTAGAGAATATGATCCGAATATCGGATAATTGGCTATGGACATGCGATGTCCATAGCTGAACGCTAACTCATAGTGCCTTCGCAAGGCAGGATGTCAAACCAGCTTGACGGTTAGTTTAAGTGAGCATGGCTCTAGCGATACTCGGTGAAATCGCTGCGAGCCTGTTCTCCACCTTGCGATGGCGCGTCGATTGAAGCGCTGCTGGCAGCGCGGGCGGATTGCCGCTTGATGGGCACATTTCGCTTCCACCTGATCGGAAACGCCCAGCCCGACGAGCTTGAGGTCGAAGCATCGTCAATCAGAGCCCTTAACGCGCTGTTGTCGGGTCAGCGTTTTGTCGAGGGACGCATGACACAGCGGGACGGTGATGACGTGCTGGCAGGCGTCGCAATCGGCACATCACGCGTCCAGTGCGTCGTCGAGATATAAACTACAGGGTCACCGTCATGTTCGGGAAGTACGTGGAGATCGGCGTATCAACGATGTGATCAAAGTGTGAGCCAGCGGCAAGCTTCATTGCGATCTCTCGTCGCCGAGCCATAATAGCTGTGTCGATCGTCCCAAAGCGTTGACCGATGGGTTCACGAGAGGCATAGGCATGGCACGCATCCGTAGCTCAGCTGGATAGAGTACCGCCCTCCGAAGGCGGGGGTCGCAGGTTCGAATCCTGCCGGATGCGCCATCCATGCGGCATTGCGTATCAAACGCAGCAACGCGCCGCGTCGCGCGCGGGCTCTAGATAGTTAATTTGTCGAGCTATGCGTATGCTACTCGCCGTAGCGGGTCCCGTCGCGCTTGCGCTCAAGATGTAGGTACATAGCTTCGTCATACATCGAAGCCCAATAGGGCGTCTCACCCATCTCAAAGGTGCTGATTTGGATGAGCGCGGGGTCCGCCCATGGATCAAACATGTAGACGCGAGATAGGCCCTTGTCCTTCTTGTAGTGCGTGATCTCCAGCTTGTAGCCCCGGTTCCGCAGCATTCGTCCAAGAAGCCCTCTCGTGCAGGGCTCAAGCAAGTCGCGGGCGTTCTGTGGATACTCCCTCGTTCCGAGAATAGATTCCTACCGGGCGGAGGTTGCCAATCAGGTGCGTCGGGCGCTGGAGGCTGACCACTTCGATTCCCAGCCGCTGGCCGCTCTCGGTTGCTACTGCTGGGAAGCGGGTTGGCTGATTTACCCGCTAAGCGCGTCATGCGAGCCGCGCGGCCGACCTCAACTTGAAGAGATCGTATAGGCTTTAGACAGTCCTCAAGGTAGATTTCCAACATGGCCAATGCGTTAGCCCGCCTTTCCGCATTCGGGTCGGCGAGCGCTTCGGCGAAGAACCTGAACTGATCGCCAAATAGGTGTTCGTTCATTTCGTATGCATCTGCTGTCGGCATGATCAACAAATATCCCAATTTCAGATTTATGCAATCAAAAATGTAGCGCGGGCAAAATAGGAGATTCTCCGATAACCCGCAGCATTGGCACCTCACTGCACGAACGGGCGGCGCAGCTGCTGAAACAGAGCAGAATAGAGGCCGGTTTAACGCAGGCGCAGCTTGCCCTGCGGTTACAGCGGCCTCAGTCCTTCATCGCTGATGTTGAAAAGGGGCAGCGACGCGTTGATCTTGTCGAGTTCGTGAACTTCGCTCGGGCTGTCGGCTTCGACCCGCACCTGTTCCTCGACTCCTTGTTGATGGATCAAGAGGGCGGTTGAGGGTGCCTTGGAAGCCGCCGACCCCGTCCGGTGAGAGGGCTCAAGAGAAAGCCGCTTTCAAGAGAAAAGCCGGGCGACAACCGCTTCTGATGGTTAGCGATATGCTACAGCGAGCGACGCAAATGCCAACCGCACCACGACCAAATAATCGGCAATGTCCAACCAGAATTGGCGGGAGTGTACATAAAGTGTACATAAATTAGCGCCGCCAAAGAGGCGGAATCAGGGGTTTTGGCAACGGAAAACGGCGGATTTCTGCGGTTTCGCGTCCAATATCGTTAATTCGGAGGGCAGCGCTCTATCCAGCTGAGCTACGGGTGCCTGATGCTTCGCCTAGCAAAGGCGCGGGCGCTGCGCCAGCCCTTGCGTTGCCGCTATTTGGCGAGCGTGACCGGCTGGAATGCGCCCAGGCCGCAGCTGGCACCGCGTTGCAGGGCGGGTGTGGAATAAAGCACGGTGATGATGTCCACCGAGCAAAGCTGGCTAAGACTGGTCTCATAGGTGAAGCGCTCTTCGAACCCCAGGCCGGGACAGGCATTGGGCAGCGTATTGCGATACACTTTGCGGCCCTGCATGATGAAATCGATCGTGCGGTCGCCGTGCACCCGGGTCTCGCGAATCTGGCGCAGCTGGATACAGCTTTCGGGCTTGCCGACCTCGGCTGCGGGCGGAATGGCCTGGCGGTCGCGCGCCATGCCGGGGGCGGCAAATGCGGTAAAGGCGAGCGCGGCGAGCAGCATACGCATCTCATGTCTCCTGTTTGGCGCGGACCTTGGGCGCCACGGTCTTGGGCTTGAGCGCACACAGATCGGCAACGATGCAGCGCCAGCATTCGGGCGTCCGGGCCTTGCAGACATATCGGCCGTGCAGGATTAACCAGTGATGAGCGTGTTGCCGGAACGGCTGCGGCGTCGCCTTGTCGAGCTTCAACTCCACCGCAAGCGGCGTCTTGCCGCGCGCGAGACCAGTGCGGTTGCCGACGCGGAAGATGTGCGTGTCGACCGCGAAGGTCTCCGCGCCGAACGCGACGTTGAGCACGACATTGGCGGTCTTGCGCCCAACGCCGGGCAGCGCCTCCAGCGCGGCGCGGTCGGCGGGCACCTCGCCGCCATGATCGGCGATCAGCTTCTCGGACAGCGCAATGACGTTCTTGGCCTTGGTGTTGAACAAGCCGATCGTCTTGATGTGCTCCTTCAGCCCTGCTTCGCCCAGCGCGACCATTTGCTCGGGCGTCGTCACCTCCTGAAACAGGCGCCGCGTGGCCTTGTTGACGCCGGTATCGGTCGATTGCGCCGACAGCGCTACCGCGACGACGAGCTGATACGGATTGCCGTACGCGAGCTCGGTTTCCGGATGCGGGTTCTCCGCCGCCAGCCGCGTGTAGAACTCGATGACGTCGGCCTTCTTCAATAGCAGTCCCACGAATAGGCGACGCGCGACAAATCGCCGCGGGCGAGATCCTCGCTGCGGATCAGGAACAGGCACTCCCCCGCGTCGCCCCACATCAGATAGGTGTCCGAGGTCAGCCGCAGCAGGACATGATCGAAGTCGGCAAAGGCGGGCCTGAAGCGCACGTCGTCCTGCGTAAACACGGGATAGCCGCCGCTATGATGCCGCGGCGGACGCGCCTTGGCTTCGCTTCTGAGGAAGCCCTCGAGCGCGGTGGCGTCGTAGCGTTCGTACAAGCCCATCACCCGCTGCTCCGCCGCCATCACGGTCCGGTCGATCCGGTCGGTTATCAACGTCGGGCGCAGGCCGATGCCGGTCGCGCGTACCGCGAGATTCTCAAATGGCGAGCAATCCGAGCATTCCAGACCGGCGACCAGCGCGAGCGGCGGCGGCGAGACGAGCGCGCCTGCTGCTGCGATATCGCAGCGGCGGACCAGCATGGCCGCGCCCGCCGGATCATCGAAATCGGCACCGTACAGATCGTTACGCGCCACGAAGAACTGGATGATCCCGGTGTCGGGATAGCCGCCTAGCTCGCGACAGTCGGTGCAATCGAGTTGTGCGATGAATTCGAGCGGAACGCCGCGGCGGTCGCGCGGCCAGTCCTCCCCGGCGGCCAGCCATGCCGGGCCGCCAAGGCGCGATCCGGTGGCCGCGATCGGCAGGCTCGCATCCGGGGTAAGGGCGATGGCTGGACACGTCTGCTGCAGGAACCAGGTCTTGAACGTCTCAAGCTCAGCCTCGGGAAGCGGTGGCTTGGTCGTTCGCCGAGGGGCGGCGGCGGAAGGCCGTTCCCCGCCGAACAGGCGTTGGAGGAAGCCGATCACAGCCCCAGCACCTCCTCCATCCCGTAGCGCCCGGCGGGTTTGCCGATCAGCCACAGCGCGGCCGTGATTGCGCCGCGGGCGAAGATCGCGCGGTTTTCGGCGCGGTGGCCGATTTCGATCCGCTCGCCTTCGCCGGCGAACACGACAAGATGATCGCCCGCGACCGATCCGCCGCGCAGGCTGGCAAAGCCGATCGTCCCCTCCGAGCGTGCACCGGTCAGCCCGGCGCGATCGGCGACTTTCGCCTCGGCGAGCGGGATGCCGCGCCCCGCCGCCGCCGCCTCGCCGAGCAGCAGCGCGGTGCCCGAGGGCGCATCGACCTTGTGCCGGTGGTGCATTTCGAGGATTTCGATATCCCAGTCCGGCCCGAGCCGCGCGGCCGCATCGCGCACCAGCTTCGCCAGCAAGGTGACGCCGAGCGAGACATTGCCGGTCTGCAGCACCGCAATCTCGGCCGCGGCGGCATCGATCAGCGCGTGATGCGTTGCCGACAGGCCGGTGGTGCCGATCAGGATCGGGGTGCGCGTGGCACGCGCCGCGGCGAGCGTGCGCTCCAGTGCGGCGGGGGTCGAGAAATCGATCAGCACGTCGGCGCTTTCCGCCAGCGCGACCGGATCGCCCCCGGCATCGATCCCCCCGGCGAGCGTCGCGCCGAGATCGATCACCACCCCGGCGAGCGCCTGCCCCATCCGCCCCGCACTGCCGATAATGCCGATCGCGGCCATCTTCGCTCTCCTGATTCCTAAGCGGCGGCTCTACCGGGTCGGCGCCGCGGATGCCAAGCACGGGATGCACAATCGACCGCAAGCGCGGGCGAAAGTGCCGAAAGTGCCACCCGCAACGCGGTTTTTTGGACGATCCGGGGCGGATCGATCCGGAGGCGGCACCATGGCGGATGCGATAGCGGGTCCGCCCAGTGTGACAGATCACCGGCGTGTAGGACAGCAGCGGCGGTCCGCGTGGTCGCGCGCCCATAGCCGATCGCCAAACCGGCCGCTATTCTGTTCGCCATGACCGCCCCCCGCAACATCGTCATCCTCACCGGCGCGGGAATCTCCGCGGAATCCGGCATCGCGACGTTTCGGGGGCCCGGCGGCCTTTGGGAGGGGCACCGGGTCGAGGATGTCTGCACGCCCGAGGCGCTGGCGGCCGATCCGGTACTGGTGCATCGGTTCTACGATGCGCGGCGGGCGGCGCTGTCCGCGGTCGAGCCCAATGCGGCGCACCGGGCGCTGGCGCGGCTGGATGCTGAATGGCCCGGCGAGCTTCTCATCGTGACGCAGAATGTCGACGATCTGCACGAGCGCGCGGGCGCGAAACGGTTGCTGCACATGCACGGCGAGCTGCGATCGGCATTGTGCGCGCGGTGCGGGGCGCGCGAGGCGTGGGAGGAGCCGCTGCCGCCGGGGAGTATGTGCGCCACCTGCGGAAAGGCAGCGCTACGGCCCGACATCGTGTTCTTCGGCGAGATGCCGTATCACATGGACGTAATCGAACGCGCGCTCTCCGAGGCCGATCTGTTCGTGTCGATCGGCACGTCGGGCGCGGTCTATCCCGCCGCCGGGTTCGTGCAGGGCGCGCGCTATGCCGGTGCCGAGACGCTGGAGCTCAACCTCGAACGCTCCGCCGGGAGCGGTTATTTCCACGAGACCCGGCTGGGCGCGGCGGGGGTGCTGGTGCCGGCCTGGGTCGAGGAACTGCTCGCCGCCTGAGTATACGCGAACGGCCCGAAGCGGACGTTGTGGAAACTTGATCGCGATCAACCGTTGTTGCGCCGGTCCCGATTTGGGCTGCCCGTAAAAAACTATCGTCGAGAGGTCATCATGAAGAACCTGCTTGCCGCCGCTCTGCTTGCCGGCGCGGCCACGTTAGGCGCCACCGTCGCCTCCACCCCCGCCGAAGCACGCGATGGCTGCGGTCGCGGCGCGCACCGCGGGCCAGCGGGATATTGCCGCCCGAATATCGGCAACCGTGTCTACGTCGCGCCGGGGCGGCTGGTCGTCGGGCGCTTCTACGAGCGACGCGGCTATTGGGATGGCCGCCGCTATTGGCAGCACCGCTATCGCTATCGCAACGGCTGGCGCTATCGCTGATCACCGAGAGGGCGGGTTCGGAGCGGACCCGCCCTCTTTACGTCGGGGATCAATCGACCCAGTCCAGCCCCATGTCGCGGTAAACATCGCGTTCGTCGTCCCAGCCGGGGCGCACCTTTACGTGCAGATAGAGATGCACCGGGCGGCCCATGATGCCGCTCAATTCGGCCCGCGCGCGCGCGCCGATTTCCTTGATCCGCGCGCCGCCCTTCCCCAACACGATCGCGCGTTGCGTCGGACGTTCGACCAGGATCTGCTGGTGGATTTCGACCGACCCGTCCTCGCGTTCCTTATATTGCTCGGTTTCGATTGCGGAGGCGTAGGGCAGTTCGGCGTGGAGCTGGAGATAGAGCTGCTCGCGCGTCACCTCCGAAGCAAGGCTGCGCTCGGTCGCATCCGACACCTGATCCTCCGGGAAGTGCCACGGGCTTTCGGGCATCCGCGCGGCGAGATGCGCCTTCAGTTCCGGCAGGCCGTCACCGGTCGATGCGCTGACGAAGAACACTTCGTCGAACGGGACGAGGCCCGTCAGGCGCTCGGCATGGAGCAGGAGCTTGCCCTTGTCGGCGAGATCGACCTTGTTGAGGATGAGGTATTTCGGTTCGCGCCGGTCCTTGATCGCTTCGGCGATGTCGGTGACCTTGGCACCAAGCCCGCCCTTGGCGTCGACCACCAGCGCCAGAACATCGGCCCCCTCGGTGCCGCCCCACGCCGCCTGCACCATCGCCCGGTCGAGCCGGCGCTTGGGCTCGAAAATCCCCGGCGTATCGACCAACAGCAGCTGCGTATCGCCCTCGATCGCCACGCCCATCAGCCGCACGCGCGTGGTCTGCGCCTTGGGGCTGACGATCGCGACCTTCTGCCCGACGAGCGCGTTGACGAGCGTCGATTTGCCCGCGTTAGGCGCGCCGAGGACCGCGACGAGGCCGCAGCGTTGGGGGGTGGGTTCGGTCATATATCACTTTCGTCACCCCGGGCTTGTCCCGGGGTCCACCGTGGTACGCAACCACTGGTGTTGCTCATGCCCCGCAGTGGACCCCGGAACAAGTCCGGGGTGGCGGGAGGGGTTATTTCCGCACCTTCCCCAGCAACGCCGCCGCCGCCGCGGTCTCCGCCTCCTGCTTCGAACTGCCCTCCGCCTCAGCTTCGGCAAAGGTGCCGAGCGTGGCCTTCACCCGGAAGCGCGGGGCGTGGTGCGGGCCGGAGCGTTCGACCACTTCGTACGCCGGGGCCTTGCGATTGTGCGCGGCGGCCCATTCCTGAAGCGCGGACTTGGGGTGTTGCGGGGCGGACAGGACGCGGGATGCGCGGTCGCCCCAAGCACTGCGGATCGCGCCGCGCGCGCCGTCGAGCCCGGTTTCGAGATAGAGCGCGCCGATCAGCGCCTCCATCACGTCGCCCAGCACATTGTCCGAATCCGACGCGCCATCGTCGCGCGCTTGCTTGCCGAGGCGGAGATGTGCGGCGACGCCGAGGCCGCGCGCGACATCGGCGCAGATCGCGCCCGTCACCAGCGCGTTGAGCCGCTTCGACAATGCGCCTTCGGGTTCCTGCGGGAAAAGTTCGAACAGCCATTCCGCCATGACGAGGCCGAGCACGCGGTCGCCCAGAAATTCCAGCCGTTCGTAATTGGCCGCCGCCTGGCTGCCATGCGTCAGCGCGCGTTCGTAAGGCGCGAGGTCATGCGGCCGATGCCCCAGCGCCTGCGTCAGCCATTCGCGCAGCGGCTCGCTCAAAACCCTTCCCCGATCCGCTCCCAGCGCGCGGCGGAAAACCAAGTCCACGGCAGGAACCAGCTGGCCGAGCCATCGGTCGAGAAGAACGACACCATCGCGCGTCCCTCGATCCGATCCATCGGGACGTAACCCATGCCCTGCGGCGGATCGAACCGGCTGTCGCCGCTGTCGTCGCGATTGTCGCCCATCACGAAGACGTTGCCGGCGGGCACCTGATACACGCCGGTGTCGTCGGCATTGGGCTGTTCACCGCGATCGAGCACGGCGTAGCTCTTGCCGTTGGGCAGCGTCTCGCGGAATTGCTGGTAGCGGCAGACGGGCTTGCCATCGACGCTGTCCTCGAACTCGGTCGGGCATTCGGTGCCGCCGGGGTAATTGGGGCTCAGCGGGATGATGAAGTCGGCGATGCGTTGCTTCGGGATCGCGGTGCCATTCAGGATCACCTGCCCGTTGCGCATCTGAATCGTATCGCCGGGCAGGCCGATGACGCGCTTGATCACGTCATGATCGTTGCCCTCGGGCCCGCGAAACACCACGACATCGCCGCGCGCCGGATCGCGGCCCAGGATCCGCCCGGGGATCAGCGGCAGGCCGAACGGCAACGACCAGCGCGAATAGCCGTAATTCCATTTCGACACGAACAGATAGTCGCCGATGTAGAGCCGTGGCAGCATCGATTGCGAGGGGATGCTGAACGGCGCGACGATGAAGCTGCGCAGCACGAACACGATCAGCGCGAGCTTCGCTAGGAAAACCAGCGTCTCGCGCGTTTCCGAGCGCGGCGGTTTCGCGCGCTTGATGCGGGTGGGTTTGTCGGTGTCGGCCATCCGCGCGGTTTGGTGCTGCGGTGCGATCCCGTCAAGCTGGCGGTTGTAACCGGGCGGCGCTAGGGCAATCTAACGCACACCCCTTCCCCAAGACGTAACGAGGTTCCCATGGCTGCCGACTGGACCACGATCGAGGCGTTGCCCGCCCCCCGGCTCGAAACGCTGTTTGCCGAGGATGCGGCGCGGCTGGCGACGTTCAGCGTCGATGTGGCGGGGATTCATTTCGACTGGTCGAAGACGCATTTGACCGCCGACGCCGTCGCCGCGTTCAGCGCGCTGGCCAAGGCACAGGATCTGCACGGCAAGCGCGAGGCGCTGTTCGCGGGCGAAGTGGTTAACGCCAGCGAGGGCCGTTCCGTCACGCACGTCGCCGAACGCGGCGAGGGCAGCGAGGACGATGTCGCCAGGGCACGCGTGCTGCACGCCCGGATGCGCGCGCTGATCGACGCGATCGAGGGCGGGGCGCTGGGCGAAATCCGCCATGTGCTGCACGTCGGGATCGGCGGATCGGCGCTCGGGCCCGATCTGCTGGTCGATGCGCTGGGGCGCGAGGATAGCCGCTATGAGGTCGCGATCGTGTCGAACATCGACGGCGCGGCGCTGGAGGAAGTGTTCGCCAAATTCGATCCGACCGCCACGCTGCTGGTGATCGCGTCCAAGACCTTCACCACCAAGGAAACGCTGACCAACGCCGATTCGGTGCTGCAATGGATGGGCGAGCATGGTGTCGAGGATGCGTACGGCCGCGTCGTCGCGCTGACCGCCGACCCCGACAAGGCGGTCGAATGGGGCGTCGACGAAACCCGCGTCCTGCCCTTCGCCGAGAGCGTCGGCGGGCGTTACTCGCTCTGGTCGTCGATCGGATTCCCGGCGGCGCTCGCGCTTGGGTGGGATTGCTTCGAAGAATTGCTTGAGGGTGCGGGCGAAATGGACCGGCATTTCCGCCAGACCTCGCTGCACCAGAACGCCCCCGCGCTCGCCGCGTTCGCCGACCTGTATTATACGCAGGTCCGCCATGCCGAGACGCGCGCGACCTTTGCCTATGACGAGCGGCTGCGGTTGCTGCCGTCCTACCTCCAGCAGCTCGAAATGGAATCGAACGGCAAGGGCGTGACCGCCGACGGCCAGCCGGTCGGCCGGCCGACCGCGGCGATAACCTGGGGCGGGGTCGGCACCGATGCACAGCACGCAGTGTTTCAGTTGCTGCATCAGGGCACGCATCTGGTGCCGGTCGAATTCGTCGCGGTGATCGAACCGGGCGATACGCTGTCGGAGGAGCATCACCGGCAATTGCTGCTCAATGCGTTCGCGCAAGGGGCCGCGCTGATGAAGGGCCGTCCCAACGACGACCTCGCGCGCAGTTATTCCGGGGACCGGCCAAGCTCGACGATCCTGCTCGACGTGCTGGACGCGCGCACATTGGGCGCGCTGATCGCCTTTTACGAACAGCGCACCTTTGTGAACGGCGTGCTGCTCGGCATCAATTCGTTCGACCAGTTCGGGGTCGAACTCGGCAAGGAAATGGCCAAGGCGGCGGACAAGGGCGGGCAAGAGTTCGACGCCTCGACGGCTGACCTCATCAAGCGCGCATTCGGGGACGCAGCATGAGCGACACGTACGACTACGACCTCTTCGTCATCGGTGCCGGTTCCGGCGGAACGCGCGCGTCGCGCGTGGCGGCGGCGCATGGGGCGAAGGTGGCGGTGGCGGAGGAATATCGCGTCGGCGGGACCTGCGTCATTCGCGGTTGCGTGCCCAAGAAGCTGCTCGTCTACGGCGCGCATTTCGCCGAGGATTTGAAGGACGCGCGGCGCTTCGGCTGGGACGTGCCCGAAAACCTCAATTTCGACTGGAAGCGGCTGCGCGACAACGTGATGGAGGAGGTCGACCGGATCAACGGCGCCTACACCGCCACGCTTAACAACAATGGCGTCGAGATCATCCTCGACCGCGCAACGATCACCGGGCCGCACAGCCTGACGCTGGGCAGCGGGCGTGAAGTGACCGCGAAATACATATTGATCGCGACGGGCGCGACGCCGATCGTACCGGAATGCCCGGGGCATGAACTCGGCATCACCTCGAACGAAGTGTTCCACCTCGATGCGGTGCCGAAGCGCATCCTGATCGCGGGCGCGGGCTATATCGCCAATGAATTCGCCGGCATCTTCAACGAATTCGGCACCAAGGTGACGCTGATCAACCGCAGCGACGTGATCCTGCGCGGCTATGACGAATTGATCCGCGACCGGCTGTTGCAGATTTCGATGATGAAGGGGCTCGATTTCCGCTTCAACGCGACCTTCCAGGGGATCGAAAAGCAGCCCGACGGGTGCCTGCGCGTATCGATGACCAATCACGAGCCGATCGACGTCGATTGTGTGCTGTTCGCGACCGGGCGCGCGCCCAACACCGCTGGCCTTGGGCTGGAGAATGCCGGGGTGGAACTGGACGACGCGGGCGCGGTGGTGGTCGATGCCGACAACAAATCGACCTGCGACAGCATCTATGCCGTCGGCGACGTGACCAACCGTGTGCAGCTGACACCGGTCGCGATCCGCGAGGGGCAGGCCTTTGCCGACACGATGTTCGGCGGCAAGCCGACCCGGGTGGATTACGAGAATATCCCGAGCGCGGTGTTCAGCCATCCCCCGATGGCGGGCGTCGGCCTGACCGAGGCGCAGGCCAAGAACAAGTTCGGATCGGTCAAGGTCTACACCTCCGACTTCCGCCCGATGAAGAACGTGCTCGCCAACCGCAACGAGCGCGCCTTGTACAAGATGGTGTGCCATGCGGAGTCTGGCGTCGTGCTGGGGCTGCACATGATCGGCCCGGACGCGCCGGAGATTTTGCAGGCGGCGGCGGTGGCGGTGAAGGCGGGGCTGACCAAGGATGCGTTCGACCAGACGGTCGCACTGCATCCGTCAATGGCAGAGGAATTGGTTTTGTTGCGGTAGGGGGGGCGGGTGCCCCTTGCGGGCACTTCGACATGCGACCATCGTGCCTCGATGGATCGCAGAAGCCTGTTCGCCTTATTAGCCGCTTTGCCAACCTTAGCCGCCACCTCTGCGGCGGCGCGCTCGTTCGCTCTCAAGTCGCCCCGCTCTTCGGGTCTGGAAAATCAGCAAATCCAGCGGCTGTTTGAAGCGTGGTGGCGGCGTGACGAACTAGGATTTCGCGAGTTATTCACCAAGCGCCTGATGGCTGACGGCTCCCCAATGGAGGGCGACCTTGCGGATGAGCTGACCAGGCTCGATCCGCTGCCTCCGACGACATTCGACATATTCGGCAAGATGTTTTTAAACGAACAAAAAAACAAAAGGCTCGTTCTACTAGTTAATACTGATGGGGGCATTTTTGCCGCTTGCGCCGAAGAGATTTACCCTGGCAATGCAAACTCAGACTCTGAGGTGCCAAACCTTCATCTATTTCTTATCACAATGTCGGGCCTCAACCCTCGATTGGTTACGCATCTTACGACGGTTGCAACACCCGAACCCGGAAAGTTCGGCATTTGGTCCGGCAACTGACTAATATGTCTGATTGCGACCATGGCCGCCCGCCCCGCCCTACTCCAACGCCACCCCCGAAATCGTGATCCGGTGCATCAGCCGCCGGTGCCCCTGATAATCGTTCGCCGCGAAATGCCAGGTCGCGCGGTTATCCCACACCGCGACCGAACCCGGCTGCCATTGCAGGCGGCACTGGAATTCGTCGCGCATCCCGACTGAATACAGATATTGCAGTAGCGGCTGGCTTTCCTCGCGCGTCCAGCCTTCGAAATGGAGCGTGAAGGCGGGGTTGACGTAGAGCAGCCGTCGCCCCGTCACCGGGTGGCGGATCACCGCCGGGTGGACGGCGGTGGCGCTGATGTCGTGGCCCTTCAGATCGGCGGCCTGGTCGGTCTTGGCGTAGATGCCGTCGCGGCCGTAGATGTGATCGGCGCTGTGCACCGCGCGGAGCGTGCCGAGCGTCGCCTTGAGCCCGTCCGACAGCGCGTCATAGGCCGCGCCCATGCTGGCGAACAGCGTATCGCCGCCAACCGGGGGCAATTCGCGCGCGACGAGGATCGATCCCATCGCGGGTACCGGATCATAGCTGTGATCGGTATGCCAGCCGCCGCCGATATTGACGAACTGCGTCTCGGCTTTGCGGACCTCGGCGATTTCGGGATGGCCGCCGTTTGCGGGGAAGTAGTTGTTGACGTCGATCTCGCCCCAGCGGCGCGCGAAGGCGATGTGATCTTCCGGGCTTAGCTGCTGATCGCGCAGCAGGACGACACCGGTTTCGGCGAGCGCCGTGCGGATTGCCGCCATCTCCGCATCGCCGATCGACCGCACATCGACCCCGGTGACTTCCGACCCGCAATGCGCGGCCAGCGGCTTGATTTGCATTTCGCCCATGCTGCCTCTCCTTATTTTATGGAGCGCAGCATGGGCGAAGGCAGGCGGATTTACCAGATGTGGACGCGCTGTTCGGGCGGCAGGTACAGCTTGTCGCCTGGCTTCACGTTGAACGCGGCGTACCAGGCATCCACGTTCCGCACGATTCCGTTGACGCGGTAGTAAGGCGGCGAGTGCGGGTCGGTCAGCAACCGCGCGCGCGCCGCGCCTTCGCGGACCTTGGCCTGCCACGCCTGGGCAAAGGACAGGAAGAAGCGCTGGTCGCCGGTCAGCCCGCCGATGACAGGCGCCTTGCCGTGCTTCGCCTGATAGCGCTGGTACGCGGCATAGGCCATTTCGAGCCCGCCGAGATCGCCGATATTCTCGCCCATCGTCAGCTTGCCGTTGATCTTGGTGCCGGGGATCGGCTCATACGCGTCATATTGCGTGCCGAGCGCCGCGGTGCGCGCGGCGAACGCTTTCTTGGATTCGGGCGTCCACCAATTGGCGATCTTGCCAGAGCCGTCGAACAGGCTGCCCTGATCGTCGAAGCCGTGGCCGATCTCATGCCCGATGATCGCGCCGATCGCGCCGTAATTGACCGCCGGATCCGCCTTCGCATCAAAATAGGGCGGCTGCAGGATCGCGGCCGGGAAGGTGATCTGGTTCATCAACGGGTTGTAATAGGCATTCACCGTCTGCGGGGTCATGTCCCACAGCGAGCGGTCGACCGGCTTGGTCAGCCGCTGCAGATCGAGTTCGTGGCGGAATTCGCCGGCACGGATGGCGTTGCCGATCAGATCATTGCGGTCGATCTTCAGCGGCGCATAATCGATATACTTCACCGGATGCGCGATGCGCGGTTCGAACGCGTTGAGCTTGGCGATCGCGGCCGCCTTGGTCTTTTCGTCCATCCAGCCATTGCTCTTCAGCCGCTCGGCCAGCGCGCCGCGCAGATCGGCGATCAGCTCACCCATCTTGGCTTCGCTTTCGGCCGGGAAGTGCCGCTCGACATAAATCTTGCCGACCGCCTCGCCCAGCGCGCCGTTCACCATCGCCACGCCGCGCTTCCACCGCGCGCGCTGCGCCGGCTGATCGCTCAGCGTCTTGCCGTAGAACGCGAAGCTCGCATCGTCGAAGCGCTTGGGCAGGAATTGCGCGTGATCGCTGACGAAGCGGAACGCCATCCAGTCCTTCCACGTCTGCAGCGGCACGCTGTCGAGCATCTTGCCGTTCGCGGTCAGCGCGGTGCTGGTCGCCATGATGACGGTCGGGATGCTGTCGAGACCCGCGGTCTTGAGCATCAAGTCCCAGTCGAATTCGGGCGCCAGCTTCTTCATGCCGGCGCGGTCCATCGGCTTGAACATTTCCATCAGGTTGCGCTGACGCTCGGGGCTCCACTGCTCCTTCGCCATCGCGGTTTCGAGCGCGATGATCGCATCGGCCTTGGCGGTCGCATCGGGGATGCCGGCCAGCGTCTGGATCTGGATCACATAGTCGCGGTACGCCTTGCGGAAAGCGTCATACTTCGCCCCTTCGAGCAGATAATAATCGCGCCCGCCCATGCCGAGCCCGCCTTGCGAGGCGGCGGCAACATAGCGCGTCGGGTTGGTCGGATCGGGCAGCTGGCCGAGTTCGACCGGCGAGGCGTACCCGACGCTGGCGAACAGCGTCTGCAGCGCGGCCTTGTCGTTCACGGCGGCGATCTTGGCGAGATAGGGCTGCAGCGGCGCGGTGCCACGCGCCTCGATCGCGGCTTCGTCCATCCAGCTGGCATACATGTCGCCGATCTGCTGGCCCGATACGCCATAGGCCTTGGGATTGGCGGCAAGATCGGCGACGATCGCGCGGACCTGCTGCTCGGCCTCGTCGGTCAGGATCACGCCGTAACCCGCCGAGGTGCGATCGGGCGCGATCTGCGTGCGCTTGTCCCAATTGCCGTTCGCATAGGTCCAGAAATCGTCGCCCGGCTTCAGCGTGCGCTGCTGCGCGGTCAGATCGATGCCGAACGTGCCGTAGCGCGGGCCGGCCTTGGTCGTGGTCTTGGCGACAGTTGGAGCGAGCCCCGGAACCGTCAGCGCGGCAATCGCGGCGGCGGCGGACAAACGTAAGAACGTGGCACGGCGCATTGAAAACATCCCCTCTTGAACGTGTATTGCCCTGATATAGCGGTGGCCGAAAAACGGCGCAACGGCGAAGCGTCGGCGGCCCGTTGAAGGCCAGATTCCTCGTGCGGTTGGGTGCGTTGTAACGCCGCTGCTCTCGCCTGCGGATTCGTCGAGATTTCGTATATTTAGGTGCGGTCGGCTGCGACGCAGCAAGTATCGACCGAGGCACGCTCTGCCGAAAAGAGTCGCGTCGAAATGCCGCTTCGCACCCGCCGCCGACCCAGCCTCCTATAATATTTCACAGCGCTGACGCGTCACTGAAGAAACCCCTTTTTGCGCCCGCGCCACGGGGCTCGAGCGAACCGTTATTCATGAGGTCGAAGTAGCAATGAAAAAATCTCTGATGATGTCGACAGTGGCATCGCTGGCACTTCTGTACGGCGGTCTGGCTGTAACCGGTGCATCGGCTGCCGAGCGCAAGCGCGCCGATACCGCCGCCGTCGCCAGTGACGCCGAAGCCCCCGCAGGCGAGCCGCAGGCCAAGGCCCCCGTGGAAGCCGCCTTCTCGACCGGCGTCGCCAAGGGCCGCGACCGGCTCGACAGCGCGACTTCGACCAGCGCGTTGCGCGGCGATGAAATCCAGAAATTGAGCGCCCGCACGCTTGCCGACATCCTGCGCAACATTCCGGGCATCCGCACCGAAAGTTCGACCGGCGACGGCAATTCCAGCTATACGATCCGCGGTCTGCCGCTCGCCTCGGGTGGCTCCAAATTCATGCAGTTGGAAGAAGACGGCCTGCCCGTTCTCGAATTCGGCGATTTCTTCAACGTCGCGTCGGACATCTTCATCCGCGCCGATTTCAACTTGGCGGCGGTCGAGGCGATCCGCGGCGGCTCGGCCTCGACCTTCGCGTCGAATTCCCCCGGTGGCGTGATCAACCTCATCTCCAAGACCGGCGATGTCGAGGGCGGCGCGATTCAGGTCACCACCGGCCTCGGCTATGACACGAAGCGGGTCGATTTCGATTATGGCACGAAGATCAGCGACACGCTGCGCTTCCATATCGGCGGTTTCTATCGCTCGGGCGAAGGCCCGCGCAACATCGGCTACAACGCCTACCAGGGCGGCCAGATCAAGTTCAACATGACGAAGCAGCTCGGCAATGACGGGTACATTCGCCTGTCGGGCAAGTATCTCGACGACCGCTCGCCGCAATATCTGCCGGGCGCGGTGCGCATCACCGGGACCGACGACAAGCCGGTCTATTCGAACTTCGCGAACTTCGACCTGCGGCGCGATTCGGTGCTGTCGCCCTACATCGCCAACGTGATCGTGCTGGATGGCAGCAACAACCCGACCTCGATCCCGCTGAGCCGGGGCATGGACGCAAAGGTGGCGTCGGTCGGCCTCGAGACGCAATTCACCGTTGCCGATTGGACGATCACCGAAAAGGCGCGCTTCTCGAAAATCTCGGGCGGCACGACCCGCAACCTGGTCGCGAACATTTATTCGGCGACCGCTCTTCCTGCATCGCTCGGCGCGGGCACGGGCACGTTCAGCTATGCCACCGGGCCAAAGGCTGGGCAGGTCATCACCAATCTCGCCGGGCTCAACGGCAACGGCCTGATCGCGGCGACCTCGCTCAACCGGATCGATGCGAGTTCGCTCGACAATTTCACCAACGACATCCGCGCCAACCGCGCCTTCAAATTGGGCAAGGGCGAATTCACCGTCACCGGCGGCGTGTATAAATCGATCCAGAATCTGCAGAGCGACTGGCTCTATGCCAACATCCTGCAGGATGTCGCGGGCGACGGGCAATCGGCGCTGATCAATTATACCAACGCCGGCGGCGTGGCGCAGTCGCAGGATGGATTCCTGGGCTTCAACCGCTCGGGCTCGACCGCTTTCTATCGCCGCAAATATGACGTGCAGTACGATGTGACGGCACCCTATGGCTCGGTGAATTACCACATCGGCAAGTTCTCCGTCGGTGGCAGCATCCGCTATGACATGGGCAAGGTCACCGGCCAGATCTACGGTGCGGATCTGGGCGGCGGCCGGATCGGGATGCAGTCGTTCGATTTCAACCGCGATGGCGTGATTTCGGTCGCGGAATCGAAGACGGCGTTCACGCCGCTGTCGCGGCCGGCGCCGGTGAACTACAAATATAACTATATCAGCTATTCGACCGGCATCAATTTCCGCGTGTCGGAGCCGTTCGCGGTGTTCGCCCGCTACAGCCACGGCGCGCGGGCGAATGCCGATAAGGTGCTGTTTTCGAACAAGGTCAGCGTGACCGACGGCAGCATGCCGAACAGCGACGACGGTTACGACATCGTCACCCAGCTGGAGGGCGGCTTCAAATATCGCAATTCGGCGCTGAGCGTGAACGTGACCGCGTTCCTCGCCAATACCGAGGACACCAACGTCCAGGCGGGCGCGATCACCACCGACCGCAAATATCGCGCGTATGGTGTCGAAGCGGAGGCGAGCTATCGCCACGGGCCGTTCAGCGTGACCGGCGGTATGACCTACACCAATGCCACGCTGAAGAGCGACCAGCTGAACGCCGCCGTGGCCGGCATGACGCCGCGTCGTCAGCCCGACTTGATCTTCCAGGCGACGCCACAGTTCGAAGTCCACAAATTCACCGTCGGCGCGAACTTCATCGGCAGCACCGGCAGCTACACACAGGATTTGAATGCGCTGCGCCTGCCGGGCTATACGCTGGTCAACGGCTTCATCCAGTTCCGTCCGGTCGACCGGGTACAGCTGATGATCAACGCCAACAATCTGTTCGACAAGCTTGCCATGATCGAAGTCACGCAGCCCTCGGTCCCGGCCAACGGCGTCGGCGTGGGCCGTGCAACCAACGGCCGCACCGTATCGGCCTCGCTGCGGCTCGATTTCTGAACTGACCACGGGCGGTGTCGGGGTGTGTATCCCCGGCCCCGCCCGCGACCAGCCCTGCCAACATGTTTCTTGAACCGGCTATGTCGTTTCGCTAGCAGAAAAATTGCTAGGTTGGAGAGCGATAATGTCGATCACGACGATCGGTACCTTGGGTGCCACCACAAACACGTCGAAGAAGATGTGGAATGCACCTGACATCATCCTCTCGCAAATGGTCGAAGGAACTGAAAAACTGAGTTCGACCCAGGAATTCTTCGTACCCGCCTATAACCGCACGCTCGGTCCGTCCTAATCAACCCGGTTCGCCACCAGATCGTCGACCACCGCCGGATCGGCTAGCGTCGACGTATCGCCCAGGCTCGACACGTCGCCCTCGGCGATCTTGCGCAGGATGCGGCGCATGATTTTGCCCGATCGGGTCTTGGGCAGGCCCGGCGCGAATTGCAGCTTGTCCGGCGTCGCGATCGGGCCGATTTCCTGCCGCACCCAGGCGATCAGTTCGCGGTGCAGATCGGCTTGCGGATCGACCCCGGCGTTGAGCGTGACATAGGCGTAGATGCCCTGCCCCTTGATATCGTGCGGCATGCCGACGACCGCCGCCTCCGCAACGTGCGGGTGCAGCACCAGCGCGGATTCGACCTCGGCCGTGCCCATGCGGTGGCCGCTGACATTGATGACGTCATCGACCCGGCCGGTGATCCACCAATAGCCATCCGCATCGCGCCGCGCGCCGTCGCCGGTGGTGTATTTGCCGGGATAGGTGGTGAAATAGGTCTGGAAAAAGCGGTCGCGATCGCCCCACACGCCGCGCATTTGCCCCGGCCAGCTGCGCGCGATGACGAGATTGCCCTCGGCCGGGCCGTTCAGCACCGTGCCCTCGGCATCGACCAATTGCGGATCTACCCCCGGCATCGGCTTGGTCGCAGAGCCAGGCTTCAGCGCGGTGGCACCCGGCATCGGCGCGATCATCGCGCCGCCGGTCTCGGTCTGCCACCAGGTGTCGATCACCGGGCAGCGGCCTTCGCCGACCACGTCATGATACCAGCGCCATGCCTCGGGGTTGATCGGCTCACCCACCGTGCCGAGCAGCTTGAGCGAGCTGCGATCGGTCTTCGCGACGAACGCGTCGCCATCCTTCATCAGCGCGCGCAAGGCGGTGGGCGCGGTGAAGATCGTGTGGACCTTGTGCCGCTCGACCACTTGCCAGATGCGGCTGGCGTCGGGCCAATTCGGCAGGCCTTCGTACATCAGCGTCGTCGCGCCATTGGCGAGCGGACCGTACAGAATATAGGTGTGCCCCGTCACCCAGCCGATATCGGCGGCGCACCACCACACGTCGCCCGGGCGATAGTCGAACGCGAGTTCATGCGTCAGGCTGGCCCACAATAGATAGCCGCCGCTCGTGTGCAGCACGCCCTTGGGCTTGCCGGTCGATCCGCTCGTATAGAGGATGAACAGCGGGTCCTCCGCGCCCATCGGCTCGGGCGGGCAGGTCGCGGGGAGGTCCTTCGCCGCCTCGTGATACCAGACGTCGCGCGAGTGCATCGTCACCGCGCCGCCAGTCGCGCGCACGACGATGACCGTCTCAAGACCCGGCGCATGGGCTGCGGCGGTATCGACATTGGCCTTGAGCGGTATGCGCTTGCCACCGCGGCGGCCTTCGTCGGCGGTGATGACGACGCGCGATCCGCAATCCTCGATGCGGCCTGCTAACGCCTCGGGCGAGAAGCCGCCGAACACGACCGAATGGATCGCCCCGATCCGCGCGCACGCCAGCACCGCGAACGCCGCCTCGGGGATCATCGGCAGATAGATCGTGACGCGGTCGCCCTTGGCGACGCCCTGCGCCTTCAGCACATTCGCGAAGCGGCAGACCTCGGCGTGCAGCTCGCGATAGGTGAAGCGGCGCGGTTCCTCGGCAGGATCATCCGGTTCCCAGATCAGCGCAATCTCGTCCCCGCGCTTCGCCAGATGCCGGTCGAGGCAATTGGCCGAGACGTTCAACTTGCCGTCGGCGAACCAGTTGATGTGGAAATCGGCCTTGTCGAACGACCAGTCGCCCGCGATCTCGGGCCGCTTGATCCAGTCGAGCCGCCGCGCCTGTTCGAGCCAGAAGCTGCCCGGATCGGCGAGCGAGCGACCGTACAGCGTCTCATACCCTGCCGCATCGTAGCGCGCTTGCGCGGCCCATTCGGGCGGGACGGGGTAAAGGTCCTGATCGGCCATTGTGCGCACTCCTCGGCGCGCCTTTTGCCGGGGTGACGCAGCGGAATGCAAGCATCACTTGGCGCAACTTTGGTTTCATTGTAAAACCGATCCAGCGCGGTGGGGGATGGTGCGATGACGGGTACGGTTCTGGTCTCGGGCGGCAGCGGCTACATCGCTGGCTTCCTGATCCGGCAACTGATCGCCGAAGGATGGCAGGTGCACACCACAATCCGGTCGCTGTCGCGCGAGGCGGAGGTGCGCCGCACGCTGGCGGTCGATAACACGCGGCTCCATTTTTTCGCGGCCGATCTGCTGAACGATGCCGGTTGGGGCGAGGCGATGGCGGGGTGCAGCCACGTCGCGCACGTCGCCTCGCCACTCCCCGCCGGTGCAGTCGCGCATGACGACGATCTGATCGTGCCTGCACGCGAAGGCGCTCTGCGTGCGCTGCGCTTTGCCAAGGCGGCCGGGGTCAAGCGCTTCGTCATGACGTCCTCGGTCGCGGCGATCGCGTATGGTCACGGCGCGAAGTCCGCGACCTTCACCGAGCAAGACTGGACCGATGTGAACGGCCCGCAAGTTCATGCCTATGCCAAATCGAAAACGCTGGCCGAACGCGCCGCGCGCGATTGGGTCGCGGCGGAGGGCGCCGAAATGGTCTATTGCACGGTCAACCCCGCCGCCGTGCTGGGGCCGGTGCTAGGGCCGGATTTTTCCGCCTCGATCGAAGTGGTCAAGCGGCTGATCAGCGGATCGCTACCCGGCCTGCCCGATTTCGGGTTCGGCGTGGTCGACGTGCGCGATGTCGCCGACCTGCACGTGCGCGCGCTGACCGCCGAGGGCATGGCGGGCGAACGCTTCATCGCCTGCGGGCCGTTTTTGATGATGGCCGACGTGGCCGCGGTGCTGCGCGAGCGGCTGGGCGCGGAGGCCCGGAAAGTGCCGACGCGGAAGCTGCCCGACCTGTTGTTGCGGTTGGTGAGCGTGTTCGATCCGGCGGTGCGGATGGTGACGGGCGAGCTCGGCAAGCGGCGCATTACCCCGTCCGATCACGCCCGCGAAATGCTCGGCTGGGTGCCGCGCCCGGCCGCCGACACCATCGTCGATACCGCGCGAAGCCTGATCGACCAGCGGATCGTGACGCTCTGAGGCTTGCTCACCGCCGCGGCTTTTGCCAAGCCCGCGCGCAAAGGAGAGAGCCCCATGTCCTCGACCATCGCCGAACTCGAACGCAAGCGCGCCGCCGCGCGCATCGGTGGGGGTGAAAAGCGCATCGCCGCGCAGCACGCCAAGGGCAAGCTGACCGCGCGCGAGCGGCTCGACGTGCTGCTCGACGAAGGATCGTTCGAGGAGCTCGACATGTATGTCGAGCACAATTGCGTCGATTTCGGGATGCAGGACCAGATCATCCCCGGCGACGGTGTCGTTACCGGCTCCGGTACGATCAACGGGCGGCTGGTGTTCGTGTTCAGCCAGGACTTCACCGTATTCGGAGGGTCACTGTCCGAACGGCACGCGCAGAAGATCTGCAAGATCATGGATATGGCGCTGAAGGTCGGGGCGCCGGTGATCGGCCTGAACGATTCGGGCGGCGCGCGCATTCAGGAGGGCGTCGCCAGCCTAGGCGGCTATGCCGAGGTGTTTCAGCGCAATGTGCTGGCCAGCGGCGTGGTGCCGCAGATCAGCCTGATCATGGGGCCGTGCGCGGGCGGCGCAGTCTATTCCCCAGCGATGACGGATTTCATTTTCATGGTGAAAGACTCGTCGTATATGTTCGTCACTGGCCCGGATGTAGTGAAGACCGTTACCAACGAGATCGTCACGCAGGAGGAACTGGGCGGTGCGGTGACGCACACCACGAAGTCGGGGGTCGCTGATGTCGCCTTCGAGGATGATATCGAGGCGCTGCTCGCGGCCCGCGACTTCGTGGACTTTCTCCCCGCCAGCAACCGCGAAGCCGCACCCGAGCGGCCATCGTCCGACCCGTGGGACCGGATCGAGGAATCGCTCGATACGCTGGTCCCGGCAAGCGCCAACCAGCCTTATGACATGCATGAGTTGATCCGGAAGACGGTCGACGAAGGCGATTTCTTCGAAGTGCAGCCGACGCATGCCGGCAACATCATCATCGGTTTCGGCCGGATCGAGGGGCGCACCGTCGGCATCGTCGCCAACCAGCCGATGGTGCTGGCCGGGTGTCTCGACATCAATTCGTCGAAGAAGGCCGGGCGGTTCGTGCGCTTCTGCGACGCCTTCGACATTCCGATCGTCACCTTCGTCGACGTGCCCGGCTTCCTGCCCGGTACCGCGCAGGAGTTAAACGGCATCATCAAGCACGGCGCGAAGCTGCTGTTTGCCTATGCCGAAGCAACCGTGCCCAAGATCACCGTCATCACGCGCAAGGCGTACGGCGGTGCGTACGACGTGATGGCATCCAAGCATCTACGCGGCGACCTCAACTACGCCTGGCCGACCGCCGAAATCGCAGTGATGGGCGCGAAGGGCGCCGTCGAGATCATCTTCCGCGGGAAGTCTCCGGCCGAGATCGCCGAGCAGACCGCGCAGTATGAGGCGCGCTTCGCCAACCCGTTCGTCGCGGCGAGCAAGGGCTTCATCGACGAGGTGATCCAGCCGCATTCGACCCGGCGTCGCATCGCGCTGGGCCTGCGCAAGCTACGGGGCAAGCAGCTCGAAAACCCGTGGAAGAAGCACGACAACATTCCACTGTGAGGCAAGGGTCGGCGTGCGATTGGCCTTGGCGGCACATCCCCGCTTCCCGACACGCGCCAATCTGGTAGCAGGGTCCCCGTGACCCTCCGCCTCCCCCTTCTCGCCGCGACCGCGCTGCTGCTGACCGCCGCCGCGCCCGATCCTGCGCCGCCGCCTGCGCCGCTCAAGCTGGTCGAGACGATTTCGCCGCAGGGGCTGCAGGAGGTGTCGCCGGGCGCGATCGTGTCGACCTCGGCGATCTACAAGCCCGACTCGGTCATCCTCGCGGGTGACATCGCGCTCGATTACAAGGGAGAGAAGCGCACATTTGCGCGCGGCACGGTGATCCAGGCGGGCGGGCCGACCGGCGTTGCGGGTGTGCCCGACGCGATCTTTTGCGAGCCCGTCCACGAGGGCTCGATCGGCAAGGTGCTGACCGGGCAGCTCGCCTTCGGGGTGGTCGGCGCGCTCAGGCCTACCCATCTCAACACGCGCTATTGCCTGTTCGATGCCGATAAGGATTCGAAATTCGACCATGCCTTCCTGGTCGGCGCCAAGGGCGATGGCCGCGCCCCATTTGCGATTCCGCCGGTCGAATATGGCGTGATCGAGGGCCGCCGCCTTGCCGACGACAGCGTCGCACGGCTTCGCTATGTCGGCCCGGCCGGTACGCCCGACATGATCGCCTTCGATCTCGAAGCCTTTGCGATCGGCAAGATGCGCGATGTGCCGCACGCCCGCACCTTCATCTCCGTCACCAAGCTGCCCGCTTATGCCATTATCGGGGTCGCGGTGGTGACGGTGTTGACGTACGACCCGAAGACCCGCGTCGCGACGATCCGCATGGATCACGATCTCGCGCCCGGGCAGATTGTCTTGCCGGAGCTTGCGCGTGCCTACTGATACCCCGCTCGACCGTTTCAAAGCCGTGCTTGGCGGCACCGCGCGCGTGCTGGCCGACGAGGCCGAGGTCGAACTCGCCTTCACCGCCGACGCGCCGACGCAGAGCGGCAAGCACATCAAGGTGCCGATGCCCGCGCGCAGCCTGCCGGCCGAGCAAGTCGCGGAGGCGCGCGGCTTCGCCGACGGCTTCGCGCTGCGGCTGAAGCATCACGACATCGCACTGCACAATCGCACGGCGCCGGTCGATGCGGTGGCGCGCGCGGTGTTCGACGCGGTCGAGACGGCGCGGATCGAGGCGCTGGGCGGGCGCGGCTATGCCGGGATCACCGCGAACCTCGACGTCGCGCTCGAGATGCGGATGCGCGCCGATCCGATCACGCGCGCCAAGTCGCGCGACGAAGTCCCGCTGTCGACCGCACTCGCGCTGATGGTGCGCGAGCGGCTGACCGGCGTGGCACCGCCCCCCGCCACGGACCAGGGTATGGCGCTGGTGCGCGACTGGATCGAACAGAAGGCCGGAAACGACCTCGACGCGCTCGGCCTCGCGATCGACGACCAGCGCGCCTTCGCATCGCTCGCCACCAAATTGCTTGAGGATCTCGATCTGATCGAGGGCGACATGCTGCCCGAAGAATCGGACGAGGGCGGCAATGAGGATGAAGGCACCGACGAGCAGCAGGACGATCAGGGCGACGAGGGCGAGGAAGACGGCGACCAGGGCCAGGGCGAGATCGAGGCGCGCGGATCCGAACAGGATTCGGACAGCGAAGAGGGCGAAGGCACCGAGCAAAGCCAGGATTCGTTCGACGACATGGACGGCGAGCCCGGCGACGAGGGTGAGGAAGGGATGCTGCCAACGCGTCCCAACCGCCCGTTCGCCGACCCGTCGGGGCAGTTCGACTACAAGGCGTGGACCACCGCATACGACGAAGTGATCGCCGCGACCGATCTGTGCGACCCCGATGAGCTGGTGCGGCTGCGCTCATACCTCGATCAGCAGCTCGTGCATTTGCAGGGGGTGGTGACCAAGCTCGCCAACCGGCTGCAACGGCGCCTGATGGCGCAGCAGAACCGCAGCTGGGATTTCGATCAGGAGGAAGGCATCCTCGACGCCGCGCGGCTGGCGCGGATCGTGGTCAACCCGACGCTGTCGCTCAGCTACAAGATCGAACGCGAGACCGATTTCCGCGATACGGTGGTGACGCTGCTGATCGACAATTCGGGATCGATGCGCGGACGGCCGATTTCGATCGCTGCGATCAGCGCCGACATCCTCGCGCGCACGCTGGAACGGTGCGGGGTCAAGACCGAGATCCTCGGCTTCACCACGCGCGCCTGGAAGGGCGGGCAGAGCCGCGAGACATGGCTCGCGGCCGGGCGTCCGCCACAGCCGGGGCGGCTCAACGACGTCCGCCACATCGTCTACAAAAAGGCCGACGAGCCGTGGCGCCGCGCCAAGACCAGCCTTGGCCTGATGATGCGCGAAGGGCTGCTGAAGGAAAATATCGACGGCGAGGCGCTGTTATGGGCGCACAGCCGCCTGATCGCGCGGCCGGAGGATCGCAAGATCCTGATGGTCATTTCCGACGGCGCGCCGGTCGACGATTCGACGCTGTCGGTCAATTCCGGATCGTATCTGGAGCGGCACCTGCGCCAGGTGATCGGCTGGATCGAAAGTAAATCGCCGGTCGAGCTTGCCGCGATCGGGATCGGGCATGATGTCACGCGCTATTACAGCCGCGCCGTGACGATCATGGATGTAGAGCAATTGGGCGGCACCATCATCGAGCAGCTCGCCGCGTTGTTCGACGCACCCTAGTCGCAAAACACTCAGTGATCCGAAGGGCCTGCCGCTGCGCGCTCGCGCGGCGGCACCCCCGAGCCATGTCCGGAAAATGCCGCGAATAATAGGACAGACTATCTGTATAAAAACGCACACCGAAACGATTTTCGTTACGAGATCGTAATGTAGCTTTAGTGCAACAGGCTAATTCTAAAGTATGAGTGTAGTATTCTTAGGAATGGCGTTCACGACACCTGCAGCCTAGCACCACGCCCGGGGGGATTTTTCAGCGTCCCGCAAGAGACGCGTCCCGTGTGAGGTATTTAATGTCTATCCTGATTCGTCGTCGTCTTTTAGCCACGTCGATCTTCGCCAGCGCTGCGATGATCGCCCTGCCCGCCGCCGCGCAGCAGAACCCGACCGCTCCCGCTTGCGACCCGCAGCGCCAGGATTGCTCGGTTCAGTCGCCGGGCGT
This sequence comes from Sphingomonas sp. MMS24-J45, assembly GCF_044881195.1. Taxonomy (GTDB): domain Bacteria; phylum Pseudomonadota; class Alphaproteobacteria; order Sphingomonadales; family Sphingomonadaceae; genus Sphingomonas. The sequence continues at coordinate 2,095,765 of NZ_CP173255.1, read as the reverse complement.
CGTTCCAGGCGATACGATCACGCAAAATAACGCGCCGGACATGACGGGTCAGGACATCGTCGTCACCGGATCGCGCATCGCGTCGCCGGGTGCCGTTTCGGCATCGCCGCTGCAGACGATCGGTGCCGCGCAGATCCGCCAGTCGGGCGCGATCAACGTGCAGGACGTTTTGCAGCAGAACCCCGTGTTCGGTACGCCGGGCATCAGCCGCACCAATTCCAGCTTCGCCACGCAGAGCGCCGGTGTCGCCACCGTGAACCTGCGTAACTTGGGTGAGGATCGCACCCTCGTCCTCGTCAACGGTCGCCGTTTCGTGTCGGGCGTCCCCGGCAGCAACGCCGTCGATCTCAACGTCATCCCGACGCAGTTCCTCGACCGCGTCGACGTGCTGACCGGCGGCGCATCGGCCGTGTACGGCTCGGACGCGGTCGCTGGCGTCGTCAACATGATCTACAAGACCAAGTTTGACGGCCTGCAGATCGATGGCCAGTTCGGCATTTCGCCCGTTGGCGACGGCGCAGACAAGCAGGTCAACGTGCTGGCCGGCAAGAACTTTGCCGATGGCCGCGGCAACATCATGCTGTTCGGTGGCTATTCGAAGCAGGGCACCGTGCTGAAGCGCGACCGTTCGACCGAAGCCGGTTCGAGCGCCGTTGATTCGACCAGCCTGGGCGGGCGTAACGGCAACGATGCCGATATCTTCACGCCGACGACGCTGCTGTCGGGCTTCATCCCCGGCGGCCGTTTCTACGCCGGTGACCAAATTTTCTCGTACGGCACCAACAACGTCCTGACGAACTGCACGACCGTCAGCTGCGGTGGCTTCAACCGTTCGGACTCGCGCTATCTCGCGGTTCCGGTCGAGCGCTACGTCGCGGCCGGACGCGCCAACTTCGAAGTCTCGCGCGCGTTCAACGTCTTCCTCGAAGGCAATTTCGCGCGGACCAAGGTCAACACGGTGATCGAGCCCTTCCCGCTCAGCTCCGACCTGGTCAACATCGCCACGGGTGGCCAGGTGGCGATCCAGTCGGTCGTCGGGGGCGTGACCTATCGCAACCCGTTCGTGCCCGACGCGATCTTCAATGCTGCGACCGACACCGACGGCGATGGTCTGAAAGATATCTACTTCGATCGCCGCCTGGCGGACTTCGGCCCGCGCACCAGCAGCGCGACGCGCGACCTGTTCCGCATCGCGGGTGGCATCAACGGCAAGTTCCTCGACGATCGCTTCAGCTATGAAGCGTACGGCATCTACGGCCAGACGATCGAGCATCAGAGCGGCAACGGCCAGTTCGACAGCCGCAATTTCGTACAGGCCCTGAACGCCTATCGCGATCCAGTGACCGGCACGATCCAGTGCGCCGATCCCGCCGCGCGGGCGGCGGGCTGCGTGCCTGCCAACATCTATGGCATCAACGCGCTGGCACCGGCGGCGGGGTATCTCGCGGTTCCGGTGACGCTGGCGACCCGCGTGACGCAGACCGTCGGTGGCGCGAACGTCACGGGCAAGCTTTTCTCGATCTTCGGGGCCGACCCGATCGGGATCAACGTCGGTGGCGAATATCGTCGTGAAACCAGCAGCAACGTGTTCGATTTGCTCACGCAGCAGGGCCTGAACGGCAACAATGCGCTGCCGTCGACCTCGGGCAGCGTCAGCGTGTACGAAGGCTTTGCCGAAGCGGTCGTCCCGTTGTTGCAGGATCGTCCATTCGTACACGCGCTCAGCGTTCGCGGTGCGGTACGCGCGTCGCATTATTCGACGGTCGGCACGACGGTCAGCTACAATTTCGGTGGCGAATGGGCACCGACCAGCGACATCCGCTTCCGCGTGATGCAGGCCCGTTCGGTGCGCGCACCGAACATCAGCGAGCTGTTCTCTGCCCCGCAGCAGGACTTCCCCTCGGGTCTGCAGGATCCGTGCGTCGGCGTCACCGCCACGACGACGGGCACGCTTGCCACCAACTGCCGCGCGGCACCCGGTGTGGCAGCGAACATCGCGGCCAACGGCGCATTCACTGCGTCGCAAGCCGATCTGCAGGGCATTACCAGCTTCGGCGGCGGCAACCGCTTGCTGCAGGAAGAAAAGGGCGATTCGTTCACGGCTGGCGTGGTGTTGAACCCGCGTTCGGTTCTGGGCCTGCGCAACCTGGTGATTACGGTCGATTATTATAATATCCGGATCAAGGATGCGATCGTCACCACCCCGCTGCAGTTCATCCTGAACCAGTGCTACAATCAGTCGGTTGCGGCATTCTGCAATCTGGTCGTGCGTCGTCCCGCGGCGGTCGGCCCGAACAGCCCGGGCTCGCTCGATCAGGTCAACACCTCGCCGTCGAACAGCGGTGGCGCGAAGACCTCGGGCATCGATACCGTGATCGATTGGCGCACCAATCTGGACAGCCTCGGCATTGGCGGCAACCTGAACCTGCACGGTGCCTATACCCACCTGCTCACCGGCTACACCATTCCGCTGCCGGGTTCGGCACGGGACAGCTATGCCGGCGAAATCGGCGCGCCGCGTGACAAGTTCACGATCTCGGCGGGGTATGATCTGAAGGGTTTCGGCCTGACGACGACGGGTACATGGATCAGCCAGTCGAGCCTCGACGATCAGTTGACCGGTGCCGCTGCGGGCACCAACCCGCTCTACCGTGTCCGCCCGCAATTCTACCTGGATTCGCAGATCCGCTTCCAGACGCGGGACGGCTTCGAATTCTACGTGGGTGCGAACAACCTGCTCAACAACCAGCCGCCCTACCTCGCCGATATCGGCGCGTCGGCTGGCCAGGATACTGATGCAGGCACGTATGATGCGCTTGGCCGCCGCTATTATGCCGGCGTGCGCATCAAGTTCTGATCGGACATTTAAGCAAGCACTTGGGGGCGTCCTGCGGGGCGCCCCTTTTTATGCGCGGTCTTGTCCGTCGTCCCTATAAGATCGCGGCATGTCGATCACCCCGCCCCCCACCGGCTTTTACGGCCCGGTCAAACGCTCGGTAACGATCGCGGGGCATCCGACGTCGATCAGCCTGGAGCCGATCTTCTGGCGCGCGCTGGAGGATGCGGCGTCGGCCCGCGCGCTCCCCCTCAACGCACTGATCGCGCAGATCGACGCGCTGCGTATTCAGGCCGATGCGCCGCCCAATCTGGCCAGCGCGCTGCGCAGCTGGATTCTGGCGCAGCGCACCGACGCACCTCAATAATATATATAGATATAGCGTACCTGGACGGTTTCCGGTCGCATCAGCGTCGGCGTGAAATCACGCGTCAGCCTGAACGTCGCTTCACCCGTCGGCTTGACGTCGAGCACCTTGATCTCTGCGCCGATAACGTCGTCGAACATGACCGGATAGGGGATTTTCGCCGGTTCGGTATACATGCGGCTGTAGAGTTTCTGCAGCGGGTCCACCGCCGGTTTAGACCACAGGATATAGTCGAAGCTGGTCTTCTTGCCCTCACGCACGACCTCGACCTCGAGCTCCACCTTGTTCTTGCTGGGGACGAATTTTCGGTAGCGCAGGCGAACCTCGTCGTCGGGATGCAGCTGAGTGAGCCTGTCCATATGATAGGCCAGCGGTTCGAGGTCGCGTGGCACTTGCAGCAGCTTATCCTTCGCACCGGCCAGCATGTAATGGTCGAACTTCGCATCGCGATCGACATCGAGGAAGCAGAAGCGGACGATCTCCTTGAACTTGGACCCCAGGCCGCCGATCATCATGCTGGTGAAGGCGCTGCGCGTGCGCTGGTCGCGACCGCAGAATACGCGATCCGTGCCGATCTTGGTCGCGATCGCTGGCGGCACCAGGACCGAGGTAAGGTCGTTGCCGGGCGCGATCGAATCGCTGAAGCGATCGACGCTGACCGTCGCCGATCCGTCGGCAATCGCGGCTTCGGTGCGAACGATGCGGCCGGACATCAGCAGATCGCCCGGCATCCCGCTGAACGTCTGATTGAGCGGCCGTTTGCCATCGGGCAGAACCGTTTCGGGAAGCGATACCAAGTCTTGCGCCGCGACACCGGGCCCGTGCAGCGTCGCGAGCGCAAGCGACATTGCCGCCATAATTTTCGATAAATAGCGCATGTTCCCCCCTTTTCTGTCCCCGTCCGCGGTTTCGCCACAGGGCACCCACTGGCGTCAACCGGATTTGGGCGACCGGGCCATTCAGGCTGACTGAGCAGAAAATCTGCGAGTAACTCGCAATAGCGTTGACTCTGCGAATAATTCGCAATAGCCGCTCCCGTAACAACAGGAGTGACCCTTGACCACGTCCACCGCCCTTCTTCGCAAGCCAGCCTATCTCGCTTTGTCGTGCGTCGGTGCCTTTGCCACCGCGCCCGCCATTGCCAGCGATGCGCGCCCGGTCGCGAACGACGTGGATTCGGAGGACAAGCGCGACATCGTCGTGACCGGCGAGCGTGAAATCCGGCAGCGCGACCCGAAACTCGTCGCCCCGCTGGTCGACACGCCCAAGTCGATCGTGGTGATCGACAAATCGGTGATCGAGCAGACCGGATCTACCACGCTCGCCGATGCGCTGCGCACCGTGCCCGGCATCACCTTTGGCGCGGCAGAGGGGGGCAATCCGATCGGCGACCGCCCCTTCATCCGCGGCTTCGACAGCCAGGGCAGCATCTTCGTCGACGGCGTGCGCGATCTGGCCGCCCAAAACCGTGAAGTCTTCGCGATCGATTCGGTGCAGGTGGTGCGCGGATCGGATTCGACGCTGGGGGGCCGCGGCAATGCCGGCGGGTCGCTCAACATCCTGACCAAGGTGCCGCAGAACAAGACCTTCGGTTCGGTCGCCGCCAGCTATGGCAATGCCGATTACAAGCGGGTTTCGGCGGACCTGAACGTCAAGCTCGGCGACACCGCCGCCTTCCGTATCGCGGGTCTGTGGCACGATCAGGACGTCGCCGGGCGCGACGCAATCTATCAGCGGCGCTGGGGTGTTGCGCCGAGCCTGACGCTCGGGCTGGGGACATCAACGCGGCTGACGATCGGCTATTACTATCTGGAAAGCCACGAGCTGCCCGACAGCGGCATCCCCTATCTCTACACCATCGCCAACGCGCCCGGCACCGGCAACATCCGCACCACCCCCGCGGTCGGGCAGATCACCACCGCCAACGGCCAGACCGGCGTCGTGTCGCGTTCGACATTCTATGGCCTGCGCTCGCGCGACTTCCGCGATGCGACGACCAATCAGGCGACGATCCGGGTTGAGCATGATTTCGGCGGCATCACGCTGCGCAACACCGCGCGCTATGCCCGTGATGACCAGGCGTACATTTTCACCCTGCCCGACGATTCGACCGGCAACGTCTATGGCACCGGGCAGGTGTGGCGGCGGTCGAACACGCGCTACAGCTATGCCGAAAGCATCATCGACCAGCTCGATCTGTCGGGCAGCTTCAATACTGGCAGCATCAAGCACGATTTCGCCGTCGGCGCCGAAGTCTCGTGGCAGAAGACGCGGCGCGGCACCTTCGTCACGCGCGGTTTCCTGAACGCAAGCGGGACCGAAATCCTGTCGACCGGATCGACCATTTCGCCCCGCTGCAACACCGCGACGGTTGCGCGCTATTATTGCGCCAGCATTTTCAGCGCCAACCCCAGCGACCCCTGGGTCAATTACGCCAGCGACACGTCGACCGCAGTATCGCCGATCGTCCGCTCGCTGCCGCTGGCCGAAACGCAGAACGATGCCGAGACACAGGCGATCTACGGCTTCGATTCGATCACGCTGACGCCGTCGCTGATCCTCAACCTCGGCGCGCGCTACGATCGCTTCACCTCGCGCGTGACGCCGGGGCAGCCGGCCAGCGCCACCACGTCGTTCCGCTTGTCGCGGACCGACGGCCTGTTCAACTGGCAGGCAGGTCTGGTGTTCAAGCCGACCAAGGAAACCAGCCTGTACGCAAGCTATGCGACGGCCGCGACGCCACCCAACAGCCTGCTCGGCGAAGGGTTCGAAAACAACGCGCTGCCGACCACGGCGGTGACCGCGAACCTGCTCGATTCGCTTCGGGTGCAGAAGACCAAGACCTATGAAGTCGGCGCAAAGGGCAGCCTCTTCCACGAGAAGCTCGCGCTTGGTCTGGCGGTGTTCCAGACCGACATCAGCAACGCGCGCGTTACCGACGGCAACAACAACATCGCCTTTCTCGGATCGACCCGGATCCGCGGCGTGGAACTCAACGCCAATGGCATGATCCTGCCGGGCTGGACGGTGTTCGGCGGCTATACGTTCCTCGACGCCAAGATCGTCGATGGCGGCTTCACTGCCCTCACTGCAGCGGCGAATGGCGCGGCCGCGGCAAAGACCGTGCTGGTGCCTTCGGTCAACACCGGAAAGGCCGTGCCGCAGACCGCGCGCCACAGCTTCACCCTGTCGACCAATTATGAGGTGACCAAGCGTTTCTCGATCGGTGGCGGCGCTTATTATATGAGCGCGCAGAATGGCGGCTATGCCGACAACCGCACCGCGACGCAGACGAGCGCCGGTGTGGTGACGGTCAACCCGGCCACCAAGGTCCTGACGCGCGGCATTCCGAGCTACTGGCGCTTCGATGCGCAGGCGCGCTTCAAGCTCAACGACCATTTCGACGTGTCGGTCAACGCGCAGAACCTGACCAACAAGACCTACTTCACCAGCACGTACACCAGCCATTATGCGACGATCGCGCCGGGCCGCACGGTATTCGGCACGTTGATCGCCAAATTCTGATGCTCGATCCGACGACCCTGTCGCCGGAGGAGATCGCCGCGCGCCTCTCGGGGACACCCGAGGAGCGCGCGGCATTCGTGCGCGCCTGCGCCGAGGCGGGCGAGGCCGAGGCGCAGGCGGTGTACGGCCAGATGCTGCTCGATGGCGCGGGCGTGACGGTCGATCCGCGCGCCGCGCTCGGCTGGTTCAAAAAGGCGGCTGCGCAGCATCATGTGATGGCGATCAACATGGTCGGGCGCTGCTACGATCTCGGCTGGGGCACCGCGATCGACAAGGCGCGCGCGGCCGAATGCTATCGTATCGCCGCCGAGCGGGGCCTCGATTGGGGCATGTACAATTACGCGACGCTGCTTGCGCTCGGCGAAGGCGTGCCGCTCGACCGCGCGGCGGCACTCGACTGGTTTCGCAAGGCCGCCGCAAGCACCACGCCGCTCGCCAGTGCCAAGGCAACCAATTTCATCGGCAGCTTCCATGAAGATGGCTGGGTGGTGAAGCGCGATCTGGCGGCGGCTGCGCGCTATTACGCCCGCGCCGCGCAAGGCGGCGATTTCCGCGGCGCCTTCAACCACGCCCGGATGCTCAGCGCGGCGGGCAAGTTCGACGAGGCGATCACCTGGCTGAAGCGCGCGGGTGCCAGCGCCACCCCGGCATTTATCGAGAAAGCCGCAGCCTGGCTCGCCGCGTCCGACGTGGCGGCGTTCCGCGTGCGCGGCGTGCAGGCGATCCGGAGTGGTGCATCATGCTGACCGTTATCCCCGATCTGCTGACACCAGCGCAGCTAACGGCCCTGCGCGAGACGATCGACGCGGCCGACTGGATCGACGGGAATGCGACATCCGGCGCGCAATCCGCGCTCGCCAAGCGCAACCGGCAATTACCCGAGGACTCCGACGCCGCCCGCGCCGGTGGTGCGGTCGTGCTGGATGCGCTCGCCGCCTCGCCCTTGTTCGTCGCCGCCGCGCTGCCGCTCAAGGTCTTCCCGCCGCTGTTCAATCGCTACGGCGAGGGCGATGGCTTCGCGTCGCATGTCGACAATGCCGTCCGCATCCGCCGCGGCAGCGATTTCCGCATCCGCAGCGATCTATCGGCGACACTCTTCCTCAGCGACCCCGAGAGCTATGACGGCGGCGAGCTGATCGTGCAGACGCAGTTTGGCGAGCAATCGGTCAAGCTGACTGCCGGGCAGATGGTGCTCTACCCCGCCTCCAGCCTGCACCGCGTCGCGCCCGTGACGCGGGGCGAGCGAATCGCGTCGTTCTTCTGGATTCAGTCGATGGTGCGCGATACCGACGCCCGCGCAATGCTGTTCGACCTCGACACAGCAATCCAATCGACCGCCGCGCGGCTTGGCCAGGATGACCCCGAGATCGTCCGGCTGACCGGCGTCTATCACAATCTGCTCCGCCGCTGGGCGGAGCTCTAACCCCTCCCCAGGAATTCGACGTCGATGAGTAAGATCGCTGTGCGCAAAGCGTGGTTTCAGGTTCACAAATGGATCGGACTGATCCTCGCGATTCTGATCATCCCGCTGTCGGTGACCGGCGCGGCCTTGGTGTGGGATGACGCGCTCGATCATGTGCTCAACCCGGTGCGCTATGCGGTCACCGGGACAGACGAACTGGCCCCCGCCCGCTACGTCGCGGCGGCGCGCGAAATCCTCGCGCCCGAGGAGCGCATCGTCTCGCTGACGCTGCCGACAGACAAGGGTCCGGTGATCGTCACCGCCGCCAAGCCGGGCACGAGCCAACGTCTGCAAGGCCCGCCGCCCCGCACCACCGTCTGGATTGATCCGCCGACCGCACGCGTACTCGATTACGGCAATAGCGGCACTGGCCTGATCCGCACGATGCACATGATCCACGGCTCGATGCTGATCCCCGGGATCGGACGGCAGGTCGTCGGCTGGATCGGGGTGGCGATGCTGCTGTCCACCATATCGGGGCTGTGGCTGTGGTGGCCGACGGTCGGGCGCTGGGTGCGCGGCCTCAGGTGGAAGCGCCACCGCAACACCGACACCAATCTGCACCATCTGCTGGGGTTCTGGATCGCGCTGCCGCTGTTCGTGCTGTCGCTGACGGGTGCGTGGATTTCCTTCCCGAAATTCTTCGGCGGCGGCCCGAACACGATGGGAATGCGCCCCGGCGCGCCACGCCCGGTGCCGCTTGCCACGCCGAAACTGTCGGTCGATGCAGTCGTCGCGGCTGCGGAAACGACCAAGGTGCCCGGCGCCGTCAGCAAGGTGGAATGGCCGACCGATCGCAAGCCGGAATGGAAAGTGTCGTTCGACGGCACCCAGACCAGCGTCGCCGTCGCCGAGGCGGATGGTGCGGCCAAGGTCGAACCGGCCCGCCCAGAGGACACCGCCCGCCTGATGCGCCGAATCCACGACGGCACGCGGATGGGCCTGCTGTGGCAGATCGTGATCTTCCTGGGCGGCATCCTGCCGGCGATCCTGGCGGTGACCGGCATCATCATGTGGTGGCGTGCGCGGGGCTGGAAGGCGCAGTTGAAGGCGCGGATGGCGCGATAACGCCCAATCCTCCCCGCCACGGGGAGGTGCCAACCGCAGGCTGACGGTGGGGGCGTGCCACGAACGCTACGCCTGTGGCGCGCCCCCTCCACCATTCGCTAAATGCTCATGGTCCCCCTCCCCGTGCCGGGGAGGATTATCGTCCGAGTAACACCCGCGCCTGACCCGCAATCTGCGCCAGCATCGCGGCATTCGGCGCAGGCGCCAACCGGGCGCGATCGACCACCGCCTTGAACTGCGCGACACGGCCGGCGTTTTCGGTCAGCCAGGTTTCGACCCAAGCTTGCGGATCGCCGCTCGCGCCGCGCCCGAGGAACTCCAGCCGCAATTGCTGGAAATCGCGCGCCAGACCCGCGATCAACAGCCGCTCCCATGGATCGCTCGACGAAATGCGCGCGGCATTGGCCTGCGCCCAGTCGAGCCCGAGCGCTTGGCCCAACCGCGTAAAGGCGCGCGTGAGGACGGTCTCGTCGAGGCCGAGCCGCTCGCCCAGATCGGCCAGGCCGACCGCGCCGTCGAGTTCGAACAACCGCACGACCTTCTGCACCAATTTCTTCGGCGCCCCCGCCGTCTCCAGCGTCTCGGCGATGCGCGCGCTCTGCGCGCTCGCCTCGGCCAGCAACAACGCCTTGGTCTGCTTGTCGAGTTGCGCGATCCCCTTCGACAGCCGAGCGAGCGTAGCGCCCGGCCCAGTGCCGCTGCGCGTGACGCGGAGCAGATCGGCGATCTGCGAGCGCGTCGCGACGGCAACTTCATCGAACAAGGCAATCCGTGCCGCCTCGGGCATCGCCGCCGTCTCGATCTCGCGCCACAGCGTGGGCAAATCGAACAGCCGCTCCGCGACGACGAACATCGCCGCGATGTCGCTCATCGCGGCACCTTCTTCCTCGGCGAGTTCGAACGGGTAGAGCACGCCCATCCGGTTGACGATGCGGTTGGCAAGCTTGGTCGCGACGATTTCACCGCGCAGCCGGTGCTGGTCGATCGCCGCGCCGAATTTCTTCTGCATCGCGCGCGGGAAGGCGTCGCGCAGATCGGGCAGCAAATCGGGGTCGAGCCCCAACCCGGAGCGTTCGATCGACGCTTGCAACGCGAGCTTCGCCGTCGCCAGCAGCACCGCCAGCTCGGGACGCGTCAGGCCCCGCCCCTCGGCCGCACGGCGCAGCAGATCGTCATTCCCGGCCAGACCCTCGACCTTGCGATCGAGCGACCCGCTCGCCTCGAAGATTTCGATCAGCCGGACATAGCTCGGCACCGCCTGCGCGCCATCGGCCTCGGCGATCGACAAAGCGAGCGTCTGCAGCCGGTTATCCTCGAGCACCAGATGTGCGACATCGTCGGTCATGCCCGCCAGGAAGGTGTTGCGCTTTTCGTACGCCAAGCGCCCTTCGATCATCTCACGATTGAGCGCGATCTTGATGTTGACCTCATTATCCGAGCAATCGACGCCGGCCGAATTGTCGATGAAATCGGTGTTGATCCGCCCGCCATAGGCTGAAAACGCGATGCGCGCGGCTTGCGTGACACCCAGATTCGCGCCCTCGCCGATCGCGGTAACGCGCAGATCCTCGGCATCCACGCGCAGGCGATCGTTCGCCGGATCGCCGACCTGGATATTATTCTCGGACCGCGCCTTAACGTACGTGCCGATGCCGCCGAACCACAGCAGATCGACCGGTGCCTTCAGGATTGCCGAAATCAGCGCACTGGGATCGAGCTCGCTTTCCTCCACGCCCAACACGGCGCGGATTTGCTTCGACAGCTTGATCACCTTGTCGGTACGCGGAAACACCCCGCCGCCCTTGGAGATGAGCGACGCATCATAATCCGCCCAGCTTGAGCGCGGCAGCGCGAACATGCGGTTGCGCTCTTCCCAGCTTGCCGCCGGATCGGGATCGGGATCGAGGAAGATGTGGCGATGGTCGAACGCCGCGACGATCTTCAACGTTTTGGACAGGAGCATCCCGTTGCCGAACACGTCGCCCGACATGTCACCGCATCCAACAACGCGGATCGGCTGCGTCTGCACGTCCAGCCCGCGTTCGGCGAAGTGGCGCTGCACGCTAACCCATGCGCCCTTGGCGGTGATGCCCATCGCCTTGTGGTCATACCCGACCGACCCTCCGCTGGCGAAGGCATCGCCCAGCCAGAATTTGCGCTCGAGCGCGATTGCGTTGGCGACGTCGGAGAAGGTCGCGGTGCCCTTGTCAGCGGCGACGACGAAATAGGGGTCTTCGCCGTCATGAATCACGACATGCTCGGGATGGACCACCGCACCCTCGACGATATTGTCGGTGATCGACAGCAACGCGCGGATGAACACGCGGTAGCTTTCCGTCCCTTCGGCCAGCCACGCGTCGCGGTTCGTGGGCGGCGGCAACTGCTTGGGATAGAAACCACCCTTTGCGCCGGTCGGCACGATCACCGCATTCTTGACGCGCTGCGCCTTCATCAGGCCCAGGATTTCGGTACGGAAATCGTCGCGCCGATCGGACCAGCGAAGCCCCCCGCGCGCAACCGGCCCGGCCCGCAAATGGATACCCTCGATCCGCGCCGAATAGACCCAGATCTCGCGCCACGGAACGGGCGCGGGCAGGCCGGGGACGAGATGGCTGTCGAGCTTGAATGCCAGCGCTGCTTGACCCGCAGGGGCAAAGGCGTTGGTGCGCAGCGTCGCCGCGATCACCGATCGGATCGCGCGCAGGATACGATCGTCATCGATCGCCGAAACCGCATCGAGCCCCGCGTCGATCGCGGCATCGGCACTCTCGACCCCCTTGCCCTTGCGCGCCGGGTCGTGCGCCGCCGTGAAGCGATCGATCAGCGCGGCGGCAACCTTTGGTGCGCGCCGCAGCGCATCGACCACGGTGACCAGGCTGTAGGCCGATCCGGCCTGCCGCAAATAGCGGAACCAGGCGCGGAACAGCAGTACCGACGACGGCGCCAGCGCAGCATCGACGATCAGCCGGTTGAACGCATCGTTCTCGCCCTTGCCCTCCAGCACCGCCTGCACGGCGTTTTCGAGCACGGTCGGGTCGGCCGGCATCGCGCCGATTTCCACGAGAAAGTCGTGAACGAAGCCCTGCTGATCGTCGGTCAGCGCGGTCGGCACTTCCTCGATCACGCGGAAGCCGAAATTCTCCAGCACCGGCACCGCATCCGACAGCGGCAAGGCCCCACCGAGCCGGTAAATCTTCAGCCGCGCCGCGCCCGCATCGTCGCGGTACAGCCGCACCGATCGATCGTCCGACGTCTCCAGCCGCGCCAGGCGCTCGATGTCGCGCGCCGCTTCCTCGGCGGTATTGGCCGCGCGATACCCTTGCGGGAAGCTCGCGGCATATTTCAGCGCAAGCCGCGTCGCGCGCGCCGGATCGAGCAATTCGCCCAGCGCCGCCTCGACCGCAGGCACCCAGCCGCGGACCATACGCGCGATGCTGGCATCGAGCGCGGCGGTATCGGGCATCGTGCCCTCACCGCGAATGTCGAGCGTGAAGCGGATCAGCGCGGTGACATCGTCCATCGCCACCGCCCAGTTGAGCATGTGCGCCTTCGCCGCGGTCGCCAGCATCTCGCCGATCGCCACGCGGCGCGCGGTGGTCAAATCATCGCGCGGCAGCCACACGAACGCGAACAGATGCCGCCCCAGCACGCTGCGCACCAGCACCAGTTTCGGCCGCGGGCGATCGGCCAGCGACATGGCGGTCAACGCCACCTCTTCCAGCGCTTCGGGCATAAAAGCGGTGATCAGATCGTGCGGCAGCGCCGCCAGCGCATGAGTCAGCGCCTTGCCGGTATGGCTCGCCGGATCGAAGCCGAACTTCTTCTGCAGCGCGGCCAAATGCGCGCGGAGTACTGGCACATCCTGCGGCGCGGCGTTGAGCGCGGCGCTAGTCCACAATCCGGCATGGATCGACAGACCCGTGACCTTGCCCTTCTCCAGCACCGGCACGACCGCGAGATCGAGCGGCACATGGCGATGGACGCCCGAGATCAGGTTCGATTTGAGCAGCAGCGGCGCCGCGCCGCCATCGCTGAACCAGCGCATCGCCAGCGCGCGCGACGCTTCGGCGAGCAGCGGCACGGGTTGCGGATTGCGCGCGATGCCCAGCGTCGTCGCGGTCCCGCCGCGCCATCCCTCATAGCCGAGCAGCGTGAAATTCTTGTCGAGCAACCACGCGAGCAGCGCCGCGCCCTCGCCTTCCGGCAAGGTCGCGATATCGGCGGCCATCGCATCCTGCAGCGCGTGCCAATCCTGCACCGCGATTCGAACATCGGCGAGGTTATGCTCCAATGCCGCCACCAGATCGCGCCGCTCGCGCGCATCGGCCCGCTCCAATTCGATGTAGATCATCGATTCGGCCGCACCGTCATCGCCTACGCTGGTCAGCGCGCCGTCCGAATCGCGCGTGACGCGCACCACCGGGTGAATGATCCGGTCGATCGCGATGTCGAAGCTGCCGATCGTCGCCGCGATCGAATCGACCAGGAACGGCATATCGTCATTGACGATGGCGAGTCGCATCCGGCGGCGCGGATCATTGCCCGACAGCGGTTCCAGCGCGATCGTCGCGGTGGCGGCACTGCGGCGCTCGGCGGTGGCGGCGACAAAGGCCGCGGCCTCCGCCCGCTCGGCCTTGCCGAACCCCTGCAATTCGCCCGGAAGCGCACCTTTGGTCAGCCGGACAGCGAGCGCATCCGACAGCGATTTCAGCGTGGTTTTGGCCATGCCGGACCCTATGCGCCGGACGCTTCAGGACCTCAAGACTTGTGGCGCTGCAACATGCAGCACAAGACGATTCAGGCGGTCGCCGATCGCATCGCGCGTTCGGTCAGCGCATTGTCCCCCGCCATCGACGCGACGATATCGAGCGTCTCGCCATCGCGCACGCGCGCCAGCAGCACGACATACTGGCCATCGCCCGGCGCGGTTTCCAGCGCGACGCTGGCCAGTGCGGGGCGTTCGGCCAGCAGCGTGACCGGATCGGGCTTTGCCTTGGCCGCGGGAGCCCGCGCGAGCCGCTCGGCCTTGACCACGCCCTTCACCCCGCCCTCGAACGTGTCGAGAAACGCGCGCAGCGTACCAGCGGCCACGCCAATGCGCCGTGCATAGGACAGCACGGCAGCATATTCGGTCAGCCGCGTCTTGTCGTGATCCACGCCGAACACGAGCTTGACGATCGGCGTCATCGGCGCGCGCGTCTGCACCGCGATTCCCGCCATATCGAGCAGCGTTTCATACGCAACCGGATCGGCATCGGCGGCGGCGGCAAACGTGTGCGCGATGCTGAGCGCGCGGTACAGCGTGGTGCGGGTGCGCGTGTCGGCGGCACGAACGGCCGCGGCCGACTGCTGCGCGTGGGCAAGCTGCTCGTGCAACGTGCCACCGGTTGCGACCGACGCCTCCTCGTCCGGGACCGAGTCGCTCTCGTCCTGCAATTCCTCTTCTTCAGCGGAACTGCCCGTTTCGAACCCGGCGCTCGGCCCATCTGCCCACACCGGCGCGGTGGCGACCGAGGGCGGCGCGCTGCGCACCGCCGCGGCCACCTCGGCGTCGAGCTTCGCCTGCGCCTCGGCGTCGAGCAATTCCTTCCAGTTGATCACGCCGTAGATGAAATCGATCGAATCCTCGTCGGACGAGAACGGCATCAAAATGCCGCGATACATCGTGTTATAGCCACGCGTGCTGACGAATTCCGCCTCGAAGCCGATCGGCGCGCGGTTGGCGATGATCTGCAGATAATGGTCGGTCAGGCGCGACAGCAGCGACCGGCTAGGCACTTGCGCAATATGCGTGGTGGCCGAATTGAGATTGCACTCCTCGCGCAGGGCCTTGCCGAGATAGGCGATCGCCGGATTTTCGATTCCGGCGGAGAAATCGAGCAGGACGCTATGCGGGCCGAAATCGGCAATATTGGCGGGGTTCAGATCGGCGATCGACGGATAGGCGCGCCCACCGAGCAGAGAAACCCAATGATTATAGGCACGTACATGCATACGGCGTTCATCGGTACCGACCTCGATCTGCGTATCGGCGACCTCGCCTTCGTCGGCGGGCGCGGATTCGCTTTCGTCCAGACCGCTCCACTCGCTTTCGAATCCGCGAACACTGTCCATTGCGCAAACGCCCTACTTCGCCCGGACAGACCCAATACGGGCCGCCGTCACGCAACCGTTGTGCACGTGCCGTGGTAAACACCCGGTAAACCGGCGACGCTTTCGCAGCGTCATGCGAATAGGGGTTCGTCCGCGCTTGTCAGCCCCGACGCGACCTGATAACGCCCGCGCTCGCCACCGTCCCTCGGGACATGGCCGACGCCGCTTTAGCTCAGTTGGTAGAGCATCGCATTCGTAATGCGGGGGTCACAGGTTCGAGTCCTGTAAGCGGCACCATTTCAACATGCTGATTTTTCTTGGTTTTCTCAGCAATCGCGCTTCGCGCGACCCCTAGATCGACGATTTTGGTATCACGTTGGTATCGCAGGTGCACGCTGGTGTAACGACCGACATCGGCCCAGAACGCTTCCACGCCGGCGATAAAGTCTGCAAGATACTCAGGCCGCAGGTGACGATAGTGCCTCTGGTTGGTCCCGAGTCCGCGATGTCCAGCAGCTGTCTCGATTTGAGCCTCTGGCACGCCCCGGCGATGCATCTCAGTGCTGGCAGTGTGACGGAGCGTGTTCGGGGAGCCGATGCCCACCAGCTTAGGCCGCAGCGAGGTCTCGCCAAACTTACTCCGCGGAGGTAACCACAGCGGGGCGCCTGTTCGGTCAGTCGCCTGCTCGCAAAGGCCGGCAGCGATCAGCGTCTTTTCGAACGCGGTCTTTATGCTGTTTACCGGAACGAGAGTCGTTCGCTGCTCTCCCGTGGTGGGATCCACCGAGGGCTTGCGCCACTGAATTGCTCGACCGGCGTGCATCTCAAGCCATGGAGCGAGTGTCGGACATACGGGCACAATTGACCGCCGCTTCTTGGTCTGCTGTCGGCCAGGAGCGTTGAAAAATAGGGTCCCGTTGCGATGCTGGGTATCCTTATTCAACTCCAGCACAGCCTCTACGCGAGCGTTAGTGTTCAACATAATCATTATGAACATGTGAATGTGGCGGCGTTGCTCACAAGCCCACGCTGCTTCAAGAAGCGCAGCGACCTGATCGACCGTGTAAACAAGATCGCGTGGCTCGCTTTTGTCGCGCACGTCGGGCACGAACGGCACAGAAGCGATCATGTTTCGCTTCCAAGCCCAATTGAGAGGTTGACGCAGCGCCGCAGTATCACGGGAGATCGTGGCGGGGCTAACGCGATGCTGGGCACGCCAAGCATGAAAGCGTTCGACCAACGTGGTAGTAATGTCGGCCACGGTCGGCGGACCAAGCAAGCGCCCTGCCGCCTGCTCCGTCGCAAAAAACGATTGCCAATGAACTACGCCGTTCGCGTATCGAATTGGATCAGCGAGCTTCGGCTGAGCATGCTCAAGCAGCCAGTCGGCCATAAGCTTCTCAACATAGACAGTCTCGATCGCTGCCCTAGCTTGCGAACAGCGACGTTGCCCACCCCGTTCACAATCACAGATTTCACACGGGGTCGTATTGCGCGTCATAGACGATGCGGATTCCTAATAGCGACGGAAAACCGTCGGTTTTTGACCCCGTGTGCGATTGCGTGCTTACGAATCTCATAAAACTCGATGCACACCGGTCGGTGTTTCGAAGAGAGCAGGAAAAGGCAAAGCAAGCCGACGCGAAGCGGAGGCGAAGCTCATCGCCCCGCCGTAGGTGGGGCGATACACGCCGGTTGAAGAAGGATGATTGGAGCGCTTACCCTCCCTTCGGTCGGGTAAGGAGCTCGCCATCACTCCGTGATGGCTCGCTTTGTCGTTCGAAGGCGTATGTAAGACTCTTCGTTTGAAGTAGCTCAAAGCGGGGTACGCCACAGCAACGGCGACCAGACAGTGTGCCTCACCTCCAAGAGCCCGTCATTATCTCTCGTCGGCGTGATCAGCCCTAAGGGATCATAACCCGACCCATTCGAGATTCGATAGATCCTCGGTATCGGAGGATCGGCGCTCCCCAAACCGGCAGGTAATTCCTGAATTGAAGAACCGTCATTGCCGGTCTCAGCTCGCTTTGAACTGACGCTTGGTGCTCGTTCCGTCGAGTGGGGAGACGCATGCATTTCGTGCGCATGATCGATCGTGAGCAACTTATAAATCACTGCCATTTTCATCGATCGAGCCTCGACTGGGATACCGTGCGGTCGGGTTTGCCGTGCTGGAATGCGAAATGCCTAAGTCGTGACACCCGCGTCGAAGCTCTGCCGTTTAGTCAGGATCGGGTGGCGCTGCGACGCAAGCGCGCCGAAACAATCCTGATGAATCTCGCCCTCAAGGTGCTGAAAACCGCCGCCTACCGAGGGGATACCCAGGCGATCGCTACGCCTGAGGTTCGGCTGGCCCTGCGAGTGCTTTACCCTTATCTCGGCAATGACACGCTGCTAAGAAGATTTTGGGGTCTCGCGACAGCGGATAGGGGCATCTCGGACACCTGTCACCCGACGGTCGGCTGTATTGTCGGCATGCTTATTGAGCGCGGGTATGCGGTCGAGGCAGAGTTCTTAGGAACTCCTGGCACCTAAGGTTGCTTCGCTGCTCGGGTCGGGAACACCGGCCCGCGCACCGTCATCAAATCAGACGGGTAAGGCCGCTGTAGCGCCACGACATCTTCATAGCTGCCCCGCAACCATCGCTCGTGATCGTCGGCGTGCAGAATCGTAATCATCGCTTTTGGATGGATCGGCGCGACTAACTCGGTCGGATCGCAGGTCACCATGGTGAAGCCAGACCCCTTTGCGGTATGCTGCCAGAAGCCCGACACCGCGAAAAGCGGCTGGTCGGTAACCTGAAACCACATCTCGCCCTTCACCGGCTTCTTGTCGTCGCCGAGGTCGTGGGCTTCCGGGGTCCATTCGCAGAACTCGGTCAGCGGGACGAGACAGCGGTTCTCCGGCTTCTCCGCCAGGCGTCGCCATTGGGGCAGGCCCAAGTTGCGCACATTGGTCATCGGCCACGCCGCCCCACCGCCGAGCAAGTCCCACGACATGATGTCGAGCCCGCGCCCTCGCTCATCCTCGCGCACAACATAAGCCCGGCTTCGCGGCGTGAGTTCGACCGGGTTGAACCGATTGTCCATTGGCCGATCCGCTCCCCACACCGTCTGAAAATGGGTTTGAAGCGTTTCCGGCTCGTAGCTATTGCGAGCGCGATTGCACATGTTCAGTGGGTCCTATTGGATTTGGCGAGGCGGGTCACCCAAATCACAAGCCGCCATAATCTTTCCGATAGGAGTCGAACAGCGCGAGGCACTCTGCTTCGGATAACCCATGATGAGATTTGAGATACGCAATCGCACCACGGTATTCGGGAAGTCGATGTATCTCCACTCCATCCAGGTAAACTATGACTTCGCCGAACGGTCGCAATTCGCGTAACTTGAAGCGGCTCAATCTCCCCTCCTCCACTGTCCTGTCGCGCATACGGAGACCGTCGGGATCGGGGTACTCCGTTGATAGTTATGGCCATTCGTGCCGCCACAGTAGCGCCGATACGTGTCACTCGCGCTTTATGACCATAATGTGAAACGAGCCCTTGATCGGCACGGGTCGGCCGCCCGCGACCGTCGGCGGAGCAAAGCGCGCGGCTGGCAAATACATCACTCCGCTGGACGGATCTAGCGCACCAGTGCGTGCGCCGATCTCGGTCTTGAACGTCGTCGAAACAGAGTGGCCTACGGCGGAATCCAAGGCGACCGCCGACAAAACGCCGTCTTTGCCGCAGGGTATAAAGGCAAGCCGTCGGGCTGTGTCCATGATCACGGCATCCGGGCCGAGACCGATGGGAATCAGACTGGCAAGCTTGCCCGTTTTCGTGTTCACCAACGCGGCCTTGCCATTGGCGCAGGCGCTCAGGAGATGTCCGGTCTTTGCATCGAAACCGAGCCCGGTCGGAGAGGTACAGCCCGGCAGCGCGATCGCGCGACCGGCTTTTCCGGTCGCGAGGTTCGCCGTTTCGATCTCACTCTCATCCTCGTTGTTGACGTAAAGCGTATCGTCCGCGCCAAGCACGCCGAACTCGAGCCCTGGCTTCAATACGATCGTGCCGGTGACCTTTGCGGTCGCGACATCGATCAGCGACACGGTGCCGGCCTTGGCGTTCATCACCACCGCGCGCTGACTAGCGGCATCGTAGAAAGCGGCATCGGGGTCGCCGCCCACGGCGATCTTCGCGCGCTCGCTTCCGTCGCGCAGGTCAAGCAGGCGCACGCTGTCATCGCGACCGCTCGTCACCAGCAGGGTCGTGCCGCCGGGGATTGGGACTACCGCGTGGGCCTTCATGATTGCGCCGAACGAGCGCACGGCATCACCATGCAGCGGGTCGATTTCGGTCACGACATCGCCGTGCGCGACATAGACCCGATGCGTTTCGGGATCGACCTGTACATAGTCCCATCCGCCGTCCGGTCCGGCGATGGCGCGGTCGATTACGTACCGCGGCGCGGGGGCGGCAGAGATCGCGCTCCCTGCGGCAAGGATAAGCAGCAAGCGCTTGGCGAAATGCGGCATCGTGAAACCTCTTCGTGCCGAGGAGCGGCGTCGCGAAGGTGCCTGATGAGCCAGCGAGGAGCGAGCCGGAATCTCGATCACGCGCCAAGGTTGGGATTTTTCATAAATCGCTGTGGTTGAGTGCCCCGTTAACAAACATTGGGAAAACCAGTGGGGATCGGATCGCAGCGCACGCTATGATGATGCGATGGATGTTCTGCTTGCCGAAGACGATCTCGAAACAGCGGGCTTCGTCGCTGACGGGTTGCGTGTGCTGGGGCATAACGTTACACACGCCACGACCGGAGACGCGGCCTTGAAGGCCGCGACCGACGGAAGTTTCGATGCCGTCATCCTCGATCGGATGCTTCCGGGCATCGAGGGACTCGAAGTGCTGCGTGAACTGCGTGCGCGGTCCAACCGCGTGCCGGTGCTGGTGCTCACCGCGCTTGGCGGCATTTCCGATCGGGTCGATGGACTGGATGCCGGGGCGGACGATTATCTGGTCAAGCCCTTCGCTATGGTTGAACTTGCCGCGCGGCTGAACGCGCTCGCTCGGCGCTCTTCGGCAGCGGACGCGGTCACGCGCTTCGAGGTCGGCGATATTGTGCTCGATCTTTTGCGGCGAGAGGTGACCCGCGCCGGGCGCCCGGTCCTTTTGCAGCCGCGCGAATTTGCGCTGCTCGAACAATTGATGCGTCACGCCGGCCGGATCGTAACGCGAGCGATGTTCCTCGAACGCGTCTGGGGGTTTCACTTCGATCCGCAGACCAACATCGTCGAGAGCCATCTCAGCCGTTTGCGCACCAAGCTTCGAGAGGGTTTTGCCGACGATCCGATCGAGACAATTCGTGGATCAGGCTATCGGATACGCGTCGATGGCTAAGGTGAAATCCAGCGCGGCCCACCGTATCGCCTTCGTTTACTCTGCCGCTTTCGCACTGGCAGTCGTCTTCTTGGGTTTTGCCATGTACCTGGTCGCCGACGCCGATTTTCGCCGTCAGCAGGACGGGTTGGTCAAGCAGGAAGCAGCGAACCTCGCGCAGGAATATAACGACGGTGGCCTCCCTGACATTGCCCGAGCAATTGCTACCCGCGAGGCCGGGGGATCGATCAAAGCCTTTGGTTATGCGCTATTTGATCGCTCGGGCCGACGGGTAGCGGGGTCGCTTGATACGCCTAGACCGGCGCCTGGAGTTCATACGATCGTCTTCCGCGATCCGACCGAAGGCCTTGACAGTGCGCGCGCCGAAACGCGCCAGCTTGGTGGCGGATACCGCCTTGTCGTCGCGCGCGACACTGAGATCATGGAGGGAATTGATCGCACGATAATCCTTCTATTCGGGGCGGCGTTTGTTCTGGTTGTCGCGTTCGGAATCGTGGGCGCGTTGGCGTTGGGCGGCTATCTGCAACGGCGGCTTGAGGGGATCAGCGGGGTCGCGCGCGCGATCATGGCCGGCGACATGGCGCAACGGGTGAGCGTCGGCGGGCGCGGTGACGAGTTCGACGCCGCCGGGGCTGCGCTCAACACGATGCTCGATCGGATCGAGCAGTTGATGGACAATCTGCGTCAGGTATCCAGCGACGTCGCACACGACTTGCGCACCCCATTGCTTCGCCTCCGCAATCAGCTCGAACAGGTTGGAAAGGTGGACGGTGCCGCCGCACGTGCGATCGAATTAGGCGACGCTGTACTCGCGCTATTTGGCTCTTTGTTGCGGATTGCCGAGGTTGAGGGAGGCGGATTGGCACGGACCTTCGTGGCGATCGATCTCAGCTATCTGGTTTCGGAGATTGCGGAAAGCTTCGCCCCAGCTTTTGCCGACGGCGGGCGTTGCCTAGCTTGGTCGATCGCACCCGACGTTACAGTGCTCGGCGACCGTGAGTTGATTGCGCAGGCGCTGGTGAATCTGCTCGACAATGCACGGCTCCATACACCGTTGGGGACAAAGATCGACATTCTGCTGGTTGCAGCAGACGATACGACGGTGCGACTGGAGGTCTGCGATAACGGGCCGGGCGTTCCGTTGTCGGATCACGCGCGGATTCTCCAGCGCTTCGCGCGCGGCGAGGCAAGCCGGACCACCCCTGGTAATGGTTTGGGCCTGAGCCTCGTCGCTGCCGTGGCATCCGCCCACGGTGGCAAGGTGGTCGTCTCAGATAATCACCCAGGCCTGCGCGTATCGCTTGCGCTGCCGAAAGCGGCCGGATGAAGCGACTGATGCTTCCCCTGCTGCTGCTCAGCGCATGTGCCAGCTACACGCCCGATCCGCTCGGAACGGCGCCAGCAGCGCGCGCCGATCTCGCTCCGGTGACCTTCGATCTAGCGCAGCCACTCGACAGCACGGCCATTGCCACCCTTGCGGTGCTCGGCAATCCTGATCTTCGCGCGGCCCGTGCACGTGCAGGCGTGGCCGATGCGCAGGTATTCGCCGCCCGGCTGCTTCCCGATCCAACGCTTACCTTGGGCGTCAGCCAAGTTCTGGCCGGTCCCGATCCTTTGCTCGATTTGACGAGTGCGCTCGGTTTCGATCTCAACACGCTGCGCACGCGCGGCGTTCGGCTTGCCCAGGCGCGCGCGGCGGCGCAGCAGGTGCGGCTCGATCTGGCATGGGCCGAGTGGCAAACGGCGGGCCAGGCGCGGCTGCAAGCCGTACGCATCGTCGCGTTGGAGCGCAGCGTCCTTCTTGCCGCAGCGTCGCGCGACACCGCGCGCTCCCTGCTCGACCGCGTCACGCGCGCGGCTGGGCGCGGCGATCTCGCGGCGGACCAAGTGCAGGCCGCCCGGCTCGCCGCCGCCGATGCGGAGGTCAAGGCGCGCGCGAGCGAGAAAGACCTCGCGACCGCGCGCTTCGAATTGACCAGACTGCTGGGCTTGCCGCCTTCAACAATTTTGCGGCTCGCTCCCGTCATCAACCATGACCGCCCGCTAGATCCGACAAGGCTGTTCGACACTGCCCGGACCAGTCGCACCGATCTGCGGGCGCTTGAGGCGGGTTATACCGCGCAGGAAGCCGCGACGCGCAAGGCAGTGCTCGATCAGTTCCCGACGCTTGGTCTCAGCATCGCTTCCAACCGCGACACGGCTGGGAATGTGATCGTCGGGCCTTCGGTCGATTTCACTTTGCCGCTGTGGAACCGCAATCGCGGCGGAATAGCGATCGAGCGCGCGACACGCGCCGCGCTCAAGGCTGAATACGACGCGCGCCTGTTTCAAACGCGCGCGCAGATCGCCGCAGCCGTAGTCGGGATCACAATCGCCCGGCGGCAACGCGACGCGGTGCTCCGCGATATGCCGGCCGCCCACCGTTATGCCGAAGCGACGCGCCGCGCCGCCACACGCGGTGATTTGTCGATCGCGACTGCCGAAGCCGCCGAGCAGGCAGAACGCGACAAGCAGGCACTTCTTTTGCAAAGCGAACAGGACATTGCCGAACAGATGATTGCGCTCGAATTGCTCACCGGCACGCTGAGAGAGGCTTGGACGTGACCCGGAAATCCACGGTGCTGCTGACCGCATTGCTGCTCGGTGCCTGTTCAGGTGCCGCAGAAGAGGAAGAGGCTGGGTCCGCGCCGGTCGCGCTCGTCTCACTCGGTCGGGCCGAACCGGGTGCGCTGGCCGAGCAAGTGACGCTTTACGGCTCGGTCGAGGCGGGGCCGGGTGGCAGATTGACGGTGTCGGCACCGGCTGAGGCCACCGTCGTTTCGATCGCTGCTCCCGTGGGGACGCGCGTTGCCGCGGGGGCGGTTGTCGCGCAGCTTGCCGCATCACCGACGACGGAGGTGGAGTTGGTCAAAGCGAGAAGCGACGCGCAGGCCGCCAACGCCGCGCTCGCGCGCGCGGAGCGGCTGAGAGCCGATGGGCTGGGCAGCAATGCCGAGGTTGAAACGGCGCGCGCCACCGCGACCAGCGCCAACGCCACGCGGGTCGCAATGGCTGCGCGCACCGGTGCCCTGACGTTGCGGGCGCCATCCGCCGGGATCGTCGAAACAGTGACCGCTTCGCCGGGCGACCTCGTTCAGCCGGGCGCGGCAATTGCCACAATCACGCGCGCCTCGGATTTCCGGGCCCGCTTCGGGGTCGATCCCGCGCTCGCCAGGATCTTGCATCCGGGTTCGGTGCTGCACATCGTCGCCAGTGGAGTCGAAGCGACGTTCGACGTGCCCGTCGAGACGATCAATCCCGCCGCCGATCCGCAGACGCGCCTCGCATCGGTGTTCGCGCGCATTCCGGCCGCTACCGGCATCGGTGCGGGCCAGACGGTGCGCGCGACGGCCGACGGCGCAGCGCAGAGCGCGGCGCAGTTGACCATTCCCTATGCCGCTTTGCTCGACGATGGCGGACAGGCCTATGTCTATGTCGTCGCGGGCGGGGTCGCGCATCGCCGTGACATCACCGTCGGCGCGGTGCGCGGCGACCGGGTCGCGGTGTCGGGCTCGGTGCGGGCGGGGGACGCGGTGGTCGTCGCAGGCGGAACCGCAGTCGAAGACGACATGAAGGTTCGAACCAAGTGACCTTGGCAATCGAGCGACATGCTCGCGCGCTGTGCCTGGCGGCCGCGCTGGTCGTGCTCGGCGGGGTGTTTGCAGCGACGCATCTGCCAGTCAGCCTGTTCCCGCACATCGATTTTCCGCGCGTCGTCGTCTCGATCGATGCGGGCGAGCGCGACGCGACGCAAATGGCGGCGGAGATCACGCGCCCGATCGAGACCGCGCTGCGCAGCGTTCCCGGCGTCAGCCGGATCCGCTCGACCACCAGCCGCGGCGCGGCCGAAGTCGCGCTCGATTTTCCGTGGAAGCAGGACATGGTCGCCGCGACGCTCGCGACGCAGGGTGCGTTGGCGAGCGCGCTGCCCGATTTGCCGGCAGGCACCCGCTTCGAAGTGCGCCGCTCCGATCCGACGATTTTCCCGGTGCTCGGGATCGCGCTCACCTCACCCTCGCTCGACCAGAATGCGCTCCGCCAGATCGCCGCGTTGCAAGTTCGCCCGGCACTTGGTGCGGTGGAGGGCGTGGCGGGTATCGACATCCTCGGCGGTGCACCGCGCGAGCTTGCGGTTGATGTCGATCCGGCCAAGGCGCAGGCGCTCGGACTTTCGCTCGATGCGATTGCCGCTGCATTGGGCAAGGCGAACAGCGTCACCGGTGTGGGGCGGCTGGAGGATCGCCACCGGCTTTATCTCGTGCTCGCCGAAAACCGACTGAGCGGGATTGCCGATATTGCCGCGACCCCGGTTAAGGCCGGTAGCTCTGCGAGCGCTGGGCTCGTGACGCTCGGGCAGATCGCCGACATCCATCCCTCGGTCGCCCCGGGTTTCACCAAGGTCACATCCGGCGGGCGCGATGCGGTGCTGGTCAATATTCGTCAGTCCCCTGATGGCGACAGCGTACGAATCGTGCGAGAGGTCGATCGCCGCCTGAAAGCACTCGGTTTACCGCCGAGCGTGACGGTCACGCCCTTTTACGACCAATCCGAACTTGTCTCCGCCGCCGCCGATGCAGTGCGCGATGCCATCCTGCTCGGCGCAGTGCTGGCGGGCGTCGTGCTGTTCGTGTTCCTGCGCTCTAGCCGGCTGATGCTGATCACCGGGCTGATGCTGCCCGCCGCGCTCGCGGGCACCTGCCTATTGCTGTTCGCGTTCGGCATGAGCTTCAACATGATGACGCTGGGCGGGATGGCGGCCGCGGTCGGGCTAGTGGTCGACGATGCCGTGGTCATGCTCGAACATATCATGCGGCGCTTGCAGGAGGGAGGGACCAAGGTCTCCGCCGCCGCTGCCGAAATGGCGCGTCCCTTGTTAGGATCGACCGCCGCGACGATCGTCGTGTTCACGCCGCTCGCCTTCGTCAGCGGCCTGACCGGTGGGTTCTTCAAGGCGCTGGCGCTGACGATGGTTGCGGCATTGGGGCTGTCGCTGCTGTTCGCGCGCTATCTGCTGCCGCTGGTCGCGGCGCGCTGGGTGCGGGCGACGGATATCGCGGCGGCGGACCGCGCGGGGGCTTCGCTCCAGCCGCTCGACCGGATCAATGCCCGCGCCGCCGAACGCGCACTCGCGCGCCCGGGATTGTTCGTCGCCTTGCTCGGTATCGGGCTGGCCTTGCTCGGAATTGCGGCCTGGGGTCATGTGCCGTCGGGTTTCATGCCCGCGATGGACGAAGGCGGTTTCATTCTCGATTACAAAGCGCAATCGGGTGCCGCATTGTCCGACACTGACCGGCTGCTGCGCCAGGTCGAGCAGATCATCACTGCGACGCCAGAAGTGGCGAGCTATTCTCGGCGGACCGGCGTGCAATTGGGCGGCGGTCTGACGGAGGCCGATGAGGGTGATTATTTCATCCGCCTGAAAGGCGGCTCCCGCCGTCCGATCGAAACGGTGATGGCCGACATCCGGCAGCGGGTTCAGACGCAAGTCCCCGGCCTCGAAATCGAAACCGCGCAGTTGATGGAGGATCTGATCGGCGATTTGACCGCCGTGCCACAACCGGTCGAGGTGAAGTTGTTCGGCGACGATCCCGCTGCGCTTGAGGATGCCGCCAAGCGTGTCGGGGTGGCAGTCGGCAAAGTGCCGGGGATCGTCGAGGAGGTCGATGGATTGCGCGTCGCGGGCGACGCCTTGGTGGTCAAGGTCGATCCCGCGGCGGCGCTCCAGCACGGTCTCGATCCCGCAACGGTGTCGAGCCAGCTGGACGCGCTGATCGGCGGAGCGACGGCGACTAACGTGCGGATCGGACAACAATTTGTCACCGCGCGCGTGCGTGCGCCGCTTGCGCTGCGAAGCCGCGCGGCTGATCTGGCACAGCTCCCGCTTGTGGCACCCGACGGGCATGTCGTACGGGTCGGGCAAATCGCGATCGTCTCGGTTGCCGCCGGGCAAAAGCAAATAACGCGCGAGAATCTCGCGCCTTTCATCGGCGTCACAGCGCGGCTCGAAGGGCGCGATCTGGGCTCGGGAATGCGGGACGTACGCCGCGCGGTGGCGACGTTGCATCTGCCTGCTGCAATCCGTGTGGAATATGGCGGTCTTTATGCGCAGCAGCAGCAGAGTTTTGCGGACCTCACGGTCGTGTTCGTAGCGGCACTGCTGTTGACCGCACTGTTGCTGACCTTCCTGTTCGAACGGCTGAGCTGGACGCTGGCGGCGATCGCAACGGTGTTGCTGTCGGCGGCCGCGGTTTTGTGCGGCTTGTGGCTTACAGGCATCGAGCTCGATATTTCGGCACTGATGGGGCTGACGATGGTGATCGGGATGGTGAGCGAGCTTGTCATCTTTTTCCTCGCCGAACTGCCGCGCGGTGGGGCGATCGATCTCACCCATCTGCGCGCGGCTGGGGAAAAGCGACTGCGCCCGATTCTCATGTCGGCGCTGATCGCGATCCTGACGCTGGCGCCGCTTGCGCTGGGGGTCAGCCGCGGCGCCGGACTACAAAAGCCGCTGGCGACCGCGATCATCTTTGGGCTCAGCGCGGCGGTGCCATTGGTGCTGCTGTTCCTCCCCGCGATGATCGCAGTGCTGACGCCGCGGCGGGCCTAACGCTGCGCGACGCCACTTTCGACCAGTTCGCGGCGCGCCGTGTCGAAGGCGGTACGGAACGCGGGCTTCGTCATCAGACGCTCGGCGATCAGCAGCCCGAGCATTTGCCCGGCGCTCACGTCGCTCCGAAAATGCTGTTCGCACACGATCCGGCTCTGGCCATAGCGCGCCGCGCGCGCGAGCAGCGCCTCGGCCTTTTCCGGGACCAGCCGCGCCAGCGTCTCGGCCATTGAGAACGCCATTGACGTGTGACCACTGGGATAGCTCGACAGCGGATCGTCATTGCGCTTGCAGGCCTTGAGCGTCGGATCGGACACATAGGGCCGCGCGCGACGGAAATGCTCCTTGCCGCGATCGACCGTCGCCTTCTCGCTCGCCCGCACTGACGCCATCAGCGCGGCGGTCGCGGGCAACCGCGTCAGGTCAAATTTTGGGCCAAGCACTTCCGCGAAAATCGACGCATTCTTGGTATCACCATCCCGACGCGCGTCGGCCTCGGTCGCTGGGTCGCGGTTCTCGAATGCACGCAGTTCGACAAGCTCAGCGGCCGCCTGCGGACTGCCAACCGCAGGCGGGGGCGGCAACACCAGCGTGGGATCGAGATCCCGCGCGGTAAGCAGCGACGGGACTTTCGCCGCAGGAGCGGCAGCGACGCAGAGCAACGCTGCGGCGATCAAACCCCGCTGCATCAGAATTTGTAGGTCACCTGGCCCGTGATCGCACGGCCGGGCTGGTAATAGACTTGCGACGTGTTGACGTTGAGTGGCGTGCCCGAGATCTGGTTGATCTTCTGGGAGTCGAGCAAATCGGTCACGTCCAGGCCGACGCGAAATGGTCCGATGTCATAGCTCGCAGCGAGATTGACCGTGTTGTAAGGGCTGATCCGCGTCAGGTTCGCAAGGTCGGCATATTGCGGGCCGGTCCATTTGTCGGTGATCGAGAAACGATACGGGCCATGCTTGAACAAAACACCGCCAGCAGCGGTGGACATCGGCGCCTTTGCGATCGTGGTCCGCGGCACGATCACATTGGTGACCGGGTTGGTGTACACTACCGTCTTGGCGTAGTTGCGGGAGGCGTTCGCAAAGATGGCGAGGCCATTGCTAAACGCATAGGTCACCTGACCCTCGACGCCCTTATACAACGCGCCACCGATATTGGTGAAGATTGTTCCCAGATTCTGGCTCGATGTGTCAGTATAACTGAAAAATTTGTTCGTGAAATTAATGATATAGACGTCGGCATCGATCGACAGATGGCTGCCGTGATAGACCGCGCCGACCTGATAGTTGGTCGATTTCTGTGGTTCAACGTTGGAGAACGTCGTGTTCGCGACATAGAGCTGGCTGAGCGGCGGGGCGAGAAAGCCCTTGGCATATTGGCCGTAGACCGAAAGGTTCGAGGTTGGCTGGTAATTGACCGTCACGAACGGCAGATCGGCAGTGTAATCGTTGGAATTTCGCTGCGCATAACGTGTCGTCTGATTATAGGCGGCATCGATCTTGCGGCCGAAATCGACATGCTTGAAACCGGGCGTGATTTTGAGACCCGCGATCGGTCGCAGTTCGAGTTCGGCAAACTCCTCGGTATGGTTGCCCTGCGAATTCTGGTCGAACTTTATGTAAAGTGGCGTCACCTGGCCGGGGTTCAGGCCGGTCGCCGGTGCCGTCACGGCCTTCTCGACATAGTTGAAGGCACCCGTGGTCAGATCGACGTCGCGTTGCTGGCGATAGGTGTTGCTGAACTCAAGCCAGGCACCAACGGTAAGCGTCGCGAACGCGGTCAGATCGGCGCGCAGTTTGATAATGTCGCCGAACACACGGTATTTATTGGTCTTTGTGTAGCCGGGAACGTTGCCGATAATCTTCGTTTTTCCGTCGGCCGCGACGGTATTGTAGACTGTTCCCGGTAAGGTCGTAACGTCATTGGCCGATAGCGTTTCGTTGTCGTAATAATATGTAAAAGCGCGATTTTCGAAGACAACGCCCGGTGCGAGATTGGCTTCAAGCTTGATGATCTCGAAATCGGTCGTCTTTAGCGTGCGGTTATAGCCATAATATTGCGACGTCTTGGGGTCGTCGTTCAGCGCATAATATTTGCCGAATAGTGCCTGCTGCGCGAGCGTCGAGCCGTCGCTGTCGGCCTGGTTGAAATGGTTCTTGTTGAACGTGCCGAGCAGCGTGAGCGTCACGTCTGGTCCGAGCGGAACGATGACCTTTCCGAACAGATTGTAATTCTCGTACTTTGAAAAGCTCGAACGGCCGTCGCTGTGGACGTACTGGCCCGTGAAGACCGCACTTGCGCCGCCGAGCTTGTCCATTTTGCCGGTCTGCACGATCGCGCGGCCGAGATAGGTGTTGAAGCTGCCATAGGTCGCCTCGACCGACCCGCCAAAGTTATCGCGCGTGGCGCGGCTGAAAAGGTTGAAAGTGCCGCCGAACGTCGCCTGGCCGAGCTGGCTGGCGTTGCCGGGTCCGCGATCGACCACCAGCGTTTCGATCGTGTTCGACGGGAAGAACGTCGTTGAGTGGTGCGTCGGATCGTTGGTGTCGCCGAACGGCACCCCATCGTAGGTGATGTTATATTCGCCGTCCTGGAAACCCCGGATCTGTGCCTTCGACTCAGACAGGCCGATGCCGTTGTTGCCGCCGTAGTTCGACACGCTTGGCGTGATCAGTGCGATCTGATTGAAATCGGCCGTAGCGGGCAGCGAATCTTCGATAAACGAGCGCGACACGATCGCTTGCGGTTGGGTCGTCTTGAGTGAGGCGGTAACGGGCGCGAGTTCGTTCGCTTTGGTCGCGGTGACGACAATGTCGGATCCTTCCGCGATCGCGTCCTTCTGCGTTTGATCTGCGCTGGTTGGCGCAGAAGCAGTTGGCGCTACGGGAGCGGTCGCGGCTTGAGCGGCACCGGCGGTCAGCGCGGCGGCAAGCGCGAGCGCGCTGCTGCCCCGGCGCACGCGCGCCGTGGTGAGTTTCAACATTGTGATTTTCCCCTTGAGCGGCGTCGGTCCCGGTGGCGCTTGCGGTATGAGCCGCCCGTGACAATTTCGTTGCGAAACCGTGTCATTCGCGAGATTGGGAAATTGTAACGTGGAATGGGCAGTCGATCGCTATCAGGCGTCGAAAGTAACCTCGATCGCGAAGCCATGTGCCTGATCGACTGCGATGGTTCCCCCAAGCGCTGCGACGATTGCGGAAACCATCGCGAGGCCCAGGCCGTGTCCGTTGGTTGAACGGCTGCGGTCGCCGCGGGTGAAGCGCTGAAATAACGTCGGTGCGAGTCCCGGGGACACGCCCGGACCGTCATCCGCGACGCTCAAGCGAACGCCGCGGTCAACCCGGGCTAGGATGGCCTTCACCGTGGTGTCGGTGGGCGTGTGTGTTATCGCGTTGTCGAGCAGATTGCTCAGGAGTCGCTGGAGCAATCGGCGGTCACCTTTGATCGTGATGCCCGGCTCGATGAAAGTTGCAAATCGATGCCCGCTGACCTCCATCACCGGTTTATAAACCTCGGCAAGATCGGTCACGAGCACGCTGAGCGACACGTTGGTGAAATGGGCGCGCGCGCTCATGCCCTCGACCTCGGCGATCCGCAGCAGTGCGGCGAAAACTTCCAGCAAGTCCCGCGCCTCGGTCGCGGCGGCTTCGATCGCTTCGCGCTGAACGCCGCGGTCGTTGCTCGCCAGCGCTTCGTCGAGACGATTGTGCAAACGTGTGAGCGGTGTGCGCAGGTCATGGGCGACGTCGCTCGACACCTGGCGGAGATTGTCCATCAGCCCGCCGATCCGGTCGAGCATACGGTTGAGCGTGGTGGCAACCCCGTCGAATTCGTCGCCGCCGCCGATGACCGGCACCCGCCGTGCGAGATCGCCATCGATGATCGCGAGCGCGGTCCGGTCGATCCGGGCAAGCCGGGCACGTGTGACTGCGCCGACGATCCAGGCGGCGGCAATTCCCAGCAACAGCATCGCACCGAACGCGCCAGCGAACAGCCGCAACAATGTCGCATCCATCTCGTCGATCACCGCGCGGTCGGCGGCAACGAGCAGCCGATGGCCGCTAGGTAATTTCGTGGTCAGCGACTGCGCGATGCGGCGCTGGCCAGCCTCTGTGTACGGGAGCAGTTCGACGTAGCCCGGCGTCGTCGGCACGCGCGCCGCTAGCCGCCCGGCGACCGGGCGACCAGCGGCATCCACCAGCCGGTAACCGAGGCTCGCGGTGCTGCGCGCTGCCTCGCGGCGACGGATCGCAGCGGTAATGCCGTCCGAGCCGTCGTCGCCCTCGTCGATCAGCGCCTGCGTCTCGGCGGCGATTCGGTGATCCAATTGCTGTTCGAGCGCTTCGTGCGTCGTCTCGAACGCCACGACGCCGATCGCCAGCGTCGCAAGCGCAAAGGCAATGGCGACCAGTGCGACAAGCCCAAAGGTGCCGCGCAACCACCGACGCATTATCCGCCCCGGATCATGTAGCCGGCGCCGCGCACGGTTTCGATTGGGTCGGTATCGAACCCGGCGTTGAGCTTCGACCGCAATCGGCTGAGATGTGTCTCGACGATGTTCGTTTTGGGATCAAAGTCGAAATCCCAAACGCGCTCGAGCAGCATGGTGCGGGTCATGATGCGCCCCGCATTGCGCATTAGTTCGGCAAGAAGCACGAATTCGCGGGGCTGGAGCACGACCCGGCGACCAGCACGCAGCACCGTGCGGCGATCGAGATCGACTACAATATCGCCGACTGCCAGCCGCGCCGGTGCTACCGAAGCCGCTGGTCGCCGCCCGAGTGCCATTACACGCGCGGCGAGCTCGCTGAACGCGAAGGGCTTGACCAGGTAATCGTCGGCACCACTCTCAAGGCCCTCGACCCGGTCGGCGATGCCATCGATCGCGGTCAGCATCAGAACTGGCGTAGTGTCGCCCGTCGCCCGCAGCGCTTTGACCAGCGCGAGCCCATCCAAGCCGGGGAGCATCCGGTCGACGACCAAAGCGTCGAACCCGCCCTCGGTCGCCTGGAACAGGCCATCGCGACCATCGCCACTGGCCACGATCTGGTGCCCTAATTCGGTGAGGCCACGGGCGACGAAGCGGTTGGTGTCGGCGTCGTCTTCGACGATCAAAATGCGCATCGCGTCATTCTAACGGCGGCTTAGCAGTGCGCCAGCCACCGCCAAGCGCACGAAATAATGCCACTTGTGCTTGGGCGACGGCAAGATCGGACTGCGCGACCGCAATTGATGTCTGCGCTACCGTGCGATCAGCGTCGAGGCGCAATAACGGCGCGGCATCGCCTACGCGAACGCGCGCGGCGGCGCGATGCGCCGTCAGCCGAGCTTCCGAGTTTGCGGCGGTCAGCGTGCGGTTGCGGCGCTGTTCGGCATCGTAAGTGGCGAGCGCGCTCTCGACCTCACGGAGCGCACGTAGCACGGCAACGTCCCAGCTCGCCAAAGCTGCTCGTTCGCCCGCACGCGCCTGCGCCAATCGAGCACGCGCGGGTGCTTGATTGGGAAAGGCCCAACTAACGAGTGGTGATCCCGTCGCGACCAGTCGACCTGTCAGCAATCCGATCGCGCCGCCCAGGTTGATGCGCGGATACAGGTCGGCGCGCGCCACGCCAATGCGGGCGGCGGCAGCAGCGAGGCGACGCTCTGCCTCGCGGAGATCGGGGCGCCGAAGCAACAGCGCAGCGCCATCGCTGACCGGTGCGGCGGTGCGCAACTTCGGCAGCGTCTGGCAGGTGAAGGAATCGACCCGCGCTTCTGCCGGTGGCCGCCCCGCCAGCGTCGCAAGGCGGTAACGCGCATTGGTCTGTGCGGCCTCCAGCGGCGCCTTGAGCGCGGTGGTCGAGGCCAGCAGGCTCGTCGCCTGCGATACTTCGAGCGGCGAAACCTCTCCCGCTTTCAGTTGATCCCGCAGCACGGCGACTGCGCCTTGCTGGACCTTGACCTGCTCAGCCACCGCGCGCAGCGCCTGCGTCGCTCCACACAACTCGACATAGGCCAGCACCGTGTCCGCCACCACGGCGACGCGGACGCCGTCCAACGCCGCTTCCTGCGCCGCCGCATCGGCGCGCGCCGCGAGCGCCGCAGACCGCAGGCGCCCGAACAGATCGGCATCCCAACTCGCGGTCAACGCCAGATCATAATCGGTCGTCGGAACGTTTGATGACGCGCTCGGCTGGCCCGCGCTGCTGTCGACCGTCAGACCGCTTTCCACCGTCGTCTGCGGCAGCCGCGTCGCCCGCGCCTGACGCAGTGTCGCCCGTGCGCCCTCGAGATTCGCATACGCCACCCGCAAGTCAGCATTGGCGGCCAGGCTTGCCAGCACCAGGCGGTCGAGCATCGGATCGTCATACAGCCGCCACCAGTCATCGGGCACTGGCGCGATCGAAACGCTCGGCAGGTCGGCAAAGCCGCCCGTTGCGCTCGGCGGCGCAATCGTTGATGGCAGCGACGGCGCGGTCATGCAGCCCGAAGCGAGCAGCACGATCAGGGGAGCAAGGCACTTCATGCCGTCACCGCCAACGGCTCTGAGGTCGGCGCGGGGCGCTCCTTGCCGAAGCGCGCGTAAAGCGCGGGCATCAGGAACAGGTTGAGCGCGGTCGATGAGACGAGTCCGCCGAGGATGACGATCGCCATCGGATGCTCAATTTCGTGCCCTGGCGCATTACCCGCAACGACCAGCGGCAGCAACGCGAGCCCGGCGCATAGCGCCGTCATCAGGATCGGCACCAGCCGTTCCGCCGCACCCCGGATGATCAATTGCGGCCCGAATGCCTCGCCCTCGCACCGACGGAGGTGGTCGTAATGCGACAACAGCATGATGCCGTTGCGCGCCGCGATGCCGATAACGGTGACAAAGCCGACGAGCGACCCTAGCGACAACACGCCCCCGGTCAGCGCCACGCCCACGACGCCTCCCACCAGCGCGAACGGCAGGCTGACGCCGACCAGTGCGGTGATCCGCGTCGAGCGGAATTCCAGCCACACCAGCAGCAAAATGCCGACCAGACAAGCGAGGCCGATCGTCCACAGCCGCTGCCGCGATTCCTGGAGCGCTGCATATTCGCCCAGCGCTTGCGGATGGTATCCGGTCGCAAACGGCACCTGCGCCACCGCCGCGTCGACCGCGCGCGCTACCGAGCCGAGATCGGCGCCCTTCACATTGAGCGTCACGTCAATGCGGCGCTGGCTGTTCTCGCGCTTGATCTCATTGGGCGCGGGCACAACCAGCACATCGGCCACGTCGCGCAGCCGGACCGGCGCACCGGCGGGCGTTTGGATCATCATGTCCGCAAGCGCATGTTGGTCCCCACGAACTGCCGGCTCGCCCCACAAGCCGACATCGAACGCCTTTTGGTCGCGGTAGATTTCGCCAAGCTTCTGCCCCGCCACCAGCGTCTGCGCCTGCCGTCGCACTTCGCCCGGCGACAGCCCGAAGGTGACGAGATCGGCGGAGCGCGGACGGATCTGGATTTGCGGGACCAACACCTGCTGCTCGACCTTGAGATCGGCCACGCCCGCAATGCCGGCCACCCGCCCGCGCACACGCTCGGCCGCGGCGCGAAGTTCGTCCTGATCGGGTCCGAAGATGCGCACCACGATCGTCGCACCTGCGCCCGAAAGTACTTCCTTGATGCGTTCTCGCAAGTACGTCAGCACATCGCGGTAGAGGCCGGGATAGCCATCGATCGCCGCCTTGATCTTCGCAACGCTTGCATCGTAATCGACCTTGTCGTCGAGGCTGATCCAGAATTCGGTGAAGTTCGGCCCGACCACTTCGTCGGCGGCCTCCGCGCGGCCGATATGCGCGCCGAAATTGCGGACACCGGGGATCGCGCGCAACTCCTTCGAGGCGCGGATACTGATGCGGTCCATCGCTTCGATCGACGTGCCGGGCTTTTCGACGAAATGCATCAGGAAATCGGTTTCGCGGAAATCGGGGAGGAACTGATCCTTGAAGCTCGCATAGCCGATGCCGGAGAGCAGCAACCCGCCCGCGACGACACCGATGGCAACACTCGGCCGGGCGATCAGTCGGGGCAGAGTGCTGGCGTAACGCTCCTTCAACCAGCCGACCAAGCGGGTGTCGCTCTCCGCCTTGATCGGCGCATTGGGCAGCAGGACGAGGCACATGACCGGGGTAACGACCAGCGCCACGAGCAGCGACGCCGCGATCGCCAGCACATAGGCAATCGCCAGAGGCTGGAAAAACGTGCCCGCAACCCCGCCAAGGAAGAAGATCGGCAGGAAAACCAGCATCACGATCAGCGACGCGAACACCACCGCCGTCCGCACCTCAAGCGAGGCCGCCAGCACGACATCGAACGCCGATCGCGGAATGCCCGCCGCGCGGTTGAGGCGCAGGCGTCGCGCGATGTTCTCGACATCGATGATCGCATCGTCGACCACTTCACCGAGCGCAATCACGAGCCCGGCGATCACCATCGTGTTGATCGTGGCCCCACTCCACAGCAGCACGAGCCCTGCGCCGAGCAACGACAACGGGATCGCGACCAGACTGATCACCGCCTGACGCCAGTCGCGGGTGAACACAAACAGCACGACCGCCACCAGCAGACAGCCGATCATCAGGGCACGCGACAGATTGTCGATCGACCGCTCAATGAAGGTCGCGGGGCGAAAGATCGTGGTGTCCACCTTCACGTCTTTCAGGCCCGGCCGCAGCTCGGTAACCGCCGCCTCGACATCGCGGGTCAGTTGCAGCGTGTTCCCCGTCGGCTGCTTCTCGACGATCAGCATCAGGCCGGGGCCGTCATCAATGATCGCATTGCCGATCGGCGCGGCATACCCTTCGACCACCCGCGCGACATCGCCGATCCGCACAGGTGCGTCGCCCGCGATCTTGATGACCGTGCGCGACAGGTCATCGGCGGTTTGGATGGCACCTGCCTGCTGCACCGCAAGCCGCTGGTTCGGCGTATCGACAAAGCCGCCGCCGCCGACGAGCACCGCATCGCCGGCGGCCAGCCGCAATTCGTTGAGCGTGACCCCGGCCGCATTCAGCCGGTCTGGATCGGCGAGCACTTGCAATTGCCGGTCGCGATAGCCCCAGACGGCAACGTTCGCGACGCCAGACACCGCCATCAACCGAGGCCGGATCGTCCAGCGCACCAACTCGGACAGTTGCATCTGGTCGAGCTTCTTGGAGGACACGCCGATCTTCATTGCCCGGCTGGTGGATGACAGCGGCGGCAGCATCACGGGCGGTCGCGCGGCACTCGGCAAGCGGCTCTGCACTTGCGTCACGCGTTCCTGCACCAGCTGTCGCGCGCGGATCACATCGGTGCCGCGATTGAACAGGATCGTCACTGATGAAAGGCCCAGCACCGACTTCGATCGCAGCGTCGCGAGATCGGGCACGCCATTGACGGCGGTCTCGATCGGCACGGTGATGAGGCTCTCGACCTCCTCGGTCGATAGGCCCGGCGCTTCGGTCTGAATCTCGACCTTGGGCGGCGCGAATTCGGGAAAGACATCGAGCGGCACATCTCTCGAGGCGCGAACCCCCAGCACCACCAATAACGCCGCGCATGCAAGCACCAGCACCCGCTGGGTCAGGGCGGCGCGAACCAGCCACGCCAGCATCAGTGGGCCACACCGAACTCGGTGCCGAACAGCTCCGCCGCACCCGCCGTCACGACTTCCGCGCCGGGCGTGAGGCCGCGCGCGAGGATTACCCGATCATCTTTCGTGGAGGCGACTTCGATCCGCTGGCGCAGGAAAATGTCGGGGGAAGTCTTCGCATAAACCCATTCCCCACCATAAATGTCGCGTACGATCGCCGAGGTCGGCAACGACAGGCCCTGCGTTCTGCCGCCCGCGATCGGCAGCGTCACGCCAACCCGCTGGCCAACGCGGTAGGCCCGATCGCGATTGTTTAGCTCGAAATACAGATCGACCGTCCCGGCCACGGCATTGGCCGAAGGCGGCGCCTGAACCGGACGGGCAGCGCGGGTAGCGCCGTTGCGGCCTAGCGGCCGGACCATTGCCGCATGCCCGCGTTCAATCGCGCCGACATCACTGCCGAACACGGGCACGCGGACCCATACAATCGATTGACTGGCGAGCAATCGGATCGGTGGTCCGAGTAGACGTCGTTGCGCACTGGCCGCATCGGCAGCTGCCTTGGCGGTAGCAAGCTGGGCGGCGGCCTCATCGCGCGCGCGGACGCTCCCGGCTTCCTCGCGGACCAGCGCGGCAGCACGATCCAGCGCAATCCGCGCGAGGCGAAGCTGCGCCCGCGATCGTGCGACCTCGCCATCCGCGGCCACTTGCTGAGTACCGAGCTGCTGTAAGTTGCTCACCGAATTGATCGGCACGCCACCGACGCCTCCGGGCACGACGATCTCGCCGCTCGTATCGCGCGTCAGGCCGAAGCCACCCACGCCGACCCGTATCGTTGCAATGCCGAGCCGTGCCTGCGCCTGTGGTGTCAAGGTTAGTCGAAGCAGGTCGCTTTTATGCGCGACGGCCTCGGCCTTAGCGGGTGCGGGAGGCGAAGCGACCGGCTTGCTGCCACAGGCGGCCAGCAAGCATAGCGGAACGAGTATCAGGATCGATCGCGACGTGATCATGATCGCCGCCTAACCGTCAGCGATTGGGGCGAGCTTGGCGCGACTATACCATATCCCAATGTTCGACATTCGACCTGATCGGCTGCATTCCCCGGCGGTCCGGATCACATTCGATCAGCCGACGTTCGCTAAAGGGAAGCGAAGTGAGTCGGTCGGTTTAGCGCTGGCATCAGGCTGGGTTACACCACACTCACCGTAAACGCCCGCCGCACCAGCGATGCCAACGCGTCCCCGTTCTGGTATCGCGCTGGCATCGCAGATTGCAGGATCTTTGGCTTTTAACCGCGATTTTCGTCATTCTCTGAACGCGTTTCTGCCCTTTTCTGCATATAATCGCGCATTCGTAATGCGGGGGTCACAGGTTCGAGTCCTGTAAGCGGCACCAGTCCTTCAACAGGCAATCTCAGAGACATACGGCGGAAGTGCCTTTCGGTAGGACACTCGTTTGGGTCCTGCTTGGGGCGCTTTGGGTGGGAAAATCGGCTCGACCTACGCAATACCCTTTTGAGGCTTGGTCAGGCCGATCTCCGTAAGCACGGAGGTTCAAAGCTATTCATGCTGCCCTCCTCTGTTAAGGCTGGAACGGATGAAAGCGGCCTACGCGCATACCATTGCGAATGGCTATTCGCACGTCGCGAACAGCGCTCTCATGGCCGCAGTCGAAGCTGGCGCTGCCAAGCTCAATATCCGCGCTGCCTAAACCCCTAGCCCCTTCCCGCGACAAACGGGTGGGGGCAAACTTTTCATTTATTTTTTTCGAAAGCTTACATCGCATGACTTATTACATCAGCAAGGACGGCTCCGTGTATGATCATCTCCTCAAACTGAAAGAAAGCTTGGGGCCTAAGGCCAACAGGCGCGAGCGGATGGTCGTAATGATTGGCGCTTGCATCGACCAAGGCTTTAACGAACGCCAGCTTATCTTGAAAGGGCTTCGCGTCGCAGGTCTAAGCCGAGAACACGTTATTGGCGTACTCGACGGGTACACCGGCACTGTACCGGGGTTGCACCTTTGGTGGCGCGACGAGGACAGAAAGTACCACCTGCTAGACCCATAACCATGCCGCATGCCCCGGTCGCATTCGCCCAGTGCGATCGGGCATGCATCTCCCCTCAGCGCTTCCGCCCGAACCCCCGCGCTTTACTCGCACGGGATCGTTCCGCCGACGAATTCGGCGCCGTCATCGGGTAGTCCGCTGGCAGCCTCCACTTTGCCCGGTATTGCTCTGGGGTAAGCGCGTGCGACGTTCCGAGATGCCGCTTCAGCGCCCTTTGGACCGCACCGCATTCGAGGCACGAGATGCTATTGGGCTTGACCGATGATCGTACGGAGACGGCTGGGACGGGAACCTCGACGGTGTCGGCGACGGTGGGCGCTTGCAGCTTGCCCAGCGCATGGTAAACCGACGTCATTAGCGTTGCTATGTCGTTGTTTGAAATGCGGTTATTTCGACCGTTGCGGCAACGATTGCTGCGGTGAGTTCAAGCAGCGCTTTATCGGGCAAACAAGAGCGATAAGGCACCAACCGAAAACTCGCTACCCGCTCGCAATGCCACGGAGTCGCAAGGCCGGAAAGCCATAAAATAAGCCGCCACCCATGAGCGGAGACTGCGCGAAATGGTGGAAAACAACTCCGCCGGTCCCGGGAGCCGAGGCACAGTCGCGACTGTTGTTCATGAATGTCTTTACGGCAGTTACACTACTCAATTGGCTATCCCGCGAACTGGGCACCAGCTTTCGAAGTTCCAGGTCGATCCATTGCGAAATGCCTGCCAGCGAACGGTAGCCTCCGTGCGTGGTAACCCCAGGGCCCCTCGGGGCTTCCGTTAGGCATTAAGGGTACTGACTTTTGCTCATGGTGAAAACGGGTTGCGCTGTACGATTGCGCATTTATGCTGTTGCGGTACTGCATCCAGGGCGAGGCCTACGAGTCCCGCATCGGCGAAAGAATACTAGGCAAAACGGTGATTCCTTACCCAAATGATTTGGTCTCACTTAGAAAGACATGTCTGAATTGATTCGACGCAATTCTATCGGCGATCCTTATTGTCTTAATTTCTATTACATCAACCTTGAGGTAGAATGAAAAGTCTTTGTATAAATTGGTTGTTACTCCAGCAAGTGGGTCCCTATAACGATACGAAGATGGCATTCAGTAAAGGACTTAACATCGTCTGCGGGCCGAACGGGATAGGCAAAACTACAATTCTTGAAGCCATAATATCGCCTTTTGGCGGTATATTTGAAGCAGTCAAACTAAAAAAGAACGCGTCATTTATTGGCGGCGACGGTCGCATTGTATTGAATATTGAAGCCGAAGGAAATAATCGCGAGAGCGAGGCAGGTATTACTTCTAGTGATCCGTCAAACGATGAGAAAATAGCTTTTTTTTCAGATTATAGTTCAAGTATTATTAATATACGGACACGTCGGGAAATTACATATGCAAAATCTACATCTATAAACTCTGATCCGACGCTAAGTGATTTTGCTATAGGATCCAGAAACATTGTTGGTACCGATTCGACGGAAATAAAGGGTTGGCTTGCAAATCGCTATCTGTTCTCTGCCGCAGGTGAACAAGGATGGACGGATTCTGATAAGGCGAATTACGCATTGGCCGTGAATCTCTTTTCTATTCTAGATCACACGGTCAAACTACATAATGTCAATCATAAATCATTCGATGTGTTGGTAGAAACGCCTGATGGTATCATTCCTTTTGAATGGTTGTCATCTGGCTTTCGTTCGACATACGCCTTACTTTTTGGCGTCATAAAAGAGATTGAGTTTCGCCAGTTGAACATCTCCGCGAGCGCGT
This sequence comes from Sphingomonas sp. MMS24-J45, assembly GCF_044881195.1. Classification (GTDB taxonomy): domain Bacteria; phylum Pseudomonadota; class Alphaproteobacteria; order Sphingomonadales; family Sphingomonadaceae; genus Sphingomonas. The sequence goes on along the minus strand of NZ_CP173255.1, from coordinate 2,054,968 downwards.
TCACTGGGGTAATTCTCATTGATGAAATCGACTTGCATCTTCATCCAGATTGGCAGCGAAAAATTGCACGTGTCTTAAAAGAAACGTTTCCATTAGCACAGATCATCGCTACAACACACAGTCCTCATGTGATACAATCAGTAGACGTTTCCGAAGTAATCGCGCTCTGGCGAAGCGAACCCGGCCGGATAGGTGTTCGTACTTTGCCAGATAGCCCTTACGGCTTTTCTGGATGGACCGTTGAAGAAGTGCTTACCGACGTGATGGGTATGCAGCAGGTTGAAACACAGGTATACTCAGACGCTGTTAAGGCCTTCGACGATGCTGTTGAATCCGAAGATGGTCGCCTGGTGCGGGAAAGTTTGTTTCGCTTGCACCTGATGCTGCATCCTACGAGTTTCAAGAGAACGCTTTTTGACCTGAGAGCAGCTCCTTTTATTGGTGCCAATCTTGATTAAGCTCAATCGTGGTGATCCGCCAAAGTCTTTTACTGAGGCCTTTGTCGCAACGCTCACGGAAGAATACATGTCTACAGGAAAGAGTGTTTGGAATCGGAATTCTATAAAAAAGCCTTTGCTTGCTTACAGTAATAATAAATGCGCGTATTGCGAACAGAATATATCTAGTACTTCCAATTACATGGAGGTTGAACATTTTTTACCTAAAAAACCACACTCTAATCTAGTATTGTCCTGGACAAATTTACTTCCCGCGTGTAAGCGTTGCAATACCAGTAAGGGAAGGTATGATCCCATTGCTGACGGAATGATTATTAATCCCGCAGACACGTATCCACAGAAGCATTTATACTTTAGCAATCTTACTTTGCGCTATAGAGATGACATTGGGGAGCGGACCATTCGGACCTGCAATCTCAATAGCACCGATCGCCTTTTTCTTGTTAGGTCGGAACTTCATGCCGCAATGCATCATTCTCTTGAGCGAACTAGGTCCGATATGAAGACGTATCTTGCAGGCGATACGAGTTTCGAAAAGGAGCAGCAGATAGTTCGGTCAATGGACAGCATACTAAAAAGCGCGGGCCACGAGCGACCATACGCAGCCTTTTTAGCGACCAGTTTGCTTTCCGATCCCACATATTTGTGGCTCAGAGGTGAGTTAGAGAAATGCGGTCTATGGAATAATCTTGATCATCTAGAACAATCAGCGAAATCTGTTGAGCTAGCGCTGTGACCTATTCGAAGGTCGTGCGAGCTGTACCGCCGGATAGAGCGACGCGTGCAGTCCGATGCTTCTCGCGGTCGGTATAGCCAATGCTATCACACGGTCGAAGTTGGGAATGTAAGTCATGTTTGTAGGACCCCCTCCAGCGGATGCCGCGAGACCCCTTTTTTGCACGCTACTGCCATTGACGGATTTAGCTGCTATGAATGGCCTTATCACTTGTTCCTTTTTTGTTCCGCAATGACAACATGGCACAGCACCTCATCGATCCGCCCTATGACCTTCACCACCTGGCTCGCGAAGGCTTGATGCACAGCCCCGGTTGGGCGCGGGTCGGTCTCACGTTCGGGGACGAGCGATTGCGCGAAGAGGCCATAAACGAACTCGCGGCCAGCATCGTGCAGCGTATTTCCAACCCGCCCGTAGAGGCTGATGCCAACCAACTTCGGCTCGCTCTTTAAGTGCCGTGGGCGCTGCACGTGACGGGTATAGCGCAGGTCGCATTTCGCAGTTTCGTCCTACCAAAGTGCTTTCGTTAGGAAGCGCCCAATCCCCGCTTTCACGCGAGTTTGGGTATCGCGTGGGTCAGCATGATAGTCGCGTTAAAATTCGCCTAAAATCGGTGGAAAACCAACCTTTTTGGTACGGCTGTCACAGGCCTTCGTAATGCGGGGGTCACAGGTTCGAGTCCTGTAAGCGGCACCAGACCAAACCCAGAACAAGCGTAGAAAACCGCAGAAATCTGCGGTATAATGGCTCGCTGCTGGTCCGACGGTTTCTCATTATGTTCCGCCGTGGCCCACCAAAAGTGGACCACGAAACGGTGGACCACGAGCAACGCAGGAGGCTGTGGTCCACTATGCTTACGACCGTTCAGATTCGCTCGCTGAAACCATCTTCGCGGCCCTTTAAGGTTCCCGACGCCGACGGGCTGTTTCTTATCGTTCAGCCCTCCGGAGCCCTGCTTTGGCGGTTTCGCTACAAAGTGTTGGGCCACGAGAGAAAGTTGTCGCTGGGCAGTTTTCCAGAGATGACTCTCGCTCAAGCGCGCAAGAAGCGCGACGAGGCACGCGCCCAACTCGTCGACGGCATCGACCCGGTAGAGGAGAGGCGTCAGAGGCGCATCGCAGCGGAACTTGCCGCGCGAACCACCTTCGGCCTTGTCGCCGAAGAATACATACAGAAGATGGAGCGGGAGGGACGATCCTTGGCGACCATCAAGAAAGCGCGATGGTTCCTCGAACTACTCGATGGGATTGCAAAGCGACCTATCGCCTCCGTAACGTCGCACGAGCTTCTCGACGTTTTGAAGCGCGTCGAGCGCCGCGGGCACCACGAGACAGCGCTTCGGCTCCGGTCATTTGCAGGTCGCGTGTTTCGCTACGGGTTCGCTACGTTACGAACCGAGCGTAACCCGGCGGACATCTTGCGCGGTGCCCTTACCGTCCCCCGCGTCAAACATCATGCGGCCATCGTCGAACCAAAAAAGGTTGGCGAACTGCTTCGGGCGATCGAAGGCTATCAAGGCAGACCGGAAACTCTTCTTGCGCTCAGGATCGCCCCACACGTGTTCCTCCGACCGGGCGAACTGAGACAAGCAAAATGGAGCGAGATCGATTTCGCGGAGAAAGTGTGGCGTGTGCCCGCCGAGCGTATGAAGATGAAACAACCCCACACCGTTCCGCTTTCTCGACAGGTGCTGTACTTACTTCATGAGCTCCGGTCGCTGGCGCGCGAGAGCGAATTCCTTTTCCCGGCGCTTCACACAACCAAGCGGCCTCTTTCGGATAACACATTGAACGTCGCGCTGCGTCGCCTCGGGTTCGAGCACCAAGAAATGACCAGTCACGGGTTCCGCGCGATGGCCAGCACGCTCCTTAACGAGTCGGGGCTGTGGCATCCCGACGCCATCGAGCGCTCTTTAGCCCATGGTGAAAGAGACAAAGTTCGTGCTGCCTACCATCGCGGCGCCCACTGGGCAGAGCGAGTTCGCATGGCGCAATGGTGGTCGGATTATCTCGACCAGCTTCGCGTCGGCGGTGAGGTTGTTAGAGGAAGGTTCCGTAAACGCGCGTGATAAAAGTGACGGCGTATGAGCGGCATGACAACCTGGAAGCGTGGGTAATTCAACACGCAATCGCGGGGTGTTGCCCTTGCTCGGAAAGTTTGAAAGCGGGCGCGGTCGGCGATGGCGACCACCGTTGATGCAGCGTTTGCCGTCGATCCCCGCCCAGACATGCGCCATGTGGCGCAAATATCCGAACACTTCGCCGCACGAGGCGATCATGGGCGCGCAGTAAGCGAGCTTTTGCCCTCGGTATCGACCGAGCGGCAGCATGAACATAAGACGCCGGATCTAAGTCCTGCGATGCTGGGTGACCCCGTCGTGAATACTCGGCATACCGCGCCACGTATCGTCGGAATAGCCAGAGTGGCCGGGTCGGCGGCTAGGCTAACCTCGTCTCGGGCTACCCGGTCAACTGTGCAACAGTATCCAGAATGCGCCGGGGCTCGACTGGCTTGAAAAGAACGGGAATCTTATTTCCGGCGGCTTGTGCAATTCTGTCCGGGTGCGTGTCGCCGGTTATCAGCAGCACTGGCACCGTCCGCGCGTACAGCTGATCGAGCGCAATTGCTGCCTCAAGGCCATGACGTCCGTGGCGAAGGCGGAAATCACAGATGAACAAGTCGGGTCGGTCTGTTTCGGCGCTCTCGAGCGCTGCTTCAATCGTATCGACCGCACTGACGCTATATCCGGCCTGCCGTAGCAACGCGCCAAGTCCCTGCAGGATCGCTGGATCGTCATCGAGCAACAGGATATGAGCCGCGGTCCCGATGTCGCCAGCGGGTGGCTTCGGATAAGGCGCTATCGCCGTTCCGTTGCCGTTCGTAGGTAATGGCATGTCTGCAGGCGTTTGCTCAATGAGCGGCAGATCGAAGCGGAATACGCTCCCTCGGCCGGGGCGCGAAGCCAGCGTTACTTCGCTCTCGATGATCCGCGCGAGGCGGCGCACGATCGCGAGTCCAAGGCCCAACCCCTTCCGTCGGTCTCGTTCCGGGTTACCGATCTGCCTGAAATCCTCGAAAATAAGCTGATGCTGCTCGGATTCGATGCCGATGCCCGTATCCCACACCTCGACGACCAGCCGGGCACCGCGCCGTCGCGTTCCCAGCAAGATGCCGCCAGACTCGGTGTAGCGCAGAGCGTTTGACACAAGATTTAGCAGGATCAGCCGCACCAAGGCCGGATCGCTCGCAACCAGCGCACCGCTCTCGTGCAGTCGGAACGATAGGCGCTTTTCGTCAGCCTGAAGGCCCAGTTCGCTCTCGACCTCGTTGAGGAGATCATCGATCGCGAACACGCGGCTTTGCGCAGCGATGACGCCAGCCTCCGCGCGGGAAAAATCAAGCAGCGCATCAAGCATTTCCGAAGATGCATTAAGGGCGCTGGTCGCATTGCTCAGCATTTCCCGCTGCGGCGGCTTCAGCCGACTGTCGGCGAGCAGTGCCATGAACAGACCCGCAGCATGAATTGGCTGGCGCAAATCGTGGCTTGCGGAGGCAAGGAAGGTCGATTTGGCGGCGTTGGCGGCTTCGGCTTCGCGTCGTGCAGATTCCACTTTCTCGACCTGCGCCGCCAGATTTCGCGCCAGTGCAGCGTTGGCAAAGCCTAGCGAAATGTAGCGATGATAGTCGGCACCGCTGACCCGCGTGTTCATGTAGGTGCCGATGCAGTAGAATATGCATAGCACCGGGGTCATGTAAAAATAGGGATTGTCGGGCAGCAGATCTCGCAGATGGAAGAACGTCGCGACGTTCACTGCGATGAACGTCGCGATGTAGGCGGCATGAACCTGCGGCATCGCGCCGTAGGTCGTCACCCCACCGCTCAGCACACCACCCAGCGCCATGAGGATGAAGGTGAACTCGGCCGGAGTCGCGTGCTCTCCCGTGATCCAGATGAGACTGGCCCAGCCCGCAGCATGGAGGGATTGCGTGAAACATAGCCACTGCACCATGCGATGCGGGTTATCCGCCACTCGAACAGGATCGTAAAAGAGATTTACCTCAACCTGCTCGCTCAGCTTGAGGATGCCTTGGGCGGTCAGCCACCACCAAACTGATTGACCGTGGTTGCGCAATATCGCCGCGACAAACATCGATAGCGCTAAGGTCAGCCACGCCGAACGGCCCAGCAACCGGTAAACCACACGAACCTGTTCGGTCAGGATCCGGTCGGGGGGTACCTCGTCCAAACCTTCGAATTGCGCGGAATATTCGACTTCAAAATCGGACTTCGTCAAACCGGAATGGCCTGTTCCGCGAAGAGCGCCGCCTGCGTGCGATTGCCAGCCCCGGTGATACGCATGATCTGCTGTACATGCCCTCGGACCGTGTACTCGGACAGACCCATCAAACGCGCAATTGTCTTGTTGGGGTATCCCATGCGCACATGCTGCAGCACTTCCATCTGTCGGGGAGTCAATGCGAACGGCTGACCGTTCGCTGGTTTCGGGGCAAAATCCAGTCGGCTGCGCAGCAGATCGACAAGCGCGTGCGGAGGTTGTGCCTTGGACACGATCAGCGCGCTGCCGTCTTCGCGAATGGCATCCAGAGCAGCGCCGTTCCGCTCCGACGTGACGATGACGATCGAGGCGGCGGGCCAGCGCATGCGGACCATGTCGAACGCTTGCTTGCCGCTCACGCCGTCGAGATTGAGGTCGAGCAATACAACGTCGGGTTGCAGTTCCGCTGTATCGAGCGCCGCGCCAATTCCTGCGTGAGACCGCACCGTAACCATTGGGAAACTCTGATTGATGATCAGCTCAATCCCGGCCCGAAACAATTCATGATCATCGATGATGAGCAGGGTTCGCCGCTTCATGCTCGGCATTGCCCAGCAAGGAGCGCGGTATCGAACGAAACGGCACAGTTGAATGATAGGCCAAATGCGCTGCTGCGTTGGCGAGAGCGCCAAACTTCCCAAGGCGATACGGTCGTCACTCTCTGTCGGCCCAATTTCCAGCTACGACCCGCCTGATCTCCCGAGCGACTAAAAGTATCAGCTGGGATATCGCGGCGCAAGGCAACCCTCGACAGCTGCGCCGACTCCCGACCAGCCTTGGGTTTGCACATGATCGAGTCGGTTGGTCTGCGCGGCGACCAGCTCCACGGGGCGGGTGTCTGGCCGCCGGGGTCGTATTGGCCAACCTCGAAGCCTAACCCCCGCATCGACAGTACAATTTGACTGCTCCGCAGCGCAGAACGGTCAATCTGTACTGCGCATTTCTCGTGGCGAAGGCGGCGGAGAAAGCTTAACAAAAAGCAAGATATTCCTGTGTTTCCGGCGTCCGCCATCCGCGGGTTCCGGGCAGCCACCCGGGCATGAGTCCGCCCCGAGCGCCGCAGTTCGCAACGGCGCTGCGGCAGGATGCTGCGCGCAAGGCCTGCGGCGCGGAGAATAGGATGCAGGGGAAATTACGATGACGTCGATCCGCAACCGCAAGCATGGCAATTCGGTTCGGGCGGCTGGCGCCGTCAAACGGTTTGGTCTCGTCAGCACGACTGCGCTGGTCCCCGTGATGACCGCCCTTGCAAGCGCGGCCATGCTGCTGACCCCCACCGCCGCCCATGCGCAGAATGGCGGCGACGGCGGGAATAATCCCGGGTCCGGCGGGATTAGAAGTCTGCTCGGCCCCGGCTCCAACGGCATCGGCACGCCGCTTTCCGGCGGCGGCGGCGGCGCCGGCGCGACCGGTGGAACCGGCGGCGGCGGCGGCGGCTCAGGCGGGGCCTCGGCGGGGACAAACGGAAATGGTGGCGTTGCCGCCGGAAGCGGAGGCGGAGGCGGCGCACACGGCACCCTGTCCGCAACCCTGCCCGCCATCGCTACGATCGGCGGAAGCGGCGGCGCGGGCGCTCCAGCGGCGAGCGGCGTGAACCGAGGCGGCGGCGGGGGCGGCGCGGGCGGTTTCGGCGCAGTTGTAACAGGCGGTGGGAACCTTGGCATCCTGACCGTCAATCTATCGGGTGGCACGGGCGGTGCGGGCGGCGGCGGCGCCAACGGTAGCTACGGCGGGGATGGCGGGAGCGGCGGCAATGGATTGGTGCTGACCGGAAATGGAACGACAGTGTCAATCGACAGCGCCGTAACCGGAGGGAACGGGGGCAGCGGCGGGTCGGTCGGCACGGCGGGCGGCGGGACCGCAGGTCGCGGGGGCACCGGCGGGGTCGGCCTGCAAATCCTTGGCGTTAATTCCGTGGTCACGATCGGCGCGTCCGGTTCGGTCGTGGGCGGCAACGGCGGCGCGGCCCTTGGCGGCGCGGGGCAGGGGGGTGGCGACGCGGGGATTACCGGCGGAAATCTCAGTCTTATTGTCGGCGGACTGGTGCGTGGCGGAACCGGCATTTTCGGCCGCGCGGACGCCGTCACGTTCACCGGCGGCACGAACGTGCTGGAGGTCCTTGCCGGTGCCACCTTCATCGGCAACGTCAGCGCCAATTCGGGCGCGGATACGCTGCGGCTCGGCGGCGCGGGGAACGGCACCTTCGATGTCTCGAACATCGGATCGGGCCGGCAGTTCCGCAATTTCGGCGTGTTCGAAAAGAACGGGACGAGTGTCTGGACGCTGACCGGCACCAGCACGGCGGCCACGCCCTGGGCGATCAACGGCGGCACGCTCAGCATCGCCACCGACGGCAGCCTGGGCGCCGCGGGTTCGATGAGATTCAACGGCGGCGCGCTGGCGACAACCGCCTCGTTCGGCACGACGCGGAACGTCACCCTGAATGCCGGAGGGGGGACGTTCGCCCCCGCGGCGGGGACGACCCTCACCTGGTCGGGCAACATTGCGGGCTCGGGCGCGCTGACGAAGGCGGATACCGGCACGCTGACCTTGTCGGGGAATAGCAGCTACGCGGGGCTGACGACGATCAGCGCAGGCACACTGGTCGCGGCGAGCAACAATGCGCTGGGGAGCAGCGCGGGCGGCACTTTGGTGCAGGACGGCGCGACGCTGATCATAAACGGCGGCGTCACCAATGCCGAGGCGATCACGATCAACGGCACCGGCGTCGGCGGGCTGGGGGCGTTGCGGGTTGGTGCCACCGGTTCTGCGGCGGTGGGGTCGGTTGCGCTCGGGTCCGACGCCACCATCAATCTCGGCTCCTCGGATTCGCAGCTGCAGTATGGGTCCTTTTTGGGTGGGGGCCATGCCCTGACAGCGATCGGCGATGGTACCCTTCTCGGCCCGATCTCGAACATCTCCTCCTTCACCGCCGACGGACCGCGAGTGCGACTTTATCAAGCGAATGTCGCTGCTCCGGTATTTGTGAAAAGCGGGTTTCTGTACGTCGGCATCGGCTCTGTCACGGATCAGACGCGCATCAACCTGGCGGCCGGAACGACACTGTTTGCCTTGGGGGGGGACGATCGGTTCGGTCAACGGCCCGGGGGCATTGGACCAGTTTCAGTACACGACCCTGACGGTCGGCGGCGACGATACGTCGTTTGCAGTCAATAGCTTCGATGGGGGCCAGGGTTCGTCGCTGCGAAAGATCGGTGCCGGTACATTCACCGTTGCCGGGGCATTCGAAACGGTCGGCAGCATCGGCGTGTACGGCGGCACCCTGCAGATCGGTGATGGGGTCACGGCGGGCCAGCCGTTTTTGTTGCATCCCATCGGCGGAAGCGGCGACACCAACGGCATCATCGTCAACGGTACGCTGGCGTTCAACCGGCCGGACAATATTGGAATCGACGCATCCTCCCAGCCCATCACCGGCACCGGCAACCTGGTCCAGCGCGGGACCGGCACGCTGACGCTGTCGGGCGAAAACACCTATTCCGGCCTGACGACGGTCGAGCGCGGCACCCTGGTCGCGGCGAGCAACGGCGCGCTGGGCAGCAGCGCGGGCGGTACGGTGGTGCAGGACGGCGCGACGCTGGCGATCAATTCCGGGGTGTTCAGTTCCGAGGCAATCACGATCAACGGCACGGGCGTCGGCGGGCTGGGTGCGCTGCGCGCGCTGGTCACCGGGTCAACTCAACCGTTCACCAGCGGGGTCGGCAGCATCACGCTGGGATCGGATGCCACCATCGGGTTCGGCAGCCCAAACAGCAACGCCCCGCGACTAAATTTCTCGTCGCTGGACGGCGCCGGGCATGCGCTGACGACCGTGGGTCAGGGTGGGCTGTCCGGTCCCATGAGCAACCTTTCGGCGCTTAACGTCAACGGCACGTTTCTCAGCCTTTACGGCGCCAATGTCGCCGCGCCGATCTTCGTCAACTCGGGGGTTCTGAATCTTTGGGAGGGGAATGCGGTCGGCGATACCACCCGCGTAAACCTGGCATCGGGAACAACCCTAAATGTCGTCTCGACCGAGACGATCGGTTCGGTCAATGGTCCTGGGTCGGTCTCTATAAGTGCGGTCGGTCAAAGCCTGACCCTTGGCGGAGACAACAGTTCCTTCGCAGTGACCGATTTTACATCGACCGATAACACGACATTGCGGAAGATCGGTTCCGGCACGTTCAAGGTTACGGGGAACTACTACCAGTCCAGCTCGCTCGAACTCCTCGCCGGGACGCTCCAGATCGGCGACGGCGGAAGCGGCGGTTTCTTGGTCGTCCGCAATCCTGACAGCGGTGGCAGCAACCTCATCAATGGAACGCTGGCGTTCAACCGGTCCGACAACATCACGCTGAGCAATGCCAATTCCGCGGCGTTCACCGGCACCGGCAACCTGATCCAGCGCGGCACGGGCACGCTGACGCTGTCGGGCGCGAACACCTATGCCGGCCTCACGACGGTCGAGCGTGGCACCCTGGTCGCGGCGAGCAACGGCGCGCTGGGCAGCAGCGCGGGCGGCACTTTGGTGCAGGACGGTGCGACGCTGGTGGTGAACGGCGGCGTTTTCAATTCGGAGGCGATCACGATCAACGGCTCCGGCGTGGGCGGACTGGGTGCCTTGCGCTTTGCCGGAACGAACATAGGCGTGGGCACCATCACCCTGGGCTCCGATGCGCGCATAGGATTCGATGTCCGCGGCGACATAAACCTGGCTGGGGTGGTCGGCAACGGTCACGACCTGACGATCGGCTCTGCAAGCGTCCTGAATCTTGGGGGTGGGCAGATGACCGGCCTCGGATCATTGACCTACGAAGCCGGCGCGCACGCGCTAATCAATGCCACAGTCGATGGGCCGGTGTTTCTGCAAAGCGGAGTCACTCTCCAAACGAGTGGCTTAGGCGGAGTAACCTTCGGCCGCGTGAATGTCGCCGCCGGATCGCAACTGGGTGCCGTGGCTGCAACGAATGCTGGCTCGATCGACGGATTGGGCCACGTCAACGTAACCGGTCCGCTAACTGTTGGGCGCGACAACAGCTCGACCACGATCGGCAGCATTACGGTCAACGATTACACGACCCTGACCAAGGTTGGGACCGGAACCCTGACGGTGGCCGGCTCCTACCAGGCGACCAATAGCAACACCGTGATTGAGGCGGGCACGCTGCAAATTGGCGACGGCGGCGCTACCGGGACGATCCTCTTCGGCGATCCCAGTATTGGACCAGCCCCGATCATCGTCAACGGTACGCTCGCCTTCAATCGATCGGACGATATCTCGTTGGGGGGATATGTCGCGCCCATCAGCGGCACCGGCAACCTGATCCAGCGCGGCACCGGCACGCTGACGCTGATGGGTAGCAATACCTATTCGGGCGGCACGATCGTCGAGGCCGGCACGTTGTCGACGGGCGGCGGTGCGGCGCTGGGCAGCGGGGCGGTCACCGTGCTGGACGGCGCCACGTTGCGGCTGACCGGTGCGACGTTCGCCAACCCGATGATCCTGAACGGCGCGGGTGCGGGCGGCAACGGGGCGTTGCAACTCGTCCCCGCCGGGTTCGGCACGTATCAGCTCGGCGCGATCAGCCTGGGCTCAGACGCGACGATCGGTTTCGGCACGAGCGACCCGACCTTGCAGACCGCCACGCTGAACGGCGGCGGGCACGCCCTGACCGTCACCGGTTTCGGCGGGTTACAGGGCTTTGCCACCAACCTGTCGGCGCTGAACGTCAACGGGTCGCAACTGCGGCTGTTCAATACGAACATCGACGCGCCGATCTTCGTCAACAGCGGCACGCTGCTCACCAACGGCAACGGCATCGGCGATTTCTCTCGGGTCAACCTATCCGCCGGCACTACCCTGACCGTGGGGAACGACGAAACCATCGGATCGGTGGACGGCCCCGGCCGGATTCTGTTGAGCGGCAACAGGACGCTGACTGTTGGCGGGGACAACAGCTCGTCCGCCATCATGACGTTCGACAGCAACGAGAACTCAACGCTGCGGAAGACCGGCACCGGCACCTTCACGATCCTGGGGGGCTACGATCAGATGGGCGGCCTTCAAATCGACCAAGGGACGCTGCAGATCGGCAATGGCGGTGCAATCGGTCCGATTTTCTTAGGCTTGTCTGGTCAAAATGTCGTCAACGGTACGCTCGCCATCAACCGGTCAGATACGATTACGATGGGCACCGACAACCCCGCCTTCACCGGCAGCGGGACGATCGCGCAGAGTGGCAGCGGCACGCTGGCGCTTGGCGGGAACTCCGTCGGCTTCACCGGCACTGTCTCGGTCGAGGCTGGTACGCTATCGCTGGGTGGCACGTTTGGCGATCAGGCAGGCAACAGCGCGCGGTTGGTGGTCAGCGACGGCGGCACCCTCGCCGGGACCGGCACGTTCCTGGGCAATGCAACGATCGCGACCGGCGGCACGCTGCGCCCGGGCAACAGCCCTGGAACGATTACCTTCTCGTCGCTGACTCTCGATGCCGGCTCGCATTCGGTGTTCGAACTCAGCCAGGCCGGCGTTGTGGGCGGCGCGCGCAACGACCTTGTGCGCGTGACCGGCAATCTCGCGCTGAATGGCGGTAACATTACGATCGCGCGCGGTGCAGGTTTCTCGACCGGCCAATATACCCTGTTCCAGTACGGCTCGCTGACCGGCACGCTCCGCAACCTGACGCTCGATCCGCTCGGCGGCGGCTTCGGCGGCAACCTAGCGCTCGGGACAGGCGCGGTGCTGCTCAATGTCGCCGGTGCAGCAGATCAGGTATACTGGAACGGCAACACCACCAATCCGGCCGGATCGATTGTGGGTGGCAGCGGCACCTGGAACCTGCTGGACGGAAACTTCAGCAATGCAAGTGGCACGGTCAGCGGCGCGTGGGCGGGCAACAACGCGCTGGCGATCTTCGGCGGCGCCGCGGGCGGAACGGTGACGATCGCCCCCGATACTTTTCTCTCGCCTTCAGGCCTGAATTTCCGGACCGATGGGTATGTCATAGCCGGAGCCAACCTGGGTTCGGGCCTGCTATTGAACGGAGCAACCGGGATCGACACGGCAACTGGTGTCGGGGCGACGATCTCGGCGCCGATCAGCGGCAGCGGATCGGTGACCAAAACAGGTGCCGGCACCCTCACCCTCGCGGGCACCAACAGCTACAGCGGAAGCACGACGATACTCGGCGGAACGCTGGTCAATACCGGTACGGTCGCCGGAGACGTGGCGAATTACGCCACGCTCATTTCAAGCGGCACCGTGCAGGGCGGCCTCACCAACAATTCGGGTGCCATCGCCAATCTGTCGGGCACGCTGACTGGGACCGTCAGCAATGCCGGGACGATTACCGCCATCGGCAACCTCGCGAGCAACGGCACCTTCGACAATACGACAACGGGGCTCGCCGCAGTGAATGCCGGCGCGACATGGTCGGGCCTCCGTCAGGTCACCAATGCGGGGACAGCAGACAACGCCTTCGCAATCAACGGCACGCTGTCGGTCGCCGGGCAGTTCTTCAATACAGCCGGTGCCCGACTGGCGATCGGGACCGGAGGATCGTTGCTCACCGCGCCGACGGCAGGCAGTGCCGGCCTTCTTAATGAGACAGGGGCGCTAGTGGTCAATGCCGGCACGATCAACAGCAGCATCGACAATAGTGGCTTCTTCACCTCTACCGGCACCTTGACGGGCCAACTTGTCAACAACCAGGGTGCGAATGCGACGCTGTCGGGTGCGGTCGGCGTCATTCGCAACGTCGGCGCGCTGACGGTCAACGGCAATTTGGTCGGCACCGGGACGATCGACAACAGGGGGACCGGCACGCTCACCGTCAATGCCGGGGCGACGTGGACCGGTACCACCGCGATCAGCAACAACAGCAAAGCCGCCAACGGCTTCATCGTCAACGGCACGCTTGGCACTACGGGTTCGTTTACCAACGCAGCGGGTGCCAGCCTGACCATCGCGACGGCCGGTACGCTGAATGTCGGTGGGAGCATCAATAATGCCGCCACCGCGAGGATCACCAACGCAGGCAACATCGCCGGTCCAGTCTCCAACAATGGCAGCCTGATCTCGACGGGCGCAATCAACGGCGGCCTGACCAATGCCGCGGGCGCGACAAGCGCCCTGCAAGGTTCACTTGGCGGGTCAGTCAACAACAGCGGAACGGTAACGCTGACGGGTGCGACTGCCGGGATCACGACCGTTACCCAGACGTCCACGGGCGCGTTCGACCTTGCCGGGTTCGACACAACGATCGGCGGCTTGGCCGGCAGCGGTTCGGTCACGCTGGGCACCGGGACATTGACGCTCGGCAGCGACGGGCGTTCCACCAGCTTCGACGGCTCGATCAGCGGCGCTGGCGGTCTCCTCAAGAATGGCGCCGGCACCCTGACATTGAGCGGCGTCAACACCTTCACTGGGGAAACGCGGATCGACGCGGGTGGTCTGACGCTTGCCGCTGGCGGCGTGATCGCAGGCCCGGTGCGTAACGGCGCCGCTCTCGTAAATGCTGGCACCGTATCCGGGCTGGTGGTCAGCACCGGCGATTTCCTGTCTTCGGGCATTGTGCAAGGTGGCCTGACCCAGTCCGGGGGTACCGCGCGCGTCTCAGGCACTCTGAACGGCACGATCAACAGTGCGGGCACGCTGACGGTCGATGGTATTCTGACAAGCAATGGTCCGGCACAGACAAGCGGTGCAGGTCTGACGCAAATTCTGGGCGGCGCACGCTGGAGCGGTCTTACCGCCTTCACCAACGCCAGCACCAATGCGACAGGTCTCCGCATCGCCGGTGCGCTAGATGTGAGCGGGATCGTCACGACCCAAGCCGGTGCCACGACAGTTATCGCCGACGGTTCGTCCACATTGACCGCGTCCGCGATCGCGACCTTTGGGGCGCTGACCAGCGCAGGCACGGTGAACGGCGATGTGACCAATGCCGGTACCATCACCAACACCGGGACGTGGAACGGGAACCTGTCGCAAGGCACCGGCAACACGACCAACGCGGCGCAGTGGAACGGGGCTTTCCGCATCGATGCCGGCGGGACAGTCACCAATACGGGAAACTGGACCAACGCGACTGGCTTCCGCTCGATGGTCGGTGCCGGGTTGTTCGAGAATTTTGGCACACTCAGCGGCGGCGTAACCGCGTCGGGAACGACTGCCCTCCTTGCCAACCGCACCGGTGGGACGATCACGCTCGCAAGTGGCAGCGTGCTCGCCGCCGACACCGGCGGGACCATCACCAATGCCGGTAGCATCGTCGGCGACGTGCAAGTCCTTGCAGGCGGCAATGTCAGCAATCTGGCGGGCGGTACCTGGCGCGGCAGCGCGACCGTGACGACGGGCGGTCGCTTCACCAACGCAGGCACGGTAAACGGCGATGTGACCAATACCGGTACGATCACCAACACCGGGATCTGGAACGGGAACTTATCGCAAGGCACCGGCAATACGACCAATGCGGCGCAGTGGAACGGGGCTTTCCGCATCGATGTTGGCGGGACCATCACCAATGCCGGTAGCATCGTCGGCGACATGGAAGTCCTTGCAGGCGGCAACGTCAGCAATCTGGCGGGCGGTACCTGGCGCGGCAGCGCGACCGTGACGACGGGCGGTCGCTTCGCCAGCGCAGGCACGGTGAACGGCGATGCGACCAATGCCGGCACGATCACCAACACCGGGACATGGAACGGGAACCTGTCGCAAGGCACTGGCAACACGACCAACGCGGCGCAGTGGAACGGGGTTTTCCGCATCGATGCTGGCGGAACCGTCACCAATACGGGAAACTGGACCAACGCCACCGGCTTCCGCTCTGTGGTCGGTGCCGGGTTGTTCGAGAATTTTGGCACACTCAGCGGCGGGGGGGTGACCGCGTCGGGAACGACTGCCGTCCTTGCCAACCGCACCGGTGGGACGATCTCGCTGGCAAACGGGGTAGTGCTCGCCGCCGACACCGGCGGGACCATCACCAATGCCGGTAGCATCGTCGGAGACGTGCAAGTCCTTGCAGGCGGCATCGTCAACAATGTGGCGGGCGGTACCTGGCGCGGCAGCGCGACCGTGACGACGGGCGGTCGCTTCACCAACGCAGGCTCGATCACCGGCGCGATCGGAAATAGCGGCATTCTCGCCTCGAGCGGGACGATTGTCGGCAACCTGACGAACTATACGGGCGGAACTGCAACGCTTCAGGGTTCGCTGCGCGGATCGGTGACTAACGGGGGTTCGATCACGCTCACAGGCCTTACCACCGAAATTACGGCCCTTGCGCAAAGCGCCAGCGGCAGCTTCGATCTGGCCGGGTTCAATACGACGCTGGGCGCACTAGAGGGAAGTGGCACGATTTTGCTACGGGCTGGCACCCTGACCGTCGATACTTCCACTGCGGATACTATATTCGGCGGCGTGATCGGCGGCAGCGGCGGTTTGATCAAGACTGGTGACCGCACGCTGACCTTGTCGGGAGCGAATGGCTTTACCGGCCCAACCGTCATCAACGGCGGAACCCTGGTCGTCGCGCAAGGGGCATCGTTGTCCGGCCCGGTCACTAACAACACGACGTTCGTAAACGGTGGCAGCATCACCGGTCCGGTGACCAACAACGGCAATGCGGTTTCCATCGGCACGCTGGACGGTGGTCTGTCCAATGGGGCGGGCGCGGTCGCGCAGCTTGCCAACACGGTGCGCGGGACGATCGGCAATGCCGGTGCCATAACGCTGATCGGAGATCTGACCGGCGGTCCGGCCATGACGCAGGTAACGAGCGGATCGCTCGATCTCGCCGGATTCAACGCGACGATCGGCAGCCTGGCCGGTAACGGTTCGGTCGCACTTGGTTCAGGCACGCTGGCGCTTGGCGGCGACGGGAGTTCGACCAGCTTCGGGGGCGTGATCAGCGGAACCGGCGCACTGGTCAAGAACGGCGCAGGGACCTTGACCCTGAGCGGCCCGAACAGCTTCATCGGGCAAACGTGGATCACCGCGGGCGGAGTGACCCTCGCGTCGGGCGGTGTTCTCGTGAGCCAGGTCAACAACACCGCAACCTTCACCAATGGTGGGACAGTCAGCGCGCCGGTCGCGAATGGCAGCACGTTCGTATCGACCGGCATCATCAACGGCGGCCTGTATAATTATGCCGACGGCACCGTGCGGCTGGCAGGCCAGATGAACGGGGATATTACGAACGCAGGTAGTGTCACGCTGACCGGCGCGACCAGCGGCATCGGTAACGTCACCCAGTTCGCTACGGGGTCGATTGATCTGGCAGGGGTTTCCACGACCTTCGGTAGCCTCGCGGGGAACGGCGTCATCAAGCTCGGCTCGGCCGAACTCACGGTCGGCAGCAACGCTGTCGACACGCGCTTCGATGGTGCGATCACCGGCAGCGGCAGCCTGGTAAAGACCGGTAGCGGCCTTCTGCTTCTCGGCGGCGTGAACAGCTTTGCCGGGAGAACCACGGTGGGTGCTGGCTCGCTGATGTTGGCAAGTGGCGGTGCGTTGGCGGGATCGGTGACTAATCTGGCGACGTTCAGCAATGCGGGCACGGTGTCAGGTCCCGTCACCAACGGCGGGAGGCTCGGATCGACCGGCGCGTTGAATGGCGGACTGACCAACCTCGCGAACAGCAGCGCGCTGCTCTCAGGCTCGGTGACCGGCCCCTTCAGCAACGCCGGTATACTGCTTGTCGCGAGCGGTACGACGCTTAGTGCGGCACCGCTTGCCAACACGGGCCAGGTGCAGAACGCGGGTCGCTGGACCGGCGACATTACAAGCAGCGCCGGGGCGCTGTTCGACAACACGGCCACGGGGACGATCGTCGGTGCGCTTGACAACCGTGGAACGCTGCTATCGGCCGGGACGATCAACGGGCGCCTCGTTAACAGCGGCGGCGCACGCCTGGCCGGTACGATTATTGGACCGATCCTCAACACTGGCGAAATCCTGACCAGCGGCACGCTCGGCGTCACGGGGGACGTGACCAACACCGGCCTGTTCACCGTCGGTACGGGCACGTTCACGACGAGCGGGGCGTTTAACAATGCGGGCGCGCTGGTGGTGAACGCGGACGCCACGCTGTCGCTCGGGTCCGGCACGCTCCGCAACAGCGGCAGCGCCGCGCTCATCGATGTCGCAGGGACCCTCCGCGGCCGGATCGACCTGGCGAGCGGCGGTCTTATCGGGCGCTCGGGTTCGCTGCTGGCAGGCGATGTGACGATCGCCTCGGGAGCGAGCTTCATGAGCGGCGGTACCGTGACGGGCACCGCCACGATCAATGGCACTCTCATGCCGGGCAATTCGCCCGGCACGCTCACGATCAACGGCGCGCTGGCGCTCGGAGGCAGCTCGACCACCATATTCGAGATGACGAACGGCACCAGCGACCGGATCGTGGTGAACGGCACCGCCAGCATCGCAAGCGGCGCCACACTGATCGTTACGGGCGTGCGCAAGGCTACGCCCGGGCAGACCTACTCCCTGCTCTCGACCACAGGCGGCATCACCGGCAGCTTTACGACGATCGCCAAGGACAGCCGTGTTTTTGGTTTTATCCGGCAGAGTGCGAACTCGATCGATCTGCTTGGTACGCTGACCTTGCCGACCGGAGCGAATGCGCGGGGAACCGCTATCGTCAACTATCTGAACGACCGGCTAGTTGCCGGGACCGTCACCGATCCCGGTTTGGCGCTGACCTCTTCGCTGGCGCAGCTCGACGGGACACCGATTGCCCCGCTCGTCGCGCGGATCAGTCCGGAGCCTTATGCCTCGGCGGGCAGCATGGCGCTGGAAACCGGCCTCGCTCTCGCCAAGACCGTGCGCGCAACGCCGCTTGTGATGCGGGATCGCGACAGGGCCGGCTTGTTCGTCTTCCTTCAGGGCTTTGCGACCGGACGGGACGTCGCGGCTCGTCCCTCGGGCGTCGCCGCCGCCAATCAGGCTGGCGAAGGCTATTTCGGCGGGGTCGGTTATGGCACAGCGACCTTGGGGCTTTCGGCCTTTGTCGGCCGCTCGACCGTACGGCAGGATATCGCCGAACTTGGTGCGCAGACTCGCAGCCGCGGGACATTCTTCGGGGCGAGATTGCATGCGGCAACCGGCGGCGTGCGCTTCAACGCTTCGGCCATCCTCGATCGATCGGATTCCGACACCGGGCGATCGCCGATCACTGGTGCTACGCAAGGACGCTACACGCTCCGCGGCGAGACCTTTGATGCGGAAATCGCCTACGATCTGCCGCTCGGCAATGGGCGCTTTGCCATCCGGCCTTCGGCGGGCGTTACCCATACGCGCGCGACGCGCGGTGGCATCGCAGAAACCGGCGGCGGTGCTGCGGCGTTGACCGTAGCGGCGCAGAGCTACCAGGCGACGTGGATCAACGGCGAGATTGCGCTCAGCGCGAGCGGCACGAGCAAGGTCCAACCATGGATCGGGCTCGGCGTGCGGTATATGGCAAATGGCGACCCGATCCTCGCGACGGGTACGCTCGCCGGGTTCGGCGGCCAGTTTACCGTTGAAGGCGCGCGGGCCCCGCGGACGATCGGCCATGCCTCGGGTGGGGTTTCGTTCGCGCTGGCGCGAGGGCTTTCGGCTTATCTCGCGGGTGAGGTGGATGTTACTCGCACCGGCGGCGCCCGACAGATCCAGGGCGGTATCCGCTTTGCCTTCTGAACCGTGACCGACCGTCGCCCCGTTGGATCGCAGCGCCTACGGGGCGATCAGCCGGAATCACCCTGCTCAGTGCTGCGTGCGGGACGGCTACTCTCAAACGGCTCGAAAACTGTGCGATGAGCCGGGGGCGTTCGCCGTGGAGGCGGTCGCCATATCGGTCGGAACGGCAGGAGGACGGTCCGTTCCGCGGTGTAGTGCCGGAGCCGCCAGGTGGACCGGCCATTTGCGACGACCGCGCGCTAAAATCCCGGATTGTGCAGCCAGGCGTTGATCGCGGACTCGCGCCACCCGGCGCAGCGCTCGCTAATTCGGAGGTTCTTCGGAAACGTGCCGTTCTGCATCTTGCGGTAAAGAGTGGAACGGCTGAGTCCGGTTCGCGCCAGAACCGTCTTGATCCGCAGGATGCGATCGGGGGGATCAGTCTGCATTGGTATCACCTTGCTCAAGCTGCAATGTCCTGGCGCCTGACCTGCTCCCCGTTTTCAGGCCGCTGATAAGTTAGCTTCGGTGTCCATATGCCCTTGGCGGGGGCGGTTCGTAAACTCGGCGGGTGCCAACCCGCCAAGGCTACTGTGCGGACGAACGGTGTTGTAGTCCGTCCGCCATGCCTCGATGATCCGTCTCGCCGCAGCCAGCGTAGGGAACAGGTGCTCGTTCAGGCACTCGTCGCGCAAGCGACCATTGAATGATTCCACAAAGCCATTCTGCTGCG
Organism: Sphingomonas sp. MMS24-J45; assembly: GCF_044881195.1. Lineage (GTDB taxonomy): Bacteria > Pseudomonadota > Alphaproteobacteria > Sphingomonadales > Sphingomonadaceae > Sphingomonas. The sequence goes on along the minus strand of NZ_CP173255.1, from coordinate 2,035,041 downwards.
GTTTGCCCGGGGCGATGTAATGCCATTCGACCCCGGTGTCCTGGCACCAGGCGAGGACGGCGTGACTGGTCAGCTCGGTTCCGTTGTCGCTGACCACCATGCACGGCAGCCCGCGACGTTCGGCGATGGCGCTCAACTCCCGAACGACCCGCCGACCTGACAGCGAGGTGTCGACGATACACCCCAGGCACTCACGGCTGTAATCGTCGATCACGTTGAGCATGCGGAACCGCCGGCCGCAGGCCAACGAGTCCGATACGAAGTCGAGCGACCAGCGCTGGTTGGGTTCCTGCGGGATCGCCATGGGCGCCCGCGTACCCAACGCTCGCTTCCGACCGCCACGCTTGCGCACCGTCAGCCGCTCCTCGCGATACAGCCGGTACACCTTCTTCAGGTTCATGCCTTTGCCCTCACGCTTGAGCAGGATCGCCAGCCGCCGATAGCCGAACCGCCGACGCTCGTTGGCGATCTCACGCATCCGCACGCGGACAGCATCGTCCTGCCCGCGAAGCGGCTCATATTGCCATGCCGACCGGTTGACCCCGATCAGCCTGCAGGCGCGACGCTCAGAGAAGCCGTGGTCGGCCATCAACTTCTCCACCGCAGCGTAGCGCTCCGCAGACCGAGTCAGTTTTTTCCCAGCAAATCCTTCAACGCCGACACGTCCAGCATCGACTCTGCCAACAGCTTCTTCAGCCGGCGGTTTTCGTCCTCGAGCGCTCGCAACCGCGCCGCGTCGGACACCGTCAGCCCGCCGTACTTCGACTTCCAGTTGTAAAAGGTCGCGTCGCTGATCCCGTGCTTGCGGCACAGGTCGGCCGTTTTCACGCCAGCTTCATGCTCGCGCAGCACGCCTATGATCTGATCCTCGGTAAATCGGCCTCGCCGCATCACTCGTCTCCATCTGACGAGCTAACTTACCAATGGCATGAATTCTGGGGAGCACGTCACCCGGACTCTACCTCTGACTGGTAACAATCAGGGGCGCACGTCAATGCGAATAATTTGCGGCAGAATCGACAAATATTTTTCGCTCTAATCACAAAACTCTTGCCTCTGTTTTTGTAGAAATGCCTGCGTTTTTGGTGGTTCCGCCCCTTTGTCGGGTGTTATCCGTAGCTCGGCAGACAATTGACCGCTTACGCTCTCGAAATTGGCTGCAAGCAGATCAGAGGCCGCTCGGATATCCCGCACGTCGTGACGGAGGCGAAGCGCCTTCCTCGGCGTGAGTGACTCCGCGCCTTCGAAATCTGCAATATCACTCCACTTTTCCCTGAGGGTTTCGCGAATGCGATCGACGTTGCTGAAGCCGTCGTAAAAATGCGCGTAGCTCACACGCTTTTCGACCGATAAAAGCTCGATGCCGCTTCCACTCGCGGCCCGCCAATTGGCTGCATGAAAAATCTGTCCGGGCGGTCGTCCGAACGCGCGGGCTTGCACTACCGGATGATCGGAAGAAGCAGACGTGGTCCACCGCTCGATTTCGGCAAGCCGATTGTCGAGGCGCGGCTTCAGATCGACGGAGTCTTTAAGCACTGCGAGATTGTAAGAGAGTTCTTGATCCAGCGCCTCGCTCAGTTCGGCGGCTTCACTCCGATGATGCAGACTCTCGACGATCTGCTCACCAGCGAGAGCGATCAGCACGCCAATCACGATGATGCCCACCTCGCTCAGAAGTTCTCGCTGGCTGTGCACCGCTTTGGGCCGATGAATATCCAACGAACGCCTCCCCTGCCCCCGCGCCACGATGCGACCGCTGCCCCGGATTACCCGATCGCTTTATCGGTCAATCGAACGAGCAAGAGGTTGGCGTCCAAGCGGGCGGGTGACAAAGTACAAAGCGGCCGGCGGATCTGGGGCGCTCGGACGCGGACACAGCGGCCGCACACCAACCTGTCACTCGCAAGGTCCGGGCTCCGTCGCTGGTTCTGCCTGCGCTGCGGCCTCATAGGCGCCGACGTTAAATCAATGGCTTCCTTCGCTGGGACATCGCACCCGCACCTTCTCTTCGCCATACGGCCGCACTAGCGTCGGTTTGCTTATGACAAGCCCCTCGCGAGCCAGCGTGATCCCAGGCCCCCGGTAGCCGTATGGTAGCCATCCGGTGCGGGCCGCAGAACGGGTCTTTCTACGGAAGCCGTCATGATCATCGAGCGTCACCCGTGCCGCTTGGGTGAATTCCTGCCCGTTGCGGTGCGACGAGAATAAGCAGGACGATCGCCGCTGCAAGGGCCGCCGTGGCCAAAGGTCGGCTGAGGTCGAGTCCGCCCTTCGCGACCGGCTTTTCGAGAAAATCGCCAACTGTCGCGCCAAGAGGGCGAGTAAGGATGAATGCGGCCCAGAAAAGCAAGACCCGGGAGAGCGTGGTGAACCAGTAAAGGATCGTTAGAAAAGCGAGGGCTGCACCGAAAACCAAAGCCGCGCCAGAGTAGCCGAGTGAGCCGTCCGCAATCCAATCGCCAAGCGCTGTGCCCAAGGTCTGGGAGAACGTGATCGTGATCCAGTAGAAGGTCTCCGCACGCGCCGTTTCGATCTGATTCACATCCACGGTGCCGAGAGCGCGATGCCAACAAAACAAGGAAATCAGCACCAGTGTGAAGAGAAAGAGTGAGCCTCCGGGATAGCCCAGGCCGATGGAGCGCGTGGCAAAGTCGGCGAGCGTGGTCCCGGCGGTCGTCGAGGCGATGATTGTCGCCCAGTACAGCCATGAATTGAAGCGCCGCGCGCGAATTTGCAGCCACACCAGTCCGAAGAGCAGCAGGCCAAATATGGCCGTGCCGACAAGATACCCATTGATGCCGCTGGCTCCGGCGTTTGGGGTGGTTTCCCCTAGCCAGCTCATGCTTACCGCGTCACCGCCCGTTTCACCCAACGTCGTCGCCAAGATCTTGATCACCCAAAACGTGAGCGTCACGGCCGGAACCTTGCTGACAGCATCGTCGACGCGATCCCTCATGTAATCTGCGCCTGCTTCAGCCATTCAACGGGAATGACAGGTCGAGTAAATGGTTGCAATTGGGCGCTTGCTGCCACGCTTCTGATGGCGGTTTTTGGAGATGCCGAAGTTCGACAACCGGATATCAGGCCTGCGGCACGCGCCAGATCCAACGCAGCAGGCCAGACAACTTGCTGACGGGGCAATCGGCGATCCTGGCTCGCACCTCAGCGAGCCACCCCTGCGGATCGACGTCGTTGAGCAGCGCGGTCTGTGTCAAGGTGTAGGGCACCGACGCGCTGGCCGCCACGATCCGACGCGCAGAACAAACATGCCTTCCGCCCCGGCGGCACTCAGCGAAGAGCGCGTTCGGCCGCGTTGTTGGTGAGGCAGGTATGAAGCTCAGTCATAAGGCGCTCGCATGATCGAACAGGTTTGCCCGTCACGCCGATACGCCTGTATCGACGCGCACGCAGGCACGACGCACAGAACCTGATCAGCCCAGTCTGGTCGCGGAATCACCTCGACGGGCGGTGGCAGGCAGCGTCGATCCCGCGATGGCGGTCGTTGCGAAGACGACGCATTGCGCGAGCAGAATCAGCACCGCAGGAGCGACCTCGCCAAGCGAAGCGCCCATCTGGTTCAGCGGCACGAAGATGTGGGTGGCCGGCGTCGCAGGAATTGTCCAGGCGACAGCGCGCACCCAGCCTGGCATTGCCGCAAGCGGCCAGGCGAACCCGGTCACGAAGACAATCGGGATCGAGGTCGGCAACAGCAGTTTCAACGCAGCATCGCCACTGCGCACGTGGCAACCGATGGTGATCGCCAGACCTGACACCGTTGCGGCGAAGAGCGGGACGGTGAACAGCAGTGCAGGAATATTGCCGCCGTGCGGAATGTCCTGCAGCCAGAAGACCAGGCCGAAGTAAAGCAATCCGGCGAGCGTGCCGATTGTCGTTGCCGCTGCCCAAACGCCAATCAGGGGGCGGATTCCGCCTACCCAGCGATTTAAGCGTCGTCGCTCTGCCACCAAACGTGCAACGGCGAATAGCAACGTCTGTTGGAGGATGACATTGGCGATGGCCGGAAAGACATAATCGCGATACCCTTGGGTGGTGTTGAACAAGGGGTGAGCGGCAATGGCGGCGGGCCGGATTTTTCTCTCGTCAGCACTGGTCGCGAAATGAAGATCGACGGTCGCCGCGACGGCCTCTGCGACGCTCTTTCCCACAGCCTCGGCGCGCAGGAGATACGCACCGTTCAACCACAAGGCGATGCCGGCACCTGGACGCGCAGGCGCTGACAGCGTCCCGAACCCACGCGGAATGATCAGCACGCCCTCCACGTCACGGGTCCGCATCAGCCGCCGTGCGGCGGAGAGATCCGACGGTCTGGCAACGACCGTTACCGCATCTGCCGCGTGGAGCAGGTTGAGTGTGGCCCGTGATGCAGCGGAGTGGTCCAGATCGACCACCGCGATCGGTAAGCGCTCGACAACCTGCGTTGAATAGGGGGCAGGATAATAGAAAGCGTAGAACAGGACCGAGAGGATCGCCACCGCTGCCAGATCCCGCTTACGCAGTATTTCCAGCAGCGTCATTTCGAAGGCTGTACGGATCGTCATGCGGCGGCCCGGCGAGGACGTCGGTTCAGCAGGGCAACAGCGCCTCCACCGGCAAGCAGGGTGATGAGCAGAAGCACAGACGCCTGGCGCAGCCACACGCTGAACAGGACCTCGGTGGTTTGATCGAATTCGAGCGCCACGAAATGCGTGAGCGGCAGCGCGGCGCTCCAGAGCCGAACCAGCAGCATACCGCCATTCAAGGGAAGCGACGCGCCCGAATATGCCAGCGCGGATCCCGCATAAATGACGGTGGCGGACAGGCAGGTTGAAACCTCGCCCAGCGCGGAGACGAGCAAGGTAGAAATCGCGGCGGTTGCGGCGAAAAAGAAGGCGCCACCGATTATGACCAGCCCCAGGCTTCCGCCGAACCGATAGCCTTGGCCGAGGGTGAGCCAGCCAAACCACAGGGCGAGCCAGATGGTGCCGATCACGATATGTGGCAATAGGCGCCCGATCAGGACCGGGGCTGGTGCGCGAACGCGCCGCGCCCAGGGGATCAGCGATCCCTGCTCGAGTTCCTTGCCGAGCGATCCAATCGAAGTGACGCCGACCAGCAGATGCAGAAAGGCTGGTCCAATCAGCAAGCCCAGGTACCATTCCAAACTGGCGCCAGGATTGCCGAAAATCGTCACCTCCACACCTGGCAGCGGCGCCCGGACGAACGCCGCCCCCGGGAGGCCCGCCAGTCGCGGCGCCACGGCGGCAAGTTCAGCCGCTATCACCGCCTGAAGGCGCAGAGATGCCGTGGCGCCGGTCGACAGAAACGCTGTCTGATAGAAGATTTCGACGCGGGGTTGCGAGCTTGCGACCCTCGCTGCAGCGATGCCAGCGGGCAAGACGACGACCGCGATCGCCTTTTCTTGCCGCACCTGGGCGAAGGCGTCGGCGAGATTCGAACCGACGGCAACGACCCGTACCGCGTCGACGGCATCGATCGCGTGGATGATCTGTCGCGAAACCGGGGTTCCGTCTTGGTCCACGACAACCACTCCAAGGCCGTGCGGATTCCCGCTCGAGAGCATACCACCGATCAGCGAGAGGCAAATCGCTGGCATCAGCAGCAGCAAGGCGAGATCCAGGCGATCACGAACCAGGCGGGCGATCTCCTGCTCAAAGGCCTGCCGGAATGTCGTCATCGCGGCCAGTCGAACAAGACGCTCATGCCTGGCCGCAATCCCGGCGCAGGGTCAGAGGGGCGCAGCTTCACGGAGAACGCACGGACATCATATCCGGTCGACTGGCGCGTCGCCCGCACCGTAGCAAATTCGGCCTCGGGCGCGACATGCGACACGCGGAACCTGACATCGCGTCCCAAGGCAGGAACGTGACCGACCAGTACGCTGCCGATCTGCAGCCCGGCGTATTGGTTTTCCCGCACGGTGATCTCGACCCAGGGATGCGCTATATCGATAACCTGGAACGCCGGCAGAACGGGGCTGACAATCTCGCCCGGCCGTAAAAGCCGGCGCGCGACCTCACCCGCGATCGGCGATGTAAGGCGCGTCTCGCTGGTGAGTGCTTGCGCTGTTGACAGTCCAGCCTGCGCAATCCGGACTTGTGCCGCCGCGGCCTGTTTTTCCTCCGCCCGGCTCCCAGCCAGCGCCTTTTGATATTGAAGCCGGGCGGCCTCCGCCGATCGACGGCTGCTGTCACGCGCGGCATGGGCCTCATCGCGGCGCTGCGCCGCAATCACCCCTTCCGCGAACAACCGGTCGGCCCGTGCGCTGGAGACCGCACCGAGATCCGCCGCGGCCTGGGCCGACTGCCAGACCGCTCGGAGCGACTCCACATCCTCACGACGTGCGCCGGATTGCGCGATGGCGGACAGCGCCTGAGCGGTATCCAGCGCGCCTTGTGCTTGACGCTCTGCATTGCCGATTTCCGGGCTGGACAAGGTGGCGAGGATCTGTCCAGCCGCAACCCGCGCGCCCTCGTCGACGAGCAGACGATCGACTCGGGCGAGCGCTTTGGTGGCGACATTCACACTGTCGGCCTCTACGGTTCCCTGGATCTGCTCGGGTCCGGGGCGGCTCGCCAGCCACAAACCCAATGCGACGATTAGGGCCACAACGACGAGGCCTGCATAGAGAAGCGTGCGGGCCCGGGCGCCTGGCTCGGCGGCGGGGCGCACCTCATCGTTCTGGGTCACTGGCCGCTCCCATAGGTCACATGCTGATCTGCGCGCGCGACGTAGGATCCGAATTCGTCGAGCCGACTGCTCGCCGTCAGCAATCCCGCGAGCGCGAGAACATATTCATAGGCGACGGCGACGCGCTGCGCCTCAGCCGAATCAAGAGCTGATTGCGCGGCGATCAGTTCGGTGAGCGTGCCTTCTCCTTCGCGGAACGCTACATTTTGAACGCGCAGATTCTCGCGCGCGGCGAGCAGACTGCTGTCGAGCAGTACGAATGAGCGCCGTGCTGCTTCGACCAGATTATAGGCCCGGACCGTAGCGCTCGAGGCCATGCGGCGGGCTTCTGCTGAAAGGTCCGCCGCTGCCGCCGCCTGTGCGCGGGCGGCATCAGCGGTGCGCCTGCGGTCGATATTGGAAAGCAGCGTGTAACGCACCCCAACACCGACAACCCAATCCGGCTCCGTCGGCAAGGCAGCGTTGCGGTTGAAGTTATACTCGCCGATCGCATAGGCCTGCGGCAACCGCCGCGAGCGGGCCAGCATCACCCCCGCATCGGCAATCTGGCGACCGGCATCCGCATTGCGCGCCTCGGGCACTTTCCCCTCGTTCCCGAGAAAGGAGCCTACGGGCGGCAACGGCGTGGTCTGGACGAACAGGGCCGTCGTCGGAACCACGCCAGCGTCGCTCTCGAGCAGACGGCCCAGATCATCGCGCGCGGAGGCGTAGGACAATTCGGCGCGTTGATAGGCGCGATCGGCGGTATCGCGAGCAACCTGCGCCTCCAGCGTCCGGACATGCGGTACCACGCCTGCGGTCTCGAGCTTCTTTGTGTCCGAAAGGATTCGGTCAAGCGCGTCCCGGCTGCGGCGTGCGGCATCGAACAGGCCAGCCGCGGCCTGCTGCCCGAAATAGGCGCGAATGAAATTGATCCGCGCCACATCGATCGCCTGCGCCCGGCGACCTTCGGCCAAGGCCACGCCGCCTGCCGCCGCCCGTTGGATCGCCGGGATGGCGCCTCCTGTGTAGATCGGCAAGGCGGCCTGAACGGTGGGACGAAACACATCGTCGCGGAATCGATAGCTCAGCTGATCGGGAATCGCGTCGAACAGACCGGGCAGCGCCTGCGAAAGCCGCCCGGAGATCTCTCCAGCAATCTCCTGGAAATTGGGCGGAACACTGGACGGCAGGCCCGCCACCACGTTCTGTGCGTTCGACAGCGCGTCGCCCTTGACGCTATGCAGATCAACAGACAGCGTCTTCTGATAAGCGATATATTGCGCGCTAGCCGTGACAATCGGGCGATGGAGGGTTTTGACCGAATCTTCCATCGCGCGCGCCGCATCCACACTGTGATTTGCCGCACGCATGGTGTGAGATGAGCGCTCGAACTGAGCACTGGCAGCGTCGAACGACATGGCGGTCTGAGCGTGGGCGACATGTGGCGCGACTGAGGCGACCGCAATCCATGCAGGGACCAGTCTGATGTTTTGGCGAAGAAGAAGTCGCCATGCCGTCAGCCGTTCTCCCCGCGTAGAGCATCGGCATCGGTCGACCTCGCCTGAAAGCTTCTCCTGCGATGAGGGCTGCTTGGCCAGCCTGACCTCGAGACGCGGCGACCCATTCGGCCGCACCGGTAGGCGAGAGTCCGCATGAACCATTTTTGTGCCGATCACTGGGTTGCGGACTTGTGGTTGAGGCACACTTTCTCTCTGCTCCCAAGCCGATAGGGCCGATCAATCTCAACAGCGCAACCATTACGGTAGCGTTACGCATGCCAAACGTAGCCGCCGTTCTGCGGTTCCCTCTGATCCTTCCATCTGCCTGCGCGAGTGTCGACGTGGTTTCGTCCGCGGTCCGACGCGACGGCTTCGGTCAGAACGCTGTTGAAGCACTGCGAACGGCCCCTTGATCCCCCGCGACAGCACTCTCAGTCGCACTGTGCGAAAGGAAAACAGGGAGGATAGCATCTAGGGAATATGCCCCCGCGACTTGCTACGGGCCGCGGATTGGGTAGCTTGGTGGAGTCTTCAAGGGGGACACGATGCCGTACCGACACGCTCATCGTTGGCTGGTTTTATTGTTCCCGCTCATCGCGATAGCTTTCTGGCCCGGCTACTGGGGAAACTTCCGTCGCGCGCCCTTCGCACTCCATGCACATGGTTTAACCGCAACGGCTTGGTTGATCCTGCTAACTCTGCAAAGTTGGTCAATCCATGCGCGACGCGTTAAATGGCACCGGAGGATCGGTCTCGCCACCTTCATCGTGATGCCGCTTTTCGCCGCTGCAGGGCCGTTGGCATTGCAGGGGATGGCCAATCTGTGGCGAACGAAGGCCGATCCATTCCACGCGACATTCGGAGCGCAGCTCGTGGTCGCGGACATGATCGCCGGCCCGACCGTCTTGTTCCTGGTAGCCTATGCTTTGGCTAACAGACGCAACCCGGAACGACATGCCGCCGGCATGCTTGCGACGGCGTTGCTTGTGCTTCCGCCTGTGATCGGTCGCCTGTTCCCTGCTCTTCCGGGTTTCCCGCATGGCGGCTGGGCCGGATACGCCGGCTTTCGACTTGCGCTGCAGCTTGCCGAAGGCCTGACTTTGCTGATCGCGCTCTATCTAGCTCGTCGCGCTACGGCCGCGAGAATAAGCTTCGGTATCGCGGCGTTGGCGACTGCCGCACAGATGATCGGGTTCGAGACGATCGGTCGCTCCCTGATATGGGAATGGTGGGTGAACGTGCTGACACGAATCCCTCCGGCACCGATGGCACTCCTCGCGGGAGGCGGCTGCGCACTTCTGTTATGGTGGGCGTGGTACCAGAATCCTCGCAGTAAACGCCGCGCGAACCCGAATTCCGCCGATCACATCCAATCGAAAAGGATATGGCAGCATTCCGGATTATAGCTGTCAACGATCCCACCAACCGCCGGACATCTCCATTCACCGAAACCAGTGATTCGCGAGTTGCTCTAGGAAGAGGACGAGGCGCGTCTGGAGTTCAATCTGCATGCTCCCCTGGGACGGATTCCGGCATCGGTTTGAGGCCAGAACCGGGACCGAATTTTGAGTGGACCACGAAGGGACCACGGTTTCCCGCTTTATAAAAGTCCACGCGTTTTACAATAGTTTAGGAACGATGTGTGAGTCCTGTAAGCGCACCATTTCAAGATTTTGATCTCGCCACAGTTTACCGCCGGTAGCCACGTCGCGGGGGCGCCAAGCCAGTAATTCTGGGATCGCGCTGGTATAGCAGACCACTTGGGTGCCCAGCCGGTCAATCGGATGCCGCGAACGGGGGCGATGGCTCGGCTGACACCGCGGAATATTGCGGTGTCTTGGCACCGATGTGCAACAGCGCGCGATATTCCAGCAGCATCGCTTCGGAGTCCGGAAAAAGAGCGTGCCGGTTGCTCGGATGCTCGGTCGCTGTTCCGTCCGCACCGATAAAGCGACTGCCCCATCGGTCGGCAAGCGCCAGAACCTCCTCCACCTGGAACAAGCCGTCGTTCAGCACCACCGACGGAAAGGGCAACCGATAGGTCGGACCAGTGCGCACGATTGCGGCGATCGAAGCCTGCTCAAAACCGATGTTGAGCGGCGAATCGAGCAGCGCACCGCTGACCGCCCGAAGGTAAGAGCGCGGTGAGAGCTGCGCCCACCAGGTGACCGCCAGACACGCGACGCCGCGTGCCAGTAGGACCACCGGCGCGTCGCGGCGGGCGAAGGCCGCGTCGAGCTGCAGCGCCCAGCGGCCATTGTGGAATTTCGACAGATCGAGTTCGACCCTTTCCACATCCACGGCGAGCGGCTGATCGCCCTTGACCATCACCACGATTGGCTGCGGCTTTTCAAACGGTGCGTCGGAACCAAGGTCCATCACGGCTCTCCCATCGTGCCGCGCTACGGTGCGCTTTTCGCTGCGACTCGCGCGACAGACCCAGAGGCTATTCCTAGTGCAGTGGTCGGCAATGCGGTTGCGCCAAAGTGCATCCGGCTCGCGCCAGCCCGTTCTATCACTTGCGGTGCGGCGGACTGTCGTCGGGTGGGCAGAGAAAAATGGCCCGGCAAGGATCCCGCCGGGCCGAAGTTTACGCTCGGGAGCTAACCTAGCGTGTGCGCTGATCCACCCTAATGGAAAATCCTTACTGCGCGTTGCCGAGCGGTAGTGATGTGTTGCTCGTCACGCTCGCCTCGTTCGAGAGAAGATCGGCGGTATTGACGGCCGGATCGACGCCGTTCGCATCGAAACCGCCTTCCTCCGTCGCCGCGACATAGCTGTTCGTCGTGTTGCTGCCCGCATCGTTCGTTTTGGTGCAAGCCGCGGTAGCCAGCAACGCGGCGGCCAGGACCGGCACCGCCAAAGCAATCGTCTTCATGCGTATTCCTTCTTCATGGATGAACGGGGTGGTATCGGCTGTCGCCTGCCTCGCGCAGCGCCGCGCCGACGATGGAAAAGAAGGCGCGGCTTTCGGCGGAGCGATCGACGTCCCACTCCGGATGCCATTGCACCGCCAGCACCGTCGCCCCGCACGGTCGCGCGCGAACAGCTTCGATCAGTCCATCGTCGGCGGCAACCGCCTCGACCGTCAGGCCTCCACCGAGACGATCGATGCCCTGTTCGTGGACCGAGTTCACCGACAGGCGCTGACGCCCGATCGACTGCGCCAGAATCCCATCGGCGCGCAGATCGACATCGTGGCAATGGCCGAACATCTCGTCGAAACAGCCGTCCCACGACCCGCGATGATGCCGCCCGCGGCAGCATTCGGTCGACAGCGTGCCGCCGAACAGGACGTTGATCTCCTGCAGGCCGCGACAGATTCCAAAGACGGGCTTTCCAGCCTCGATCATGCGGCCGGACAGTGCGAGCGCGACCTCGTCGCGTGCGGGATCGGTGTGTTGGCCGGGCGGTAGGGGCGCGCCGCCGTAGCGCTCCGGCGCGACGTTGGAGCGCGAGCCGGTGAGCAACAGCCCATCGAGCAACAGCGCCAGCCCGGCGATATCGGCGGATTCGCGCACCGCCGGCACGAGCACCACGGTCGCATCGGCCAGGCGCGACAAGGGTGCCACGAAGCGCGTGGCGACGGTCTGGACCGGGCGATCGACCGCTTCATTGCAGCACAACAGGCCGATCACCGGCTTCGCGCGCGCCATCATCGCGACGACGCCCGCGTAAGCACGTCGCGCAGCGCAACCCCCGCCTCGCGACCGAGCCGAAGCGCTTCCGGTTGGACCAGAACGCTGTCCTCGGGCACATCCGACAGCAGCCAGACATTGCCGCCGATCGTCGCGCGCGCACCGATCTGGACACGCCCCAGGATCGTGGCGCCGGCATAGATGACCACATCGTCCCCCACGACGGGATGGCGCGCATGGCGTTCGCGGACATCAAGCGGGGCGACGCCTGCCGGGCTGCGCGCGCCGAGCGTGACATGCTGATACAGTCGCACGCGGGCGCCAATGATCGCGGTTTCGCCGATGACGACGCCGGTTCCATGATCGATGAAGAAGCTTTCCCCGATCGTCGCGCCCGGATGGATGTCGATCCCGGTGCGTTCGTTGGCGATTTCGGAGATGATCCGCGCGACGATCGGGGTGCCGAGATTGTGCAGCTCGTGCGCGATCCGGTGGTGCAGGCTGGCAATCGCGCCCGGATAGCAGACCAGGATCTCATCGACGCTGCGTGCCGCCGGATCGCCGAGGAACGCCGCCTCGACGTCGCTGTCGACCAGACGCCGGATGTCCCCGAGCGTGTTGACGAACAAGCGGACGATCGTGGCGGCGTGATCGGGTTCGAATGCGCCAGCTTCAGCCTGCCAATAGCCGAGCTCATGGCCAATCTCGCGCTCCAGATCGGTCAGTGCGGCGAGCAGCTTGGCGGCAACGAAGGCATCCTCATCGGCTGCGGCTCCCCGGAAGTGCCCGAGCCGTCGCGGATACAGCACCGCCGAGAGCAACCCGACAACTCGCTCCAACGCGAGCCGGGAGGGAAAGCTCGCAACGTCGCGCGCTTCGTCCTGGCGCGATCGCCAGGCATCGCGCGCTTGTCGCAAATCCGTGATGGCATCGCTCACGAACCGGCTTGCGCCCGTCGTGCCATGATCCTCAACCGGGATAGCAAGATACCGCGCCTTCATGACGCTGCACTTTATCCCACTAAATCGATATGGATTGGAAGAATTCCTACTTAGGCGTGAAGCACGTCTTTGCCGAGGTCACGCTGGGCCTCCAGCAGGACGCCCGTCCTATTTTGCCTTGGTCGCCACGATGTAACGATTGACCTGCTCCTCCAGCACGGAGAGCGGCAAAGCGCCTTGGCTCAACACCGCTTCATGGAAGTCGCGGATGTCGAATTTGGGGCCCAGTTCCCGCTCCGCCCGCTGGCGCAGCTCGGCGATCTTGAGCTGTCCGACCATGTAGCTGGTCGCCTGACCCGGCCAGTTGAAATAGCGGTCGACCTCGCGCGCGATGTCCTTTTCCGACACCGAGCTGTTGGCCTTGAAATAGGCGATCGCCTGCTCGCGCGTCCAGCGCTTGGAATGGATGCCGGTGTCGAGCACGAGCCGGATCGCGCGCCACACCTGCAGCGACAGCATCCCGAAGCGCGCATAGGGGTCTTTATAGACGCCCATTTCGTTCGCCAGCCGCTCCGAATACAGGCCCCACCCCTCGGCATAGGCGCCGTAGATGCCGAATTTGCGGAACTTGGGGATGCCGGTCAGTTCCTGCTGCCGCGCGATCTGGAAATGGTGGCCCGGCGCGCCTTCATGCGCGGCAATGCCCGCCACCTGCACCTTCTGCGTCTGGTTCATGTCGACGAGGTTGACATAGTAGATGCCAGGGCGCGACCCGTCGGCGGAGGGCGGGTTGTAGAAGGCGGTCGAGGCAGTGCCTTCGCGCCATTTCTCCACCGCGCGCACCTCCAGCGGCGCCTTGGGCAGGACCCGGAAATAGCGCGGAGCGGCGGCCATCACCGAGGCGATCACGGCGCGGGCGTCCGCCAGATATTGCTCGCGACCGGCGGCGGTGTTGGGATATTTGAACTTGGGGTCGGTGCGGATGCTGTCGAAAAACTGTTCGAGCGTGCCGGTGAAGCCGACCTCCTGTTTGATCGCCTCCATCTCCTGACGGATCGCCGCGACCTGGCGCAGGCCGAGGTCGTGAATCTGGTCGGCGGTGAGGTCGGTCGTGGTCGAACCCTTCAGCCGGTCGGCATAATAGGCCGCGCCATTGGGCAGGCTCCAGGCGCCGAAATTACCCTTCGACAGCGGTTCGATCGCGTCGAGCGCCGCAAACAACGTTTCGTAGCCGCGCCGGAACGGGCCGGTCAGTGCCGCGGTGGCATCGGCCAGCAGCTTCGCCTTGGTCGCCTCCGGTGCGTTCAGCACGGCCACCTTCTTGCGGAAGTCGGCGAGCAGGGTTGAATCGGCGCCTTTGTCGAACGGCGCGCCGGTGATGACCGCCTTCGCATCATCGCGGGCGGGCGCGAAATTGACCTTGTTGGGGATGATCCCGGCGGCTGCCTGCTCGCGCATCGTCGCCGCGACCTCGCGCATCACGCGCTCGGTATCGCGTAGGCGCGAGATATACGCCTCGGCATCGGCGACGGTATCGACCTTGTGGTTGTTGATCAGCAGGACCGGAATGTCGCCCGCGGGGCTGCCGTTGGTCGACACGGGGAACCGCAGATTGCGGAACTGGAAGGACTCGCCCTCGCGTTCGACCTGATATTCGAACAGACGATAGCTGACCCGCGCGCTCTCGCCCAGTTGTTCGGGCCGGAACTTGGCCCGCATCGCCTGCAATTGCCGCTCCGCCAGCGCGTGCGCGCGCACGGCGGCGGCATCGGTGTAATCGTCGAGCTTGTCGTAATCGGTCTTGAAACCGAGCTGCGTCTGGCTCTCCGGGCTGAGTGCAAGCTGCTCGTCATAAGCGCGGTCGAGGAATTGCAGCAGCGCGGCGTCCTGCGCCTGGGTGGCGGTCGCGGCTGGAGCGGCCTGAAGCGGCGGTGGCGCGCTCGCCTGGATCAGTGGGGCCAGGGGCAAAATCATCAGGGCAAAGGCAAGGCGCATAGAACACTCCTGGGCGAGTCCAGATTTCTGGTTGCTCTCCGGCGGCTTACGTGACCAGGCCGGACGCGGTCGTTTATACAGCGTGGCCTCGTTCGGTCGAGGCCGAGACACGATCTGATCGTCAGGTCGGCATCATTTGCTTTGTCCCGATCGTCCACGACGCAGTATGAGCGAGGGTTGCGCTACTCAGTGCGCTTGAGCAGGTCGACCAGATCCTGCTTCCAGAAACGGGCCGCCGTGTGTGTGCCGTGGCCGCGCGTTTCCGCGGTTTCCGGGATCAGGCGGAACTGCGCATCCTTCATCCGCGTGACCGCCTGTCGCGGGTAATCGAGATTGCGCGGGTTGATGAAATCGTCCGCCGAATTGACCCACATCGTCGGCGCCGTGATCGCTTCCAGCCGGGGCCACGGATCATAGGTGCGCGATGCGTTGATCTGATAGATCAGATCGTTGGCATCGGTCGCCGCGATCGATGCCGCAACGCGCTCCCGCGCAAACGCCTCCGCCGCCTCGCGATGCGGATATTGCGCCTGGAAATACAGCGGCGCGCCGCCCGCCACGAACAGCAGGCTCGCCGCAGTACGCAGGCCCTGCGTCGGCGGGGTGCGATATTCGCCCCCGCCCCAGGCGGGATCCGCCTTGATCCCCTCGATCGCCAGCGCGCGCCACATGCGGTTCAGCCCGGCAATCTCGACCGGTTCGCAGGCGAGCGGCATCAGCGCGCGCACGAAATCGGGATGCGTCTCACCCCACACCAGACTATGCATACAGCCCATCGACGTGCCCATGATCAAACGCATCCGTTTGATGCCGAGCGCATCGTGCAGCAGGCGATATTGCGCCTCGACCATGTCGTCATAATCATACTGCGGAAAGCGCATGTGCAAACCGTCCGACGGCTTGGACGACTTCCCGTGGCCGATGCCGTCGGGAAGGATGATCCAGTAGCGCGTGATGTCGAGCGGCTGGCCAGGACCATAGAGGTCGTCGGCGAATTGCGGGCTGAGGAACTGGCGGCCAGTGCCGCCGGTGCCGTGCAGCACCATCACCGCATTGTCGATCTCGCCGCGCGCGTTGCGATGCGGCTGGCCGAGCGTGGTGTAGTTGATGCGCAGCTCGGGCAGCGTTTCGCCCGATCGGAAGCGGAAATTGCGCAGCGTCACCTGCGCATCGCGCGCGGGCCATTGCGCGGTCGGCGCGGCGGGCGCGGTCGCGGTAGCGATTGGCGGGGTTTGCGGCGCGGACGCCTGGGCGAGAAGCAGAAGCATGGCTGACAGCATCCGCGCAATCTGCGTCAGATCGGCGCGCGCGCCAAGCGGCATCGCAGGCTTGATCCATCACGGCGGACATGGGACAGGAAAGGATGGCGCCGTGGCAGTTCTGGATCGATCGTGGCGGCACCTTCACCGATGTCGTCGCGCGCAAACCGAGCGGCGAGGTCGTCACCGCCAAATTGCTGTCCGAAGACCCCGAGCGCTATGCCGATGCCGCGGTCGAGGCAATCCGGCGGCTGACCAGCGGCGCGGACGTGCCGTTCGACCTGCGCATCGGCACGACGGTCGCGACCAACGCCCTCTTGGAACGCAAGGGCGAGCCGACCATGCTGGCGATCACGCGCGGCTTCGGCGACGCGCTGGTGATCGGGCATCAGGAGCGCGCCGACATTTTCGCGCGCGACCTGACGCGCCCCGCACCCCTGTTCGCGAAGGTTGTCGAGATCGACGAGCGGATCGCGGCGGATGGGACCGTACTTACCCCGCTCGACCGCGAGGCCGCGCACGCCGGGTTGCAGGCAGCGTTCGCGGCCGGTTTCCGCTCGATCGCGATCGTCCTGATGCACGGCTATCGCTTCACCACGCATGAGGTGGTGCTGGCTGAACTCGCCGAAGCGATCGGCTTCACGCAAATCTCGGTCAGCCACCGCGTCGCGCCGCTGATCAAGCTGATCGGGCGCGGCGATACGACGCTGGTCGACGCCTATCTGTCGCCAGTGCTCGATCGCTACGTCGCGGGGCTGACCGCGGCGCTCGGCCGGAACGCGCTGTTCATGCAATCCTCCGGCGGCCTCGTCGATGGCGCGAGCTTTCGCGGCAAGGACGCGATCCTGTCGGGGCCGGCCGGCGGGATCGTCGGCATGGCGGCGACGGCGCGCGAGGCGGGACTGGAGCGGATCATCGGCTTCGACATGGGCGGCACCTCGACCGATGTGTCGCATTATGCGGGCAGTTATGAGCGCGACACCGAGACGCTGATTGCGGGCGCCCGCATCCGCGCGCCGATGTTGCGCATCCACACCGTCGCGGCGGGCGGCGGGTCGATCTGCCGCTTCGACGGACAGCGCTTGCTGGTCGGGCCGGAAAGCGCTGGGGCGGTGCCGGGGCCAGCCTGTTACCGGCGCGGCGGGCCGCTGACCGTCACCGATTGCAACGTCATGCTCGGCAAGCTGCGCCCGGACTTCTTCCCCGCTCTGTTCGGCGCTGAGGGCGATCAGCCGCTCGATCCAGACGCGGTCGCGGTGCGCTTTGCCGAACTGCCGCTCGATCCCCATGCCGCCGCCGAGGGCTTCGTCGCGGTGGCGGTCGCCAACATGGCCAATGCGATCCGCAAGATTTCGGTCGCGCGCGGGCATGATGTGACGCGCTACACGCTCGCCTGTTTCGGGGGCGCGGGCGGGCAGCACGCCTGTCTGGTCGCCGATGCGCTGGGGATGGACCGCGTGATGATCCACCCGCTCGCGGGCGTGCTGTCGGCTTACGGGATGGGGCTGGCCGATCGCCGCGTGCTGCGCGAGCGGACGCTCGGCGCGGGAATCGCGGATCGCGCGGCGATCGCCGCCGCCTTCGACGCGCTCGCGGAGGAGGCGCAGCAAGCGCTGGTGGCGCAGGGCGTCGCGCGCGATACCATCGTTGTCGAGCGTCGCGTGCATCTCCGGCGCGGCCAGACCGATCATACGATCGAGCTCGATTTCGCCGACACCGCCGCCATGACTGCCGCCTTCGACGCCTCCCATGTCGCGCAGTTCGGCTTCGCCAGCACCCAACCCCTGATCGTCGATCGCATCGTCGCCGAAGCGGTCGCGGCAAGCCCCCCGATCGCGGCAACGCTGGTCGATCTGCCCGATCATCCTGCGGCACCGCGCGCCACCGTCCCCGTCTACATGGCGGGCGCATGGCACGACACGCCGGTGCTCGCCCGCGAAGGGCTGCCCGCCGGTCACGCGATCGACGGCCCCGCGCTGATCATCGATCCGATGTCGACCACCGTCGTCGAACCCGGCTGGCGCGCGCGCGTCGATGCGATCGGCAATCTGCTGCTCGACCGCGTCGCCGCCCGCCAGAGCGCGCGCATCGGCACGAAAAGCGACCCCGCCCGCCTAGCGATCTTCGCGGGCCTGTTCATGAGCATCGCCGAGGAAATGGGCGCCGCGCTGCAGCGCTCCGCTGCTTCGGTCAACATTCGCGAGCGGCTCGATTTCTCCTGCGCCGTGTTCGACGCGCAGGGCAATCTCGTCGCCAATGCGCCGCATATCCCGGTGCATCTCGGGTCGATGGGCGAAAGCATCCGCACCATCATCGCGGCGCGGGGGAGCGAGGCGGACGGGCGCGGCATCCGCCGCGGAGACGCCTATGCGCTCAATGCGCCCTATCGCGGCGGCACGCATCTGCCCGACATCACCGTCATCATGCCGGTCTTCACCGACGGCAGCGATACGCCCGCCTGGTTCGTCGCCGCGCGCGGCCACCATGCCGATGTCGGCGGGATCACGCCCGGATCGATGCCCCCCGACAGCGTCTCGGTCGAACAGGAAGGCGTGTTGCTCGACGATGTGCTGGTGATGGACGAAGGGCGCTTCTGCGAAGCCGAACTGCGCGCGCTGTTCGCAGGCGGGCCTTACCCGGCGCGCAACGTGGACCAGAACATCGCCGATCTCGCAGCCCAACTGGCCGCCTGTACGCGCGGCGCGGCGGGCCTCGCGCGGATTGCCGGCGATTATGGCGCGGATGTCGTCAGCGCGTACATGGAGCATGTCCAAGCCAATGCCGACGCAGCGGCGCGGCGCTTGATCGCGCGGCTCGACGATGGCGCTTTCGCCTATGAAATGGACGACGGCGCGGTCGTCTGCGTGGCGATCCAGGTCGACCGCGCAAGCCAAAGCATGACGATCGATTTCGCCGGCACCAGCGAACAGCGCCCGAACAATTTCAACGCGCCGGTCTCGATCGTCCGCGCCGCCGTACTCTACGTCCTGCGCGTGCTGCTCGATGAGGACGTGCCGCTCAACGACGGGTGCCTGCGCGGCGTGACGATCCGCGTGCCCGAAGGATCGATGCTCAACCCGCGCTTCCCGGCGGCGGTGGTGGCGGGCAATGTCGAAACCAGCCAGGTCGTCACCGATGCCGTGTTCGGTGCGCTGAGGGCGATGGCGGCGAGCCAGGGGACGATGAACAATTTCACCTTCGGCGACGCGACCTACCAATATTATGAGACGATCGCGGGCGGTTCGGGCGCGGGTCCGACGCATGAAGGCACCGCCGTGATCCAGACGCACATGACCAACAGCCGCCTGACCGACCCCGAGATCTTCGAAACGCGTTTTCCCGTGCTGCTCGAGCAATTCTCGATCCGCGCAGGGTCGGGCGGCGCGGGGGCGCACCGGGGCGGCGATGGCGGCCTGCGACGGGTGCGGTTCCGGGCCGAGATGACCGCCTGCATCCTCGCCAATCGCCGCCGCGTGCCGCCCTTCGGGCTCGACGGCGGGCAAGCGGGCGCGGTCGGTGCGGCGTGGATCGAACGCACCGACGGATCGACCGAACGGCTTGGATCGACCGCACAGGTGGACATGCGCGCGGGCGACGTGTTCGTCATCGCAACGCCCGGCGGCGGCGGATACGGAGGCGCCTGATGCTCGTTCTGGCCGGGATCGCGGTGATCGTCGCGGGCTTCCTGCTGCGCTTCAATCCGCTGCTCGTGGTCGCCGTCTCGGCGCTCGTCACCGGGCTTGCCGCCGGGATCGATCCACTCGCGATCCTCGCCGCCTTTGGCAAGGCGTTCAACGCCAATCGCTTCGTCAGCGCGATCTACATCGTGCTCCCCGTCATCGGCCTGCTCGAACGCCACGGCCTGCAGGAACGCGCGCGCAGCGCGATTGCAGGGCTACGGGGCGCGACGGTCGGCAGGCTGCTGATCGGCTATCTACTGTTCCGGCAGATCACGTCGGCGCTAGGCCTCACCTCGATCGCTGGACCGGCCCAAAGCGTGCGCCCGCTGGTCGCGCCGATGGCCGATGCGGCGGCGGAGCGACAGGGTGTCGCCCCCGGCGGTGACGCGATCCCGGCGCTGGCGGCGGCGACCGACAATGTCGGGCTTTTCTTCGGGGAGGATATCTTCATAGCGATCGGGTCGATCCTGCTGATGAAGGGCGTGCTGGAGGGGTACGGTATCGCGATCCAGCCGCTGCATCTGTCGCTCTGGGCGATCCCGACCGCGATTGCCGCCTTGCTGATTCACGGCGGGCGCCTGTGGTGGCTCGATCGTCGGCTGGCGCGCGCCAAATGATCGGCACCAACTTCATCTACGCCGTCGCCGGGCTGATGTTCGCCGTCTTCGCCGCACTCAGCGCGACCGATCGCGGCAACGCCAAGCGCTTCGGCAATGCCGGTTTCTACGCGCTGTTGAGCGTCAGCTTCCTGTTCGGCGACGCGATCGGCGATCTTGGCAATGGCGTGCTGGTGCTTGGCCTCGTCGCCATCGCTGGCACCGGCGCGATGGGGCGGGGCGCGCGCAGCACCACTGCGGCGACCGAACGCCAGGCCGAGGCGGCGCGGCGCGGCAACCGCCTGTTCCTGCCCGCGCTCGTCATCCCCGCAACCGCGCTCATCGGCACGCTCGCCTTCAAGACCGCACCCGCGCTGGTCGACTCAAAGCAGATCACGCTGGTCGCCCTCACCTGCGGCGTGCTGCTCGCGCTGGCGATCGGTTATGCGTGGTTCCGCCCACGCCCCGCCACGCCCTTTGCCGAAGGGCTGCGCTTGATGGACGGCGTCGGCTGGGCGGCGGTGCTGCCGCAAATGCTGGCGAGCCTCGGCGCGGTGTTCGCGCTCGCGGGGGTCGGGCAAGTCGTCGGCGGCATTGCCGGGGCCGCGATCCCCGCTGGCAGCCTGATCGGTGCGGTGCTGGTCTATGCGCTCGGCATGGCAGCGTTCACGATGGTGATGGGCAATGCCTTCGCCGCCTTCCCGGTGATGTTCGCGGCGGTCGCGATGCCGCTGCTGATCGGGCGGCACCACGGCGACCCGGCGGTGATCGCGGCGATCGGGATGCTGGCCGGGTTCTGCGGTACGTTGATGACGCCGATGGCGGCGAACTTCAATCTCGTCCCCGCCGCCTTGCTCGACCTGAAGGACAAGGGCGCGGTGATCCGCGCGCAGATCCCGACCGCTTTGCCGCTGCTCGCGGTCAATATCGCTTTGCTCTACTGGCTGGGGTTCCGCTGATGCTCGATGCTTCCACCGCAGACCGCTTCGCTGCGCTTACACTCGGCCACCTCACGCGCGAATGGCCCTATCGGCTCGATCAGGTCCTGAACGGCCCGGACGATCTCGCGCTGCCCAGCACCCTCCACCCGATCTTCCACGGCAGCTTCGATTGGCACAGTTGCGTGCACGGCTGGTGGCAGGTGATGCGGCTCGCGCGCCTGTTCCCCAGAAACACGCAAACCCCGGCGATCGAAGCGCTGGCCGACCGGATGCTGGTGCCCGAGCGGGTAGCAGGCGAGCTAGCCTATCTCGATCGCCCGATGAGCGCCGGGTTCGAACGGCCCTATGGCTGGGGTTGGCTGCTCGCCCTGCACGACGAACTCGCGCTCCGCCCCGATCGGCCCTGGGCCGCCACGCTGGAGCCGCTCGCCCGCGCCTTCGCCGCACGCTTTTCGGCCTATCTGCCCAAGCTCGCCTATCCGATCCGCAGCGGCAAGCACGACAGCACGGCCTTTGCGCTGATCCACGCGCTACGCTGGGCGCGCACGCACGATGCGGCGCTGGCCACGTTAGTCGAGGCGCGCGCAAAATTCTGGTTCGGGGCGGACCGCGATGCGCGCCCATGGGAACCGAGCGGCGAGGATTTCGTCTCCGCCACCCTGTGCGAAGCGGTGCTGATGCAGGATGTCCTCGGCGCGGAGTTTCAGGCGTGGCTCACCGCCTTCCTGCCCGATCCCTACGGCGCGGCGACCGCCTGCCTGCGCACCCCCGCCACCGTCACCGACCGCAGCGACGGCCGCCTCGCGCATCTCGACGGCCTGAATCTCGCGCGGGCATGGTGCTGGGGTCGTCTTGCCGGCGATCTGCCGGAGCCCATCTCCGCCCGCGATATCGCTCAGGCACACCTCGGGGCCGCACTGCCGCATCTCGCCGACGATTATATGGGGGAACACTGGCTGGCGACCTTCGCACTGCTCGCGCTGACCGACTGACATGCTGAGGTAGCAAGCTCCCCCCGCCGATCGAAGCGGTCCTGCAGGGCGCGGGGTGCGCGCACCGAAGAGAATTCCTAGCGCAATGTGCTGATCTCGTCGTCCTTACTCGTCATTTCCCAGCGGATCAGCGTAAATCGGAGCGGCACATCGAGCTTCGACGCGAATGCCGACCAAAGCGACTTGCGGGCCGTCCGTCGCATGGATGGTGGGCGATGACCCTACCACGATAATGTCGAGTAGCAGCTGATTTCCGTCATTTTTTTCGCTCGCATGCGGCGCGGTGCCCCCGCCCGTGCCCCCAAAAAAAATTTCGTGCGGGGCACACCTGTAGTGACGGAGATGGGGCTCCCTATACGCGGTCATATACCTAGGACCGTTTTGGTTCAGACCGCGACCGACCACACTTAGGTCACTTAGCGGACCGGCGGCTTGCGGCCCCACTAGCCGCCATTATCGTGTCGGGCGTCACGAGAGGCTGAAAGTGGGCGAAAGCATCAGGCTGCTGTCGTCCAAACAGATTTATATACCTTCCTGTCAGGCCAAACTTGAACCCGATTACGCTTGTCCAGTGGCGCGTGTCGCGACATCGTATCCATCAGCGGATCAAGGACTTCGGTTGCCATTATGCCTGAAGTGAATGTCACAAAGCTGATGGGTCGTGAACGCCGGTTCTTCCTAGTCATGGCAGTCGTGATTTTCCTGATCGTTCTGATCGGCTTCGGCTCTCAGGTCGTCTTGAAACGAGTCTGGTTTACCGATTTTCCATGGCCGGTCCACCTGCATGCGATCGTGTTTTCGTCGTGGATAGTTCTGTACTTGGTGCAGAACTGGCTGGTGGCGGACGGCTCGAACATCGGGTTCCATCGCCGGCTCGGGTGGCTGGGCTCGGGGATTGCAACGGTTATGGTGCCGCTGGGGATTGCCGCGACGCTAATGGCCGTAGCGCGCGGAAGCATAAACGGCGTATTCCCGCTCGGTCTTTTCCTTGCTCTTGATATTCTGCATATCTTGGGCTTCGGAGGACTCACTCTCGCAGCTGTCTTGCTTCGCAACCACGCTGACTGGCACAAGCGGCTGATGTTTTGCGGTACCGTGTTGACCACCGCCCCCGCGCTTAGCCGCCTGCTCGGGCTTTTTCACCTTGGAACCGTTACGCCAATCGCCGTGATTACAGCCTTGGCCGCAGCGATTTGTGCAGGGATTGTCTTCGATCTTGCGAACTGGCATCGCGTCCACCCGGCCTATTGGTGGGGGCTTGGCACGGTCACGCTGGTTGAAGTCCTTGTTGTGCCTATCGGCTCCAACTCGGCGGTCTCCGCCTTGGCTACGGGCTTGGCCGGTTGATTGCGGTTCGCGCGTATCGACGATCGAGGCCGGGATGTTCAGGAATCTAACAAATGCGACAGCCACTAGCCGAGCGAGGTCGGCATTTGGAGAGCGCGAGGACGCAACCAAACGACAACAAGCGGGGCGAAAACAGACGCCGTCCGCCACGGAATAACAAAGCAAATCTCATATATCCATCGGGGTTCAAGGATCTTAGTTTGGTAGTTGCCCTCTCACGGCGGACCAGATTTCGATGAGTGCAATCCCGAGGTTCATGACGAGGCGGCCGACCTCGGTCGTCCAATTCGAAGTTATGGCGCGGCGCATCGTACTTCCTGATACGGCTGTCGAGTTTGCCTGCGTCGATGGGCAAATCGACATTATCGGTCCGATGACTGTGGCGCGTCCTAGTAGCTATGCGGTCGGCAGTCGCGTACAGCTTCTTTCGCTGGATCCGGTCACAGCCTCGTCATTGCTTGGCTTGCCACTTGCATTGCTGACCGACCGGATCGTCCACCTCGGCGACATCTCCTCGACCATTGTCGACCAATTGGCGGATGGCTTCGCCGAGGGGCGCATTGCCGACCGGTTGATGCCGCAGGCGTTTGCAGACCTCAGGCCCGATGCTCGCGCGGCTAGTGCGGCATCGCTGCTCGCTAAGGGCCGCAGCGTCGCGCAAACGGCTGGCGCAGTTAACCTCGGCGATCGTCAGTTCACGCGCTGGTTTCATCGCCAATTAGGCATGCATCCCAAGCGTTTCCAACGCATCGTTCGGCTGCGTCGTGCGCTGCTTGCAGCAAAGCAGGGTGAGCCTTTGGCTGCAGTCGCTGCAGACGAGGGCTTTGCCGACCAAGCCCATTTCAATCGTGAAGTAAGGGCGCTGACGGGTGGCGCGCCGCGCACCATCCTGCCGGATGTCGGAAATGTCCAAGACGTTGCCATGCCTCTCGGGTGAAAAGAAGCCATGGACAGCGCGCCGTACGTCGATGAATCTGCCCTAACGCGGCGCCAGGTTTGTACGGGTCTGGCGTTTGCGTCGACGGGCATAGCCGTGCCTGTAGAGGCCATGGTCGAATTTGGGAGCCAGCAGATGACTAATGAAGCTGACAATATCAGCATCGTCCGACGTCAATACGAGCTGGTCTCTGCCGGGCGCATTGAGGACGCCGCAGCCCTATTCAGCGACCCAACCCGCAACCACGGTCGAGAGGTGCCGAGACGTGCTGTGCTGGCGATCCTACAGGATATCAAGACAACCTTCCCGGACTGGTCGTTCACCATCCAGGACATCGTCGCCCAAGGGCATACCGTAGCCGCTCGCTGTCGTTTTCGCGGAACTCATGAGGGCACGGGGCAACTCCCCGTTAACGGCGGTCTGATGATCGGCGTTTCTCCAACGCATAAGCAAATGGATGTGCAGCACATCCACTGGTATGTGGTGAAGGAGGGCCTAATCGCCGAGCACTGGGCAAGCCGTGACGATATCGCGATGATGCAGCAGCTCGGTTTGCTGCCCGAGACCAAGTTTGACTTAAGCAAACTGGCCGCACCGCCACCACGGTAAGTATATGGCTGCTTTCGGGCGAAATTTAGCGAGGAACCAACGTCTGGTACTGGGCCTATTTTGTTGAAAAACTCAGCCTTGAAGTCGCGCTGACGATCTGATTCAGTCTTTGCGAGGAAGCGGAGACGGGCCGATGATGGGCGAGCGGACGGTGGCGCAGGAAGCGCTGTTCTACAGCTTCAACCTGGAGCGGCATGTGCCAGCGGATCACCTGCTGCGCTCGATCGACCGTTTCGTCGATCTGTCCGATATCCGCGAGCACCTGCGGCCGTTCTACAGCGAGACCGGTCGGCCTTCGATCGATCCGGAGTTGATGATCCGGATGCTGATCATCGGCTATTGCATGGGCATCCGCTCCGAGCGGCGGCTGTGCGACGACGTGCATCTGAACCTCGCTTATCGCTGGTTCTGTCGCTTGGGCCTGGACGGCGATGTGCCGGACCACTCGACCTTCTCGAAGAACCGGCATGGTCGGTTCCGCCACAGCGACTTGCTGCGGCAACTGTTCGAGATGACCGTGGCGCGCTGCATGGCCGAGGGGCTGGTCGGCGGTGAAGGCTTTGCGGTCGATGCCAGCCTGATCCGCGCCGACGTCCATCGCCAGCGGTCGGTGCCGGGCGAGCAAGGCCTGCCACCCGAAGCGGTCGGACGCGCTGTCGCGGAGTATCTGGACGTGTTGGACGATGCGGCGTTCGGCGGCGCGACGCCGGTCACCCCCAAGCGGATCAACCTCACCGACCCCGCGTCGCGCTGGACCGCAGCGACGCGCGAGGCGGCCTTCTACGCCTACAGCACCAACTATCTGATCGACCTCGATCATGCGGTGAGCCGACTTGGCGAGGGCCAGTCCTTCACCACCGTCGAACTCAACGTATCCTATGACAAGGCGATGACCGACAGGACCGGTCCCGTGGGAGTGGACGGGCGGATCGTCAGCATGGGCCGCCGCATCGCCTTCGCCGAAGCGCGGCTGATTGATGCCTGCGGGGCTCTTATTGCCTCGGCAACCTCGACCCTGATGATCTTGAAGGAGCGCTAGGCGACAGGGGGCCCGGACGTCCGCCCTGGAGAAAAATTCGCTGCGTCCCGCTCCTGATGTCCGAATGCCGCTGAGCGGTGCGTCATGGGTTTGGAAAAGGAGAAAGCCATGCAATACATGATCATGAACTACGTTCCCGCCGCTAAGGCCGACGGAACCCTCGACGCCCATGGCGACATGGACGCCTGGATCGCCTACACCCAGGCGATGGTCGACGCCGGCGTGATGCGCGGCGGCAACGCGCTGAAGCCTGGGACCACGGCGACGACCGTCCGGCTGCGCGATGGCCGGCGCGATGTCCACGACGGACCCTATATCGACAGCAAGGAAGAGCTCGGCGGGTACTTCGTGATCGAAGTCGCCGATCTCGACGAGGCGCTCCAGTGGGCCGCACGCAACCCGGCTGCGTCTTACGGTGCGGTGGAAGTTCGCCCGATCCTGACCGCATGACCGACCGGTAATGGCCTGGTCCCCGGTCGAGACCGAGGCGCGCCGGGCCTATGGCCGCCTGGTTGCCCTGCTCGCGTCCCGGTCCGGCGATCTTGCCGAAGCCGAGGACGCCTTGGCGGACGCCTTGCTCGCCGCACTGGAGCGCTGGCCCGCCACCGGGATACCGGCCAATCCGCAAGGATGGTTGGTCACGGTGGCGCAGCGGCGCAGCATCGACCGCGCCCGCCGCCGCGCCCGTGCCGACCTCGCGCTGGCCGAACTTGTTCGCATGCAAGAGGAGGCGGAAACGGCCATGAACGAGGACGCGGCCTATCCCGACCAGCGGCTGGGGCTGCTGCTCGCTTGCGCGCATCCGGCGATCGATGCTGGCGCGCGCACGCCGCTCATGCTCCAGGCCGTTCTGGGGCTCTCGGCCGAGCGCATGGCTTCGGCCTTTCTGGTTTCCGCCGCAGCGATGACGAAGCGACTTGTACGCGCCAAGGCAAAGCTTGCTGGTGCGGGCGTGCGGTTCGAGACGCCCGAACCGGAGGCGCTGGCCGATCGGCTGGAGCCTGTCCTCGACGCCGTCTATGCCGCTTTTACACTGTCGCGGGGCGGCGAGGGCGACGATTCCTTACAACACGAGGCGCTGTGGCTGGGGCGACTGCTTGCCGAGTTGGCCCCCGGTGAACCTGAGGCCGCCGGACTGCTTGCGCTCATGCTGCTCGTCTCGGCCCGGCCATCGCCAATCCACGGCGGTCGGTATGTTCCTGTCAGCGGGCAGGACCCCGCCTGCTGGAACGGAGCCTTAATGACAGAGGCGGAACGGTGCCTGCGCCAGGCCGGCCGCCTCGGACGTCCCGGACGGTTCCAGCTCGAGGCGGCGATCCAGGCAGTGCATGCCGATCGCCGCCGTCGCCCCGTCACGAACTGGACCGCGATTCTCGACCTTTATGAAGGGCTTGTGAGTATGGCGCCGACGATCGGAAGCCATGTCTCTCGCGCGGCCGCCCTGGCCCAGTCCGGTCAGCCGCTGGACGCGATCCAAGCGCTGGACGCATTGGACCCCGACTGGGTCAAGGCCCACCAGCCCTATTGGGCAACTCGCGCCTTCGCGCTGGCTGCCGCAGGCGAGCACACAGAAGCAGCCGACGCTTACACCCGTGCTGCAGGCCTGGCCGAGCACCCGGCGATCCGGACCTGGCTGCTGAGCCAGCGGGCGCTGCACGCAAACTGAGCGCAATTGTCCCAATCTCTTCGCCTCGGGCGTCACTCCTTGCATTAGCAAGGAGAAGACCATGTCCGCCGTTCAGATCATCGGTTTGCCGCAGAGCAATTTCGTTTGGGCGACACGCATCGCGCTCGCGGAAAAGGGCGTTGCCCACGAGAACATCCCCGTGCCGCCGCATAGTCCAGAGGCCCTGGCGGTTCACCCTTTCGGCAAGATTCCGATCCTGCGCCACGGTTCGGTGGCGATCGGGGAGTCGCGGGCGATCATCGATTACCTGGATAGCACGTTCGATGGCCCGGAACTCGTACCGGCAGATCCGGATGCGGCCCGTCGCAGCGACAGTTGGACCTCGATGATCACCAGCACGGTCGAGCCGCTGCTCATCAGGCAATATCTGTTCGCCTATTTCTTCCCGAGCGGCGCCGATGGCGGGCCTGATCGCGCGGTCATCGACACGCTGCTGCCCAAGATGGCAGCGACGCTCGATGTTCTTGAGACGGCGCTGAAGAACGGAGACATTGGCCAGGAGCCGTTCGGCCGCGTCGATGCCTATCTCGTCCCGATCCTGTTCTACACGAATACGATGCCCGAGGGTGCCGCGCTCATCGGCGCACTGCCGCAACTCTCGTCCTACCTCCAGCGCAACCTGGCTCGGCCGAGTGTCCAGGTGACGATGCCACCCTCGCCGCTAGCTGAAACCTGATGTGACGTAAGCGAGGCGCTGTCCGACCTGCGACGGCCGCCATCCTGGCGTCAGCCGCAAACCGTTTCGCCAAAATCTCACTTCGACGCCGAGAAAATATTTGTCCGTTTTCTGAGGGGCAACCCGTCGCCTTGTCGTCTGAACCGATTCTATGCCAGGTCCTGCCGTCCACAAGAGCGAGATTACGGCCTTTCCAAAGTATACTACTTCGTAAAATCCGCTAAAAAACTAGATATAATTTAGATCGATATATATATAAATTATAATACTCATAAAGGCCAAATAAGATTATGTATAAAAAATTATATCCGTTCGAACATTGAACACTCGAAATACTTTTTCGCGCGCAACGTCACCTATTCCATTTCATCCCGAGACGATTTTCTGTATTTGCTCGGCAAATATAATCCGGCTATCGATAGATTAATGGACAACATCAGTCTCTAACAAATTCATGCTTGATTCATACTCTTGAGCATAAGAACCTTCAGCGTTCAGCGACTGCGTTAGCGGAGTTAAACGATCAAGGCGACTGGCAACATTTTGAGTCGCATCTCTAATGGACGACTTGTATACCCATGCTCCTTCACGACAAAGGGTCATGACGCATGGGAAACAGGCCGGATCTATGCAACCATCAAGGATCAACGCCGTCGTTAAGCCAATCTCGCCGTGTAACGCGGTAAGACGTATCAACCAATGCGCCAACCATTTGGTTCGTGATTGATCAATCCCAGCTAGAACGCGATCGCGCAAAATGCGCGGACCCTTCTCTCGCCGCAAGACCTGCATCGGCATTGAGCCGTCGGTGAGCGTCAAACATGCCGCTACAGAGTAGCGCCTGCCCGACACCAACAAAATCGTATAGCGGCCATCACCACCTATCCCCCGAGATCCAAGACCTTCGTGCGCTCGCTGGAATAACGGCCGTTGTCCTCTAAACATTGCGTTATGACAAACCAATCATAGGGTTGCTATATCGTTTATACGATAACTAGAATAAGGCTAACATATTCCATAATTAGTAGATAGTTCTGTAAAACAAATAAACAAAAAGAATCTGTTTGATACGAGCTCATAAATTATATATTTATGTCCATTACTCGTTTATTTAGCATGTATTCATTTATATTAATTACGTACAAAAAAATACGCCCGGCATTAATATGCCGGGCGCCAGTTACTCACCGTGTTTTTCCGAAATGGATGCGGACACCTGTGCTGATTATAGACTGCCGGGACTGGACTCCGAGAGTTGCGGGCAACAGGCTCAAATCGACATTAGCCCGGGCGCTGGTGGCTCGATAGTTATATTGACCAAATAAATCGACCGAAGGTGTTATCTTGTATGTTACGCCGCCCATCAGCTGATAGGCGAACCGCGTCTTGTCAGCGTCTGCGACGGTTACTCCTGAGGGCGCATACTTAATATCGATTCGCTGCGCGCCAAGGCCGGCCCCGACATAAGGTTGCAACCGACCTGTTCGATTAAAGTCGTAATATAAATTTCCGAAGACCGCTAGATTTTTGATCCGGCTGGGATCCGTCGATAATACGGCGCCAACGGTTGGATTTGTGATCGACGCCGAGCCTTGAGTTAAGACGGCGGAATCCAAGCCGTCGATAGTGTTGCCGCCTACGGCCAAACTGGAATGGTCGCGTACGCCAAATTCTGAATACGCGACTTCGACCTCGGGACGAAATCCATTTTCAAAACGGTACCCAAACTGACCCGCGATATTGAACCCCGCATCGAAACGGGTTCGCCAGCTTATTGGTGTTCCAGAACTTATTGCAGGGAAGTCCGACGTAGCGGGAACGTCACTCTTGAAAGTGCCTCGGTTATTGGATCTATTTGGCAGAGAGACGCCGCCACTTAGACCGACGTATGGCCCCGTATCAACTTGCGTCGCCTGATCCGATTGAGCGTGAGCCGGAACAGAGATCGCAAAAGATAGTAGAGTCAAGCTTGGGAAAAGTCCTTTTGGCAAGGGAAGGCTCCTTAATGGGCTGCCGCGCCCTGTCGCAACAACCAAACCCCACCTACAACCAATACCTTGGCATCCCTGCATGCCAAGTTACAAATTGTATAAAATAGATGAATTATATTTCACTTGACAGAAACAAATCAGAAACAAATTGCGAATGTTTAGATTCGCACTTCGTCGTAACCTATAAATTAGTTCGGTCTTTCAGTAAAATATAATCATCTTTACTAAACTTGGTTCGAATCTAATATTCCTGAATAATATTCAACGTGAATATTTTATGGCCGCCTAGGAAATCAAGCCTCCACCATCAACATCGAATGTTGCGCCGGTTATATATGGCGACGCCAGTATAGCAGTTGCCAAACCTGCAACACTCTCTGGATTTCCAACCATTCGAGATGGAAGATTAAGCGAGGCACTTTGAATCATTCGATCAACATCCTGCTGTGGCATTGCAGAATACGCATTTGTTCCCGTAATCAGCCCAGGTGAAATTACGTTGACGCGCAACGGGGCGAGTTCAACTGCCAGCGAACGCCCAAGCGCTTCAATAGCTCCGTTAACCGCTGCAATGACCGAGGTTCCAACCATTGGCTTGCGACTGAGCGTGCCGGAAAAAAACAGGATCGAACGCCTCACGCGGGCAAGTCGCGCGCAAAGATATTGCGACCAAAATTTTCCCTCAAACGATTGCCGCGCATTCATCAAAGGCCCATCGCGGAAGCGACCGCCGTGCACTTGCGCCGCGGTGATGATCAGATGGTCGATCAAGCCAAGACTGTCGAATAGCGCGGCAATCGAACTCTCATTTAAAACGTCTACTGCCCGTCCCTCGACATTGAGGCCGATACCGCCAGCAACTCTTCGCGCCCGCGCCTCATCGCGGCCAGCAATGACGACTTCGCAGTCCTCGATGGCGAGGCTACGCGCAATCGCCAATCCTATTCCCGCTGTCCCGCCGACGATGCAAACACGTTGCCCTTCAAACTCTCCCGTCTGCATACCTATTTCCTAACGAATGAGCCGCGTGCCGATGCGGGCACCCATGCTCTGAGCATAGGCAAGCTGCACGAGCAGCATTCCCAACGGCTCGGTGTAGCGCGCGAGCGATAGCGGTCCGGCGTCGATGCCAGATGCTGGGAGATCCTCGACCAAGCTCAGGATGACCTTCCGGGCTTCCGCGTCCTCGGCGCAGATGAAGACCCCTGGAAGTTCTCCGCCGATCTCCAATGAGGGCGAAAGCAATATCTCGGCGAAGGGCGGCACGGCTTTGACAATTTTAGCGCCAGGAGCGGCACGAGCGATCTCCTCGCCACCGCTCGTGGTAGTGCCGATCTCCAACCCGCTCATGTCAGGTTTCAACGGATTGGTAGTGTCCCAGACAATCTTTCCCACAAGCATCGGTGCGATTGCATGGATTATCTCAAGGGTTGCGGACCAAGGCGTGGCGATAATCACGACGTCGCCGTAGCGAGCCGCCTCCTCAGGCGTCCCGACGCGGGCTGTTCTGCCAATACTGACTGCGGCGGAAACCACCTTGTCGGGGCTTCGCGCGAAACTCACCACGATGTCGTGACCTTTCGCGGCTAGGCGCTTGCCGAGGCCGGTTCCGACATTGCCCGCGCCGATAATTCCAATTTTCATAAACTAGTCCTCTCAAGCCGTTCCGGCTGCAAGTCCAAGCTCTGCGCGCAAGCGCTCGGCTGTCATGGATTTGCCGTAGATCGGGCTGCCCGGATCAAGGTCGATCGAGCGCTTCAGGCCGCCCACCACTACCGGATCGAACCCCGCATCGCGCACAAGCGATTGCGCGATTCCCACCGCTTCGGCGTCATTCCCGGCGATCGGCATGGCTAGCTTCTCGCCCGGCCGGCCGGCCTCGTCGCGCAGGTCGATCCAGTAGATGGTATTGAAAGCCCGCACGATGTGGCTGTCCGGCAGCAGCTCGGTGACATAGGCGGCCGAACCCCGGCCTGATTCGACCACCGCCGCGGCCATCGGTCCATCGCGGTCGGGATAAGGGTTGGAAGCGTCGATCAGGACCTTGCGCACCAGCGCCGCCGCATTGTCTCGCGCAAAGTCCGGCCAAGCTCCGAACGGCCCGGCGAAGATTACAACCTCCCCGAAGGCAGCCGCCTTGGCCAGTGTCCCGGCCTTGGCGCTGACCGCAGTCGGATTGCGGGTACCATAGAGGATTTCATGTCCAGCGCGGGACAGCAGGTGACCGAGCGTTCCGCCGATGTGGCCAGCTCCAATGATACCAATCTTCATGCCTTACGCTCCCATTGCCGGATTGATGCCAAGCTCGGTGAGGATGGTGACCGCATCGAACTGTTCCCAATGTGCCGTGATCAGGCCATTCTCGACGGCATAGGCGGTGATGCCCGTGACGGTGAAGGTCTTGCCCGTCGGCTCCACGCCCAGCAATGTGCCGACATGGGTCGCCTGCGATCGCCAGATGGCGACGTGCATGTGGGCCTCGCTGACGAGCTGCTCGACGACATAGTCCTAGCGGAAGGCAGCATTCATTGCACTCACTGCACCGGCAAAGCCCGCCTTGTCGGGACTGGCGCCGAAGATCGGTGCGTGATCGACAAAGCTTTCCGCAACGCGCTCGGCCACGAGCCGCGCAGCGGCTTGCGGATCATTGGCATTGTAGAAGTCAGCAAAAAGGCCGGCGCCAAACAGGTTTGTGGACATGGCGGTGCTGCTCACGACTGTTGCAGGCTGGTTCGGCGGGTATCGGCGTCCTCGGCCGAATATCCGTAACTTGCCCAGTTTGAGGTGATCTGCGTTTGCAACTCAATCGGATAGGCGTGCCGGAATGAGGAACGCTTGGGCAGCTTGCCGCCGAGATGCTCGGGGTCGAGGCAGTTGTAGATCACCTTGGTGGTGCGAAGCGACGCCTTCTCGGCATTGTCGATATAAGCAACCAGCGGGTTGGTGTTCTCGTCATTGTAGACGAGCGCGCCCTGGCTGCCGGGATGGTTGCGCGTAGCGAAGGCCCAGACCAACTCCTGGGTGTTGCTGATGTCGATATCATCGTTGACGACCAGATATTTCGGCGTGCCCATGCCGCCCTTCTTCTCGAAGAGGATGTCGGCAATGCGTCGGCACAGTTCGGACGAGCGCAGGCCGGTCTTTGCGCGCCAGTCGCGCTCGACGCTGATCGCAAACCAGTGGTTGGTGCTTTCAAATGGCGACCAGGCAGTGGCCACGGGAAACCCCGCCTCGCGCAGCAGGAACACGATCTCACCAGCATTGGGGATGCCCCAAGCAGTGTGGTTCTCCTCGGGCGGCTCGCCGGCGACACTGATCGGCAGGATCGGGCTGTCGCGGTGGGTGATCGCGGTGACATTGTAGACCGGCTTGGGGCTGGGGGGCCCTTCCCACAGGTAGCCGGCATATTCGCCCATAGGTCCCTCGGGCGCCGTCTCGGTCAGCGAGACATGGCCCTCGACCACGATCTCGGCGGTGGCGGGCACTAGCACGTCTACCGTTTCGGCGCGCACGACCTCGATGGCTTCGCCCAGGATCGCGCCGGCATATTCGACCTCGCTCATGTGCTCGGGAAGCGGCATGCCGCCGACATAGGGCAGCACCGGCGGCCCGCCGAGAGAGAGGGCAAAGGGCATGTCTTGGCCGATGTCGCTCCAGGTCTTGCGGACCATGCCGATATGCTGGTTGGGCGCGATGATCCCGGCCATGCGCTTGCCGTCGACCACCATGATCCGCGCGATCGACCAGCTGCGCCAGCTTTTGTCGGGCGTTTCGCAACAGATGATGCCAAAGGTGTTGAGGTAGCGTCCGCCATCGCCGTCGTGCAGCAGCGGAGCCGGCAGCTCCATCAGGTCGACATCGGTGCCGATGTGGATGTTCTCCTTGCACGGTCCGGTCTCGACAATGCGCGGCAGCACGAGTGGACGGGCGCGGGCGGCTGCAATAGCCTCGACGATGTCGCGCCCGGTCGCGCCTGCGGGCAGGCCGAGCGCCAGCGCGATCCGCGCCAGCCATTGCCCGGGCTGGGACGACACCCCGCCGGGAGCGCCGAGCACGCGCATACCAGGGCGCTCGGGAATGTTCTCGAAAAGCGGCGCGGCTTGTCCGGTCTCGCCCGCGCGCCGGCTGACAGCACCGATCTCGAGGTCCAGTGCGACCGGGCGCGCAATCCGTTGCACTTCGCCGATCGATTCCAGCGCATCGAGGTAACTGCGCAGGTCCTTATGGTGGGTCATGTCTGTTGCTCCGCCAGTTCGGCGGCCAGTGCCGCCTCATTCATGTCGACAAGGGCTGCGAGCGGCCAATCCTGACGTCCGGCGCGCGTTGCTGCATGGACCGGGGCCAGGCCCGCCGTGTCGAGGACGCCGCCCCGCGCACGCTGCGCGACGAGAGCCTGCCGCTTGCGAATGTAATGCCGCTGCAGGTCGAACAGCGCCCGCCCGCCGGCGATGCCGTGGCCGCGGAATATGTGAAGCGTGTTGGGGAACCTGCTCTCGACCCGATCAAGCTGATCAAGCCAGGCATCGCTGCGATGTTCTGCCAGCCATGGGTGGCAACCGTGATAGACAAGATCCGAGACGTTCAGCGCATCGGCATCGGGCACATGCAGCACCGTGATATCACTGCTCTCCCCCGGCCCCAGATCAACGACACGGAGCACGATCCCGCCGATGGTCCATGTCTCGTCGCTACCTGTCACCTGATCCGGCAGCGCATCCAACAACGGGTAGTCGTCACCGTGGACAGGCGTCCAGGTGGCCAGCTTCGATGGCTGCGTCTCGGCGATCCCAGCGATCGTCGTCCTGGTGGCATAGACAGGCACAGGGCCCAACCGGTCGAGCAGGATCGGAGGACCATTGAAGTGATCGGGATGCGGATGCGTGATCACGATACCGGCGAGCGGCTTGCAGAGGCTTGCGGCTTTGTCCGCCAGTGCCTCTGCGGTTGAAACGAGAAACTGGGTATCGACGAGCACCAATGCCGCCTCGCTTTCGACGATGAAGCTATTGACGAAGAACTTGTCCGGCGGAACAGCGAAGACGTGAATGAGGGGAGTCATTCCGAGCTCCTTTCAAGGGGCACGACGTCTGCAGACGCGCGGCCGGGCAGTTCTCCGGTCCAACGGTCGACCAGACCCGCGTCGAGATCGAACAGGTCGAGCACGCGGCCGATGGTGTGATCGACCATGTCGGCCAGGCTCTGCGGCCGGGCATAAAAGGCGGGCACCGGCGGGAACATGATCGCACCCGCCTCGGTCGCGGCAAGCATAGCTTTGAGGTGGCCGGTATGCAGCGGCGTCTCGCGCACCATCAACACCAGGCGGCGCCGTTCCTTGAGGCAGACATCGGCGGCCCGGGTCAGCAGGTTGGACGTTGTGCAGGCCGCAATCTCTCCTACCGTGCGCATCGAACAAGGCGCGATGACCATGCCCATCGTCCGGAAAGAACCCGATGAAATCGCCGCGCCGACATCGCCGATCGCATAGCTGAAATCGGCCATGGCCCGCAGTTCGCGCGTGGCGAGCTCCGTCTCATA
Organism: Sphingomonas sp. MMS24-J45; assembly: GCF_044881195.1. Lineage (GTDB taxonomy): Bacteria > Pseudomonadota > Alphaproteobacteria > Sphingomonadales > Sphingomonadaceae > Sphingomonas. The sequence goes on along the minus strand of NZ_CP173255.1, from coordinate 1,998,989 downwards.
AGCGAGAGTCATTTCGCCTGGCTTGCTGATGACGAGATGGCTCTCGATGCGGAGGACGCGGAGCACCTCAAGCAATCGAATGGCGTAAACAACTCCGGTTGCACCCGACACGCCAACGATCATGCGCATGATTTAGGCCCCTAAGGCTGTTCGCAAGCTGCCCGCGATGATCCCCAGGAGGAGCTCTGCCTCGGGCAATGCCTTTGGGAACAGCCAAGCCGCGTGGATCAGCCCGCGCGCGCGTAGTGACAAAGTGGTTATACCCGCCGCCGAGAGCTTCTCGGCGAAATGCTCGCCCTGATCGCGGACGGGATCGACCTCATTGGTCAGGATGATCGTCGGCGGCAGTCCGGGCAGATCGTCGAAGGCGAGCAGGTCGTCGAGTGTCCCGAAGCCCCCGCCCCCCCGATACGCATCCCACCCGGCGGCAAAATCATCGGCGCCGGCAAAAAAGCCGTGGGAGTACTCTCGCAGCGAACCATCGAAGTTCGCCGCGGGGCTGATCATCGGATTGATCAGGAAAAGCAGCGCAGGCCTGACCGATCCGCGCACCGCCAGCGCGGTTGCGGCCGCCAGGGCGCCGCCGGCACTGTCGCCGACGATCGCCAGCCGCTCGACCCCACGCTCAGCCAGCTTGCGCACGGCTGCGACGCAATCGTCGCAGGCGGCGGGCGCCAGATGTTCGGGCGCGAGCCGATAGTCGACCAGTGCAACAATTCTTCCAGTACGATCCGCCAGACTCCGCGCAAGCGGCCCGTGACTGGACGCGCCGCCAGCAATGAAGCTGCCGCCATGGATGTAGACGATCGTCGATGCGGCATCGGCTGCGTCGGGAAGATAGATGTGGATTGTCGCACCGGAATCGAGATCAACCAGCTCATCCGCCGTGCCGTTGCCGCTCCAGCCAAGCGCCGCCATCGCGCCATTCAGCGCCGCGCGCTGAACTTCCGGCCGATAATCCGGCGGACCGGCATTGGCGTTCACCTTATCAAGCAGCGCAATAACGCTCGGAGTGAGGAACGGCGCGCTCACCCCCGCTGCGGCCCGAACGTCTCGAGCGCCGCAACGCCAAGCAGGCCATAGGACGGCGCCGTGTCGAGAAACGCGTTGCGGCGCAGGCGACTGTTGATCGAGTAGCGCGAGTAGCGCAGCGTTAGCGGCGGTAGCCTGAACAGCTGTGCAGCAATCTCGCGTGCACGGTCACGCTGCGTCTCGCGTGCCACGACTTCGTGGACGATGCCGAGCTGGTGCAGTTCGTCCGCGTCGAGCCGCTGCGCCATTAGGTGAAAGTAGCGCGCACGGCCGAGCCCGAGCAGCGACTCCCACACACTCAGCGTGTCACCGGCACACATGTTGCCGCCGCCGATGTGCGTCAGGTCCTGCACATAGGCTGCTGGGTCGGCGAGGATGATGTCACATCCGCCGAACCAGAATTCGGGATGGATCGTCACCGGCCCGTTCAGGCACCAGATGATGGGGCATTCCACTTCGAGAAAGGCCGAGAGGACGTTGCGGCCGTTGACGATCCAGCGATCAGCGCTGGCCGCGTCGAATTGGGCAACGAAGGCGCCGACCTCGTTCATGTCCAGCCCGGCGCAAAAGGTCTCCCCCGTTCCCTCGACGATCACGACCCGTGTTTCCCGGTCAGCTGCCACATCGCGCATCAGCCGCGCCAGCGTGTCCTGAGAATTCTGATTGAACACCCAGTCGCTGCCACTGGTGTGAAGTCTGATAGTCAGCACCCCGCCCTCGCGATGAAACGCGGCATAAGGATAAGCGTCGGCATAAGCTTCAAGTGCGAGCATTGGCGATCTCCGTTCATGTCTTGCAGCGGCAGTGTATTGCGGGCCGGGCGCAAAGGCGGCGGCGTCGGGTCTAATGCTCAGGAACCGAACCAGCTGGCGTCTCGCATGGCGCGTAGTATGACGCAGCGGCTGGCTGCTTACCTATCATGGCAACACTTGCCGCTTGATCTTGTCAGAGTAGATCATTTCCCATTGGAGAGGGTTCAAAGCGCCGACATAGTTCTCCACGATCTTGCCGCCGCGCACGCACATCAGGTGGGTTTCCGCGAGCGTAAGGCGGCGATTGGTCGCAGGCACGCCATTCAACGCACCGACATGGTCCGCGTGGGCCACGAACCGCACGATCACCCTACCATCCTGCGTGACCAGGACTTCCTGAATATCCAACGTGGCGTTTGTTGATGAAAGCGCGACGCCCAGCGTGCTCGCAACGACACGCTTGTATTCCTCGCGGCTCGTTATCGGCGCCTCCGGCTTCAGGCCTGTCGAGACCCAGATCTCGGGGGCCACATATCGATCGAAGGCCGTCAGATCGCCACGGCCCAAACCTTGCTCAACAAAGCTGCGCACCACGGCCGCATTAGCCCGTTGCACGGCCCGCGAAACCGGCATTCCGTCGGTGCAGGCCGCGCGCCGAAAGCGATCACCGACCGACTCCTGCGCGCTGGCCAATGTCGCCGGAAGGGCTGCGAGCGCTACAGCTACAAGAGCGGCATATCGTCTGCTCGTGCTCATCTGCATAAGCCTTGTTTGAGGGAAAATGTGGCGGCCCCCTTCGCGTAGGGGGCGAACGCGACGGGGGCCGCTGATCCGGGCGGGCTGCAGAGTCAGGCCAAGTTCGCCCAGATCGTCTTGTACTGGCTGTAGTTTTCAAGCGCCTCGGCGCCCTGCTCGCGGCCGTATCCACTCATGCGATACCCGCCGAAAGGCGCGTTCGGGTGATACTTGTGCCAGGTGTTCAGCCAGACCGTACCTGCTTTGATGCGATCGGCCAGCCTCAGGGCGCGGCCGATGTCGCCGGTCTGAATTCCGGAAGCGAGGCCATAGGGGGTGTCGTTGGCCAGACGAATCGCCTCGTCTTCGCCCTCAAACGGGATCACCGGCACGACCGGGCCGAAGATTTCCTCGCGGCTGATCGTCATGTCGTTGGTGGCATCGGCAAACACCGTCGCCTCGATGAACAGTCCCTTGCCGTCGATCTGCCGCGTGCCGCCGCCGGCGGTCAGTCGCGCCGACGAGTCCTTACCGGCCTGCACATAGCGTAGCACCTTGTCATATTCCGCGCGGCTGGCGATCGGGCCGATCTGGGTGGCGGGATCGAGCGGATCGCCCAGCACGGCATCCTGCGCCATGCGAGACAGCCGCTCGACGAACTCGTCATAGATCGCGCGCTCGACCAGGATGCGGCTGCCAGCGACGCAGACCTCGCCCTTATTCCAGAAAATGCCCCAGAAAGCCGCCTGGAGCGCTGCTTCCATGTTTGCGTCGGCGAAGACGATGTTGGGCGACTTGCCGCCCAGCTCCATCGTCAGGTGCTTCATCGTGTCGGCGCCATTTCGCATGATGCCCTGGCCGACGCCCGTCGACCCGGTGAAGGCGATCTTCTCGACCTTGGGGTTCTTCACCAGCGCATCGCCCAGGCGGCCGCCCGGCCCGGTGATGAGGTTGTAGACCCCCTTGGGCACGCCCGCATCGAGCGCCACCTGCGCCAAAGCCAGCGCGGTCAGCGGGGTATCCGAGGCGGGCTTGTGGACAATCGTGTTGCCCGCCGCCAAGGCCGGCGCGATCTTCGAGCAGGAGAGCGCCAGCGGGAAGTTGAAGGGCGTGATGGCCGCCACCACGCCCAGCGGCTCGCGCCGGGTCAGGATCCGGATGTCATATTCGTAGCTTGACCGGTACCCGCCATTCATTGCGCTCATCGCCAACCCGCCAAAGAACCGAAACAGGCCGGAACAATGCGGCATGATGATCTCGCGGAAGTCCTTGTAGGGCATCCCCATGTCCATCGCCTCGCGGATGGCGAAGTCGTCGGCGCGCTCGTCCATTAGGTCGGCCATGCGGAACAGGATTTTGGCCCGCTCCTCATGATGCATGCGCCCCCAGGGGCCGTCCTCGAACGCCTCATAGGCCGAGTCGACAGCGGCGTCGGCTTCTTCGACGCTATCGGCGAAGCTTTTGCAGCTCCTTATGGCTTGCCCGCGCCTAACGGGAGATGGCTGCACCAATATCGACTTGCGGAAACGGCGTTCGCCGATCTGCAACGGCACCTGAAAGAGCTTGGCTCGATTGAACTGCTTGCCACGGGATATCGGCCAGGCCTCTTCGTGCTTTGGGCGTCGGAATGGTTCCGCCGCTGTTATCGCGGCGGCGGGCATTGCTGGGGGGATCTTGCTACGGCGCTGGGCATTCCGGAGGAGCAGAATAGCCTTCGGGCGATAACCGCGACCGGTCTGCGACAATGGCAGCGTGATGTGATCCAAGCCGGAAGCTCACGCGAATTCCTCGGCTCATTGGCGCGTGAGGGGGGCTTCCCCGCTGCCGCGATCGAAGAAGGCGGGACCGGCTGGGCCCGATCGACGCTTCGTGCAATCGTCTCTCCTTTGCTCGGCGATACCGCCGCCAGCGCCGAACGCGCTGCTGAGCTAGCGGGCATGCAACGCCAACGCCTCCCGCAACTCTTCCGCGATGATGGCGTGCTGACCATTTGCTGACCATCACCGCCGACAGGAACAAGATCATCACCCGGAGAGCCGGGTGATGATCTTGATTATGCAGGATTTTTATGGTGGGCGATGACGGGCTCGAACCGCCGACATTCTCGGTGTAAACGAGACGCTCTACCAACTGAGCTAATCGCCCCCGTTCGGGAGGCTGCGTCTTAGCGTGCTTTTCGGCTGGAGCAAGCCTGCTCGTAAAGCGCCTACGCTATGGTGCCTTCCATCAGACCATCGCCAGTCCGCCGCGACCGACCGCTGCGGCATAATTGCGCATTCCCACACTCGCGCGCGGCGACAAGCCCAGAAAGGCGCGGCGCCGGTCGAACGGGTCGGGCTGGCGCTCGAACAGGCCAGCCTCGGTCATGCGCGTGATCCAGCGCAGCGCAGTGGTGGGCGCGACGGCGGCGGCGATGCACAGGCTCGAGACCGACACTTGCGCGCGCTCCAATTCGGCGGCGAACAGGTCCAGCAGCATGTCCCACCCGGGATCCTCGAACAGGCCCTTGCCGAAATACTGATCACGCAAGCGCCGCGCCCGGATCGCCTCGCGAATATCGCGCGCCGTTACCTCCGCCCCGTCGGTGGTCGGCGGTGGCGCGCGATAACCTTGTGCCGGCGCGTTGACGCTCGCGATCGCCGGGCGCTCGCTATAACGAGTGTCGGTTTCGCCGCGAGTGAGCCGCGCGAGCGTTTCGGCGATCCGCGCCACCTCTTCGTTCAGACGCTGCAAGCGAACCGCTTCGGCATTGCGGCTGACGTCATGGACACGCGCGCCATCGCGCATCCCGGCAAGGCACAAAGCCGCCACGCGCTCGGCCTCGCTGGGTGCGCACAACAAATCCACCCCCGGCCCGCCGAGTGTTGCGCTCAGCAAGTCGATTTGCTCGAAGTCGAGCGTCGCGACGATCCGCGCTTCGCCGCGGCGGCCAATCGCGTCGAGCAGCGGGAGCACCGGCGCGATGGCAGCGTCCGAAACACCGCGCGCCTCGGCCAGCACCACCGTAAGCGGCCCCTGCCGTTCGAGCCGCACGCACGCGTCCGCCCAGCTTACCCTACCCCGCAGTTCGCCCCCCGCCGCGATGACGGCATCCTCTGGCGTGGTGCCGGCCACAGCATCAGCGATGATCAGAGTCGCCGGCCTTCCGGTCGAAAGTTGCCCAGCCCAGCTCATCGTTGAGCCGCCGGATGCCGCGAACATTTCGGTGCCGGTCGCCCCGCCAACCCCTTAACCATTCTGCCATCCCCTTCGATCGGCCCGAATTGGCCCGATACGAGTATGGAAATTACGCATTACGCCAAATTGGGGTAGTCGAACTGCCGCCGGTTCGGCGGCAATCTGTGGCCGACGCGGGACGTACGGTCGACTTACATCCAATTCGGCGGCAATCCGGTCCATATGGCATCAGAGCGGCCATTCCAGCCGATGCGTCACGTTGAGAATATAGCCCCGACTCACTCCAGCGACTTGACGATTTCCTCGACCATCTTCTTGGCATCGCCGAGCAGCATCATGGTGTTGTCCATGTAGAACACGTCGTTATCGACCCCGGCATAGCCGACCCCGCCCATCGAACGCTTGATGAACAGCACGGTCTTGGCCTTTTCGACATCGAGCACCGGCATCCCGTAGATCGGAGAGCTCTTGTCGGTCTTGGCCGCCGGATTGGTCACGTCGTTCGCACCGATCACGAAAGCGATGTCGGTCTGCGCGAATTCGCTGTTGATGTCCTCCAGCTCGAACACATCGTCATACGGCACGTTCGCCTCGGCGAGCAGCACGTTCATGTGCCCCGGCATACGCCCGGCGACGGGATGGATCGCGTATTTCACACGAACGCCATGTTCCTTCAGCTTGTCGCCCATTTCGCGCAGCGTGTGCTGCGCTTGGCTGACCGCCATGCCGTAGCCGGGGACGATGATGACCTGTTCGGCCTGGCCGAGCAGAAAGGCGGCGTCCTCGGCAGAGCCGCGCTTCCACGGGCGCTGTTCCTTGGCTTCGCCGCCGCTCGGCCCGGCATCGCCGCCGAAGCCGCCTGCGATCACGCTGATGAAGCTGCGGTTCATCGCCTTGCACATGATGTAGCTGAGGATCGCGCCCGACGAGCCGACCAGCGCGCCGGTGATGATCATCGCGGTGTTGTGCAGCGTGAAGCCCATCGCCGCCGCCGCCCAGCCCGAATAGCTGTTGAGCATCGACACGACGACCGGCATGTCCGCGCCGCCGATCGGGATGATCAGCAAGAAACCGATCGCGAAGCTGAGGATCGTGACGGTCCAGAAGATCCACGGGCTCTGGTCCTGCGTGAAATACGCGACCAGCCCGAGGATCGCCGCGAGCACGCCGAGATTGATGACGTGGCGACCCGGCAGCATGATCGGCTTGCCGCCCATGTTGCCGTTGAGCTTCAGGAAGGCGATGACCGATCCGCTGAAGGTGATCGCGCCGATCGCGATGCCGAGGCCCATCTCGATCCGGCTCTGCACGAAGATCACGCCATCCTCGGCGATGCCGAAGGCTTCGGGATTGAGGAACGCCGCTGCGGCGACGAGCACCGCCGCCAGGCCGACCAGCGAGTGGAACGCGGCCACGAGCTGCGGCATGTCGGTCATCGCGATTTTCCGCGCGGTGACGATGCCGATCGCGGCACCGATGCCGATGGCGGCGAGGATTTCGATGATCGTGACGACGTCGATTTGCGCCTGCAGGACGGTGATGTCGACGCCGAAATGCGGCATCGCGACCGCCGTCTGCATCATCGGCACGTGCGTCGCGAGTGTCGTCACGACCGCGATGGTCATGCCGATGATGCCCATGCGGTTGCCCTGCTGGCTGGTCGCCGGGCTCGACAGGCCGCGCAGCGCAAGGATGAAGCACACCCCCGCGACGAGATAAGCGAGCGATGCCCAGGGATTTGCCGTCACATGTTCCATATCGCGCAATCCGTCCCCATTCCGTGCCCGTTTCCGTCAGGCCAGCGCAGGCTGGCATCTCCCCTTGCTCGCGCAAGCACCCGCCCCACGAGACCCCAGCCTTCGCTGGAGTGACGGGTCTTAGTGTTTCGCCGCGCTCGGCGCCTTCTTCTTGTACATCGCCAGCATCCGCGCGGTGACCGCGAAGCCGCCGAAGATGTTCACGCTCGCTAGCACCACCGCGAGCAGCCCGAGCCATTTCGACACCGCCCCCCCGCTGCCGATCCCAACCGCCGCCGAGGCGATCAGCGCGCCGACGATGATGACGGAGGAAATCGCGTTCGTCACTGCCATCAACGGCGTGTGCAGCGCAGGCGTGACCGACCAGACGACATAATAGCCGACGAAACAGGCCATCACGAAGATCGAAAGGATCGAGATGAAATCCATTATTGTACCACCTTTCGAGCCACTCGCATCGCTTCCTCATAAGTCATGCTTTGAGGCATAGTAAGGACGAGTTCGGTATCCTGAAAATTAAGCGCAAGCCGAAGAGGGCTATTACCGCCGCTTGGAACGTTAGCCACCACGAGCTTTAGTTTAGATCTTGGCCAGATAACTCCAGTCGAAATATCATCTTCGTTTATATGTCGATTATACTCGCCAGCAGAGACCTCAATTCGTCGATCTGTCAAAACTACCCGTACGTGCTCGATCTCGCCATAGAATATAAATCTTTCCCGCTCTTCGATTTCATCAGGATAGGACCGCTCAAACTCAGCTCGGGTCAGATACACGCCCCAGGTGAGATCAATGTTCACGAGAGCAACCGCGGGTTGACGACCTTGCCACCCTGCGTCAGCCGGATCGCATCGCCGATTTCGGCATCGAGCACCGGCTTGCCCTGCTCCTTGTCCCAGAAGGCGCCGAGGAAATTGAACAGGTTGCGGCTGAACAAAGCCGAGGCATCGGCCGCCAGGCGGCTGGGCACGTTGCGATAGCCGACGATCGACACGCCGTTCACCACCACCGTCTCGCCCGCGACGGCACCTTCGACATTGCCGCCAGCCTCGACCGCGAGATCGACGATCACCGAACCGGGCCGCATGCTCGCCACCTGCGCCGCCGAAATCAGCCGCGGCGCCGGACGGCCGGGGATCAGCGCAGTGGTGATGACGATGTCTTGCTTGGCGATATGGCCCGACACCAGTTCAGCCTGCGCGGCCTGATATTCGGGCGACATCTCGCCGGCATAGCCGCCCGAGCCCTCGCCCTCGATGCCCTTGACGTTCTCGACGAAGATCGGCTTTGCACCAAGCGACAGGATCTGCTCCTTGGTCGCCGAGCGCACGTCGGTCGCCGAAACCTGCGCGCCCAGGCGCCGTGCGGTGGCAATCGCTTGCAGCCCTGCGACGCCCACGCCCATCACGAACACGCGCGCAGCGGACACCGTACCCGCCGCCGTCATCATCATCGGGAAGGCGCGGCCATAAGTCGCGGCGGCATCGAGCACCGCCTTGTACCCGGCCAGGTTCGATTGCGACGACAGGATGTCCATCGATTGCGCACGCGTGATGCGCGGCATGAATTCCATCGCCAGCGCTTCGAGACCGGCCGCAGCATAGCCGTCGATGCGCGCGCGATCGGCAAAGGGGTTGAGCGCCGCGGCAAGCCATGCCCCCGGCGCGACCCCGGCAAGCGTCTCCGCCGCCGGGCCCTGCACGCCCAGCACGATATTCGCGCCGGACAGAACGCCTGCGCGATCCGCCACGGTCGCGCCTGCATTTTGATAGTCGGAATCGGCGATCGATGCCCCGCCGCCCGCGCCCGCCTCGACCGCGACGGTCGCACCGAGACCAATGAATTTCTTCACCGTCTCCGGTGTGGCGGCGACGCGGCGCTCGCCCTCGGCGGTTTCGCGCAGGACGGCGATCTTCATCCCTACTTCCGCGTGATGAGGAAGATCACCAAGGCCGTGATCGCCGCAACGATCACTACGCCATATTTCATCCAGCCGATCATCTTGTGGTAGGTCGCCTGGTGCGTCTGGATATCGTTTTCGCCAGCCATCGTCTCGGTCCCTCGAAAGTCGTTTCGTTGAGGCCTGCTTAGCCCGCGTCTGCGCGCCCCTCAACCCCCGCGATTGCGGCGCGGTTTGGCACGGCATGCACCGCCTGCTTTGTCCCCACTGTCTCATCGCGGGGCGTTTAAGGGCGCTTTCATACCTTACGCCTATGTTTAGCGGCTGAACCTGGGACGGAATGGGGTAAAGCATGACGCGCAACGGACAGCGCCTGCTGATGCTGATCGACGACGAACCCGCGCAGCGTCGGCTGGTCGCGGCGATCGCGGCACGGCGCGGCTGGCGTGCGATTTTTGCTGCCGATGGCGAGATGGCGATCGCGATGCTGGGCACGCAGGACGGGATGCAGCTTGATGCCGTGCTGCTCGACCAATGGGCGCCCGACGCCGACCCGACGACGCTGATCGCCGAATTGCGCAGCCGCCGCCCTGCGCTGCCGCTATTGCTGCTGACCGCCAACGGATCGGTCGCGCAGGCCGTTACCGCAATGCGCAGCGGCGCGACCGATTTCCTGGTCAAGCCACTCGCGCCCGAACGGCTGCTGAGCGCGCTCGAGGCGGCGGTTGCCAGCAAATCGGCGGGGGAACTCCGCCCGCTGACCGAGAAGATTCCCGCCCTGCTCGCCTTCGACGAAATCGTCGGATCGGCCCCCGACTTTCGCGCCGCGCTCGCCATCGCCGCCAAGGCGGCACGGGCGCGCGTGCCGGTGCTGGTCGAGGGCGAAAGCGGCGTCGGCAAGGAGGTCGTCGCCGAAGCGATCCACGCCGCCTCCCCGCGCGGCAAAAAGGCGATGGTCGCGGTCAATTGCGGTGCCTTGCCCCCCAACCTCGTCGAATCCGAACTGTTCGGGCATGAGAAAGGCGCGTTCACCGGCGCGTTCGAACGCAAGATCGGCCGCTTTCAGGAGGCCGACGGCGGGACGCTGTTTCTCGACGAAGTGGGCGAAATGCCGCTCGATGCGCAGGTCAAATTGCTGCGCGTGCTGCAATCGGGCGAGATCCAGCCGATCGGCGCGCGCCACACGCGCGAAGTCGACGTGCGCGTGATCGCCGCAACCAACAAACGCCTGATCGAGGAGGTCGAGGCCGGGCGGTTCCGTGAGGATCTCTATTACCGGCTCAACGTCGTGCAGGTGACGATTCCCCCTTTGCGCGAACGCACCGGCGATATCCCCGCGCTCGCCCGCCATCTGCTCGCGCGCATCGCGCAGCAGCCTGGCTTGCGCCCGCTCGGCATCACCGACGATGCGCTCGCTTTGCTCGGCCATTACGACTGGCCCGGCAACGTGCGGCAGTTGCAGAATGCCTTGTTCCGTGCCGCCGTGCTCTGCGACGGTGCCGCGCTGACCCGCGCCGATTTCCCCCAGATCGCTGCCCTGGGCGGACAGCGTCACACCACGCCAAGCCCCGCGCCGATGGCGACCAGCGGCGGCGTCACGCTGTTCCACGCCGATGGAAACCTGCGCGCGCTGGAGGAGATCGAAGCGGATGTCATCCGCCTCGCGATCGGCCACTACCGGGGCCGCATGACCGAAGTGGCGCGGCGGCTCGGAATCGGCCGGTCGACGCTATATCGCAAGCTCGGCGAGTTGGGCATCGACAACGCCGCGGCCTGATCGTCGCCGATTGACTCGGCCCGGCCGCCGACGGAAAGGTCGGGGCGCGAGGAGGCGGGATGGATCACGCGACACTGTTGAAAGCAGCGCAACGCCTCGTCCGCCCGGACGAGCGTATCCTGTTGCCCGACTTCATCAGCGAGGACGATCGCCGCCACCTGCTAGACTGGGCCTTTTCGACCGAGCCGTATTTGCGCGAGAACGGACCGGCGCGGCTGTGCCGGAAGACCGGGTTCATCCCGCACATCGACGCGCACTATCACGACGTGCGTCTTGCGATTCAGCGTCGCATGGGCCTGCCCGAGGATAGCGCGCCGGAACCCGACCACGGCTGGCTGGTGAGCATCATCCGTGACAGCGGCGCGGTGCATCCCCATACAGACTCCGCCCCACCGGGTACGCGGCACCTCCGCTGCAACCTGTTCCTGCAGCTACCCGATGCAGGCGGTCGGCCGGTGATTGCCGGCATTCCGATCGACGTGACGGAGCGGATGGTGCTCGCTTTCTATCCCAGCGAACGCATGCATTGGTCCGAACCGTGCGCGGGCGACCGGGCGCGGGTGATGCTGTCGTTCGGCTATCTCGTTCCCGCCGACTATCGCCTGCCCGGCTGAGCCTCAGCGGCCGACCAGGGCGCGATCGCGCAAGCCCCGCCAGACGCGCACCGCCTGCACAGTTTCCGCCACATCGTGAACGCGCAGGAGTTGCGCCCCCGCCGCAACGCCCGCCATCGCCAGCGCAATCGATCCGCCGAGCCGCTCCCCCACCGGCGCTTCGTTCGACAGCGCACCGATCATTCGTTTGCGGCTCGCGCCGAGCAGGATCGGGCAGCCGAGGCCGTGAAAGATCGCCAGGCCGTTGATGAGCGCGAGATTGTCCGACAGCGATTTGCCGAATCCGACGCCCGGATCGACGATGACACGCGACCGGTCGACCCCGCCCGCAACGACCGCCGCGATCCGGTCCTCCAGCCAGTCGAACACCTCGATCACGACATCCTGATAGCCGCTACCGCCGTGCGGCCCCTTGCTGGGCTCGGGCGAGTGCATCAGCACGACCGGACAGCCTCCCTCTGCCACGACCTCAAGCGCGCGGTCATCCCACAGCAGGGCTGAGACATCGTTGACGATCGCTGCCCCCGCCGCGAGTGCTGCCTCCATCACCGCCGCCTTGCGCGTGTCGATCGAGACGAGCGTGCCGCTGCGGGCGAGCCGTTCGATTACCGGCACGACGCGGGCGATCTCATCGCCTTCCCACACCGTGGCCGCGCCGGGACGCGTCGATTCGCCGCCGAGGTCGATCAGCGCCGCCCCTGCCGCCGCCAGCGCGACCCCGGCACTCGCCGCCGCCGCCGGATCCTCGTGCAGCGTACCGCCATCGGAAAAGCTGTCGGGCGTCACGTTGAGGATGCCCGCGACGCTCGGCTGATCGAAGCGCAGCGTGCGTTCGCCCAGCACCAGCGGCGCGCGCGGCGCGGTGATCGCGGCGTGGAGCCGCGCGGCGCGGTCGTCGGCGAGCAGCGTGTCGAGATCGGCGATCGCGACGGTGCGACGGCGATCGTCCTCGATCACCTCATACGCGGAAAACCACAGCATCCCGCCCGCCAGCCGCGCGACCTCTCCGTCGCGCCCGACTGGGGTGTCGACAAACTGGATCGGGCGGAGGTGGAGGGTCATCGAGCTTTCCTTTACTGCTCCCCGGCGAAAGCCGGGGAGCAGTCGCGAAACGCCAATAGGGCAGCGCCGCGCAGCATTACAGCCACCTTCGCGACTAGGCCCCGGCCTCCGCCGCGGAACCGCAGCTTTTAGATCTGCGTCGCCAGCAAATAGGTCTGCCGCAGCGTGTCGATCGGCTTCAGCCCCTCGGGCGTCTCATGGTGCCAGAAGGTCCAACCGTTGCACGCCGGCGCACCCTGCAGCAGCGAACCCAATTTGTGAATCGATCCGCTCTGCCCGCAGACGCTTTCCAAACTGCCATCGGCGCGGACAAGGGCGCGGTGCTTGCGCTTGGCGTCGCACAGCACGTGGCCGGCGGTGAGATAGCCATTCTCGACCAGCACGCCGAACGCCACCTTTGGCGCGGCCTTCGGACTTTGCATCGTCTTCAGCGCCGATTCGTCGAGCGGTAGCGCAGCCTCGATCCGCTCCTCGGCGGCGGCGATGTAATCCGCCTCACGCTCGATCCCGATCCAGCGCCGCCCGAGCCGCTTCGCCACGGCACCCGTCGTGCCGGTGCCGAAGAACGGGTCGAGCACAACATCGCCCGGCTTGGTGCAGGCAAGCAGGATACGGTAGATCAGCGCCTCGGGCTTTTGCGTCGGATGGACCTTGACCCCGCCCTTCTTCAGCCGCTCCTGCCCGCCGCACACCGGGAATTCCCAGTCGCTGCGCATCTGCAATTCGTCGTTCAGCGTCTTCATGCTGCGATAGTTGAAGGTGTATTTCGCCTTCTCGCCCATCGATGCCCAGATCAGCGTCTCATGCGCATTGGTGAAGCGCGTGCCCTTGAAATTGGGCATCGGGTTCGATTTGCGCCAGACGATGTCGTTGAGGATCCAATAGCCCAGATCCTGGATCGCCGAGCCGACCTTGAAGATATTGTGATAGCTGCCGATCACCCAGATCGCGCCATTGTCCTTCAGGATGCGGCGCGCCTCGAACAGCCATTCGCGGGTGAATTTGTCATAGGCCGAAAGCGAATCGAACTTGTCCCATTCATCGGTGACGGCATCGACATGGCTGCCGTCGGGGCGCGACAGGTCGCCGCCCAGTTGCAGGTTATAAGGCGGGTCGGCGAAGATCAGGTCGACCGATTTGGCCGGCAGCGCGCGCATCGCCGCGATGCAGTCGCCACGCAGGATCTGGTCGAGCGGCAGGACGGCCGGTGTCGCCACCGGCTTGGCCTGCATCGGCCTGATCTTTTCCAAAACCCCCATCGTCACCACCCCAATCATCTCGTGTGGCGCGCATCCCTGCGAATGTGAGACTCCGCGTCAAGCAAACATTGGTTAACGAGAAACCCTGCCAAACCGTTAACCAGGCGGAACATTTCGGGAAGCCGACCAGATGTTGAGTCCGGACTTATCCACAGGCTCAACCGCTGGTGTGTGGCGAAAAAGACTCGTGCGACATTATTTCCGCAGCCGTTTGGCCCGGGCGGCGTCGATCACCGCGTCGATCTCGGCCACGACGCGCACGGGCTTGATTCGATGAATGTAATGCGAGGTGCCATCGACGACACGATTGGTCCCGATCGTCGACAGCGCAGCCAGCCGATCATGCTGCTCACCCCAGATCGCGTCCATGCGCGGCAATTCGGCGCGCGCGGCAACCAAGTCTGGCGGCAGGTCCAGAGTGTCCGATGCAGTGAGGACAGTGAGCGGCAGCGCGCCATAGCGTCGGCGCGGATTCACCACCATCACGCTGCTGCGGTCGAACGATTCGCTGAGCGATGCCTGTGTGGCGAAGCGCGCGGGATCATAGCTAAGCGCGGTGATCGTCGCGCGCAGGAGCGGCGGAAAGTCCGCCGGATATTGCACGCACCGACCGATCTCGCTCGAACTGCGATCGGCACTGCCAACGAGATCGGCGCAATGCCGCAGCGCGCGCAGACCGCCTGCCTCATACTCGGCAGCGGCCGCAGTGAAGGCGGGAAGTTCGCGCGCGAACCGCGCCGCCTGGCCCGGGAAGCTGGGATCGACCAGCACCATCCCGGCGACCTGAGCGCGGTGTCGATCGGCAAAGCGGAGCGATTCGAAGGCACCCATCGAATGGCCGACCAGCACATAGGGCCCGGCGATCCGCCCGCGCCGCAGTGCCGCTTCGAGATCGGCGACGGTGGCGTTAACGGTTTGCGCCGCCTTGCTCGGACTGCTCAGCCCGAACCCGGCGCGATCCCACGCGCAGACGCGGGTGTGCTTCGCGATATCGGGCTGGACCAGGCCCCACGACACGCCCCAATCGCCCAGCCCCGCGGTCAGGATCACGGTCGGGCTGCCGCTGCCCATGCAGGTCAGGTGGATCGTCCGCCCGTCCGCCAGCCGCACCGAATGCGCCGCGCTGCCATAGGCATCGAGCGCAGGGTTGATCGCCGGTTTTGGCGGCGGAACTTGCGCCGATGCCCCCGCACCGAGCAGCGTGAGAAGGCCTGCCGCCAGACGACCGATCCGCGTCATTCAGTCACCTCAAGTGCCATTCGGCCCGAGCCCCCGCAAAAGATCGCATGCCGCCGCGACCGGCGCGAAGCTACGCCGATGGAGCGGAGAAGGCCCATGATCGCGCAGCGCGCGCAGGTGATCGGGCGCGCCATACCCCTTGTTGCTGTGCCAGCCATAATGCGGATAGGCCTCGGCATGACCGAGCATCAGCGTATCGCGCGTGTGCTTGGCGACGATCGACGCGGCGGCGATCGACAGGCTGATCGCATCGCCCTTTACGATCGGGGTGGCGGCGAAGCCCCATTTGGGCAGACGGTTCCCATCGACCAGCACATGGCCGACACTCGAACCCAGACAGCGCTCAAGGTCTTCGACCGCGAGCGTCATTGCCTTCATCGTAGCCCAATAAATGTTGAGCGTGTCGATCTCCTCGGCCTCGACGATGCCGACGCCAACGCAGGCGCGATCCTGCAGCAAGGCATAGAGCCGCGCGCGTTCGGCGGCGCCCAGCTTCTTCGAATCGTTGATGCCGCGCGGGATGCCCTTGGCCGGCAGGATCACGGCAGCGGCCACCACCGGCCCGGCAAGCGGCCCGCGCCCGGCTTCATCCACGCCCGCGACCGGGGCGCAGCAAAGCTTTTCGTGTTTAAGACTAGGCATCAGAGAGACGCCACGGCGGATAGCGGCGGTTCTCGCCAGCCTGATAGAGGCAGATGGTGTTGCCTGCCGGATCGCTCAGCCGCGCTTCACGCCAGAGCCATTCCTGGTCCTGCGGCAAATCATCGAACGCCAACCCCGCCGCCTGCAGGCGCGCGAGTTCGGCATCGAGATCGTCGCATTCGAAGAACACCGTGGGTGTTGCGCCTTGCTCGATCGAAATCGTCGCGCCGCCGGGAGCCACAAACCGGGCGTAATGCCCGTCGTCGGTCGCGACGATCTGGGTCAGGCCAAGCGTGCGGTAAAATTCGCTCGAGCCCGCGCCGAGCGGCAGCGTCACTTGATTGAGCCGCCGCTCGGGCCCCGAATCGAGCCGCACCGCGTGGTGTCCCATCGGGCCATGCCCGCCGCCGAGACCGGGGGCATCGCGCAGGGCAAGCCGCACGAACTGGCGGGCGCTTGCGACCGACGCTTCGAGCGAGCGCCCCTCGGCAAGGAAAGTCGCAATGGCGGAGGCGAGCGTGCAGCCGGTTCCGTGGGTCGAGGTGGTATCGATGCGGTCCGAGGACCAGTGCGCGATTTCGCCGTCCGGCCCGATCAGCCGGTCGGTGAGCGTATCGCCCTCGCCATGCCCGCCTTTGGCGAGCAGCGCGCAACCGTGGGCAAGTACCGTTTCACGCCCGCCAAGTGCTTCGAGTTCAGGCAGATTGGGCGTGACGACGCTCGCGATCCGCATCAGCCGCTGGAATGCGGCGATCGTGGCGGTGTCAGCGAGAATATCGCCGCTGGTTGCGACCATTACCGGATCGAAGACGATGGGCAATCTTAAGCCCCTCCCCTCCCCTGAAGGGGAGGGACCAAGGAAATCCTCAAGCCAATCCGCCACCGCATTCGCCGTCTCCGACGATCCGATCATGCCGATCTTCACCGCATCGACGCCGATGTCGGACACGCACGACGTGATCTGCGCGAGCACCATTTTGGTCGGCACCGGCATCACGGCTTGGACGCCAAGCGTGTTCTGCGCCGTGATCGCGGTGATCGCGGTCATGGCGTGGCCGCCGAGCATCGTCACCGTCTTGATGTCGGCCTGGATGCCAGCGCCGCCGCCCGAATCGGACCCGGCGATGATGAGGATGCGCGGGGTCACCCGTCTGCCCTTAAAGTCACACGAGTCGCACTATCGCGACCCTTGTTCGGGCAGCGACCGTCGCGCGCGGGCGAGCAGAAAGTATGAACAGGCACCGGACGATTCTGACACGCTTTGCGGAAGTAGGACAGGTGGCTCAGCCCTTGAAGTGCCGCACAGTGCTGGCCGGATGTCGCTCCAGCGCCTCATCGACGCGCGCCGGGCGGTCCATCAATTCGCCACCGCAATTGGGGCAGCGGTCGTCGAGCGCTTCGGCACATTCGGCGCAGAAGGTGCATTCGAACGAGCAAATGAACGCACCGGCTTCGTCGGCGGGGAGATCGGTGCCGCAGCGTTCGCAATCAGGGCGCATTTCTAGCATAGAACGGCTTTAGCGCTTTGGAACGGAAACGTCACCCGCTCGCCTCACACGGCGGTGCTCCTCCCCATGCATTAGAGCCTGGGCTCCGGCCTGCGTCGGAGCGCCGGGTGCAGCTTTACCCCGCCGCCGCGACCTTCACCGCGTCGCAGATGCGATCGACCACCGCCTCGACCTGGGCGGGATCGTCACCCTCAGCCATCACGCGGATGACGGGTTCGGTGCCCGACGGACGAATGACGAGGCGGCCCTTGCCCTTCAACTCTGCTTCGGCCTCGGCAATCACCGCCTTCACCGCCTCGGCCTCCAGCGGCTTGCCGCCGGCGAAGCGGACGTTCTTCAAGAGCTGCGGCAGCGGTTCGAAGCGGTGGAGCAATTCGCTGGCCGGGGCGCCCGCCCAGACCAGTTCGGCGAGGATCTGCAACGCCGCGACCAGACCATCGCCGGTCGTCGCATAATCCGACAGGATGATGTGGCCGGACTGCTCGCCCCCGACATTATAGCCCTTGGCGCGCATCGCCTCGAGCACGTAGCGATCGCCGACGCCGGTGCGGATCAGGCCGATGCCCTGCGCCGCAAGATGCCGTTCCAGCCCGAGGTTGGACATGACGGTCGCGACCAGCCCGCCGTTCTTCAGCCGGCCGCTGCGCGCCCAGCCGCTGGCGATCGTCGCCATCAGCTGATCGCCATCGACGACATGGCCCTGTTCGTCGACCACGATCAGCCGGTCGGCATCGCCGTCGAGCGCGATGCCGAGTTGCGCGCCGGAGGCGACGACGGTTTCGCACAGCGTCTGCGGCGCGGTGGAGCCGACGCCGTCGTTGATGTTCTTGCCATTGGGGGTGACGCCGATCGCGACCACGTCCGCGCCCAATTCCCACAAAGCGGTCGGCGCGACGCGGTAGGAGGCACCGTTCGCGCAATCGACGACGATGCGCATCCCGTCCAATCGCAAATCTTCCGGAAAGGTCGATTTGGCGAAGTGGATGTAGCGGCCTTGCGCATCGTCGACGCGGCGCGCGCGGCCGATTTCGGGGGCGGGGCTCAGTGGAATGTCGCCGTCGATCAACGCCTCGATCGCGGATTCGTCGGCGTCGGACAGCTTGTATCCGTCGGGACCGAACAATTTGATGCCATTGTCGAAATAGGGATTGTGGCTGGCCGAGATCATCACACCCAGATCGGCGCGCATCGATTGCGTCAGCATGGCGACCGCCGGCGTCGGCATCGGGCCCAAGAGCACCACGTCCATGCCGACCGAGGTGAACCCCGCGACCATCGCCAATTCGAGCATATAGCCCGACAAGCGCGTGTCCTTGCCGATCACCACGCGGTGCTTGTGGTCGCCGCGGCGGAAGTGCGCGCCCGCGGCCATCCCGACCTGCATCGCCATCGCCGCCGTCATCGGGCTTTTGTTGGTGAGCCCACGAATCCCATCGGTGCCGAAATATTTTCTTGCCATTGGCGCGCGTCCGTTCGGTTATGCCGTGTGTTTTATGAAGGCGTGATAGCGCCGCGTTTCGATAAGGGCGAGTATGTCGCGAAGCTTGAATTCCCCGTCGACCCGAATTCTCGGCGCGCTGATCCTGGGGCTGGTGCTGGGCGTCGTACTCGCCGCCGCGCAGCCAGGCGCCGTGCCGACGGTGGCGGCGGTGGCGCAACCGATCGGCACGGCGTGGCTCAACGCGTTGCAGATGACGGTCATTCCGTTGGTTTTCTCGCTGCTCGTCACCGGCATCGCTGCCACCGCGCAGGCCGCGCGCAGCGGGGCAGTGGCGGCGCGCGCGATCGCCGTAATCCTGACGATCATGGTGTTCAGCGCGGTTGCCGCCGCGATCCTGACGCCGCTGTTCCTGGATTTCGCGCCGATGCCCGCCAGCTCCGCTGCCGCCTTGCGCGGGGCGCTGGCCGATGTCGCGCCCGCAGGACCAGTGCCGCCGCTCGGCGATTTTATGGCGAGCATGGTGCCGAGCAACGTGTTCGCCGCCGCCAGCAACGGCGCGTTCCTGTCGCTGATCCTGTTCGGGCTGCTGTTCGCCTTTGCGCTAACCCGGATCGAGCAGGGCGCGCGCGACACGCTGATCGCGGTGTTCGCGGCGATTCGCGACACGATGCTGGTGATGATCGGCTGGATTATCTGGATCGCGCCGATCGGCGTGTTCGCCCTTGCGGTCAGCGTCGCGGCGAAGACCGGCACGGCGGCGGTCGGCGCGTTGCTGCACTATATCGTCACCGTCTCCTCGGTCGGGGTGGCAGTCAGCCTGTTCGCGCTGCCGCTTGCTGTGTGGGGCGGGCGCGTCGCGATCGGGCGGTTCCTGCGTGAATCGAGCCCGACGCTGGCGGTGGCGCTCAGCACGCAATCCTCGCTCGCCAGCATGCCAGCGATGCTCAAGGCGACCGAGGCGATGGGCGTGCCGGTCGCGACATCGGGCGTGGTGCTGCCGCTGTGCGTCGCGATGCTGCGCGCGACGGGTCCGGCGATGAACCTGGCGGTGGCGATCTATGTCGCGGCGTGGTTCGGCGTGCCGATGAGCTTTGCGACGCTCGCTGCGGCGACGCTGGTCGCGGTGCTGACCTCGCTCGGGTCGGTCAGCTTGCCGGGACAGATCAGCTTCATCGGGGCGATTTCGCCGATCGCTGTGACGCTGGGCGTGCCGATCGCGCCGCTCGGGCTGCTCGTCGCGGTCGAAACGATCCCCGATATCTTCCGCACGCTGGGCAACGTCATTTTCGACATGGCCGTCACGCTGACTGTCGCGGCGCGCAGTGCCCCGGCGGAGCTCAGCGCGGCGGACGCCCTGCTCGCCGATCCGGCTCAGCCATAGACCCAGCGCCATAGCCCGGCGGCGACCCCGGCGATCGGCAGATGCGCCCAGGTCGCCGCGAGCCAGATCACCACGCCCCCGGCCAGGTCATGCGGGCGGAAACCGCCAAATTTCGCGCGGCCCTGCGCGATTGCCGCGAACGGGACGAAGCTCGTCTTCGCCTCCCACGCGCGCCAGCTGTCGCCCTGCAGCGCTTCCTTCTTGGCGTCCTGTAGCTTCGCACCGACCAAAGCGAGGATGATGATCGCGACCGCCACGACGATGTTGGCGGCGATCGGATAGACCGCGATGTGACACAGCCCCCACAAAGCGAAGGCCCACAGCATCGGGTGGCGGGTGATCGCGAAGACGCCCTTCGCGACTTGCGGCGTCGGTTGCCCCGGCGGGCCGGGCAGCGCGGGATTGCCGATCAGCGAGCCCATCAGCAGCACGCTCGCCAGCAGCATGACCAGCGTCACCGCACCCCAGGTCGCCTCCCCCACGCCCCATAACGGCGCGGTCGCGGGGGCCGCCTGATAGGCATGGGCGAGCCAGCCGAGCGTCGCAAAGGCGACCAGCGCATAGACGCCCATGAACCCACCCTGCCCGAGCGCCTTGACGAGCGGGGCGCGTAACGGGTGGGACAACAGGAAATGCGTGCCGACGAACGCCGCCGCGGCGATGGCTGTTTGCGTGATGCCGTCCATATGTCCCCCGGTTATTTGACCCCGTGCATCCACTTCTTCAGCGGCCAGGACAAGGCGAGCAGAATGATGCCCAGCACAATCGCGATTTCGGCGATCGTCGTGAAGGTGCCGGTATAGGTATCGAGGCTGACCTTGAGATTGGTTACCTGACCGCCGACCGTCTCGACGCTGGCGAACTGTGCGACGATGCCTGCGACATATTGCGCGCAGGAAATCGACAGGAACCACACGCCCATCATCAGCCCGACGATCCGCGCGATCGACAATTTGGTGATCATCGACAGCCCGACCGGCGAGATGCACAATTCGGCAAGCGAATGAATCAGGTACAGGCCCGCCAGCCACCAGATGCCGACCTTGAAATCGGGTCCGACGAAGCTTGCGCCCCACACCAGGAACAGAAAGCCCGCGCCCACGCCGACCAGCGCGATGCCGAACTTGATCGGGATCGACGGCTCGATCCCGCGCTTGGCGAGGCTGGTCCACAACAGGCTCATCACCGGTGCGAAGGCCACGATGAAGAAGGCGTTGAAGAACTGCGTCTGCGGTGCGGAAATGCTGAACAGGCCGAACACCGACAGATCGGTATTGCGGTCGGCGAACAGCGTCAGCGACGATCCGGCCTGTTCGAACAGGGTCCAGAACACGACGTTGAACACGATCAGCACCATCGCTGCGAGCATCATCTGGAACTCGCGCCGATCGCCGACGACGAACGACCAGATCAGGATGCCGGGCACCGAGAGGACGAAGGTGCCGAACAGCAATTTGCCCATCAGCGACAGCGAGGCGAGATAGCCGATGAAGCCCGAGCCCGGTTCGGGCGGGGCCGAGTTCATCAGGTTGATGAACAGGAAGTAGAGGACAGGCACGGCGAGCAGCGCGCCGAGGAAAATCGGCAAGGCGCGATCCGGACCGCTTCGCACCGGTGGCTCGCCATAGCCACGGAGCTTGCCGCCATCGAACTGGATCAGCGTATAGGAAATCAACATGCCAACGGCGGCCAGGCCGAAGCCGGCCCACCAGCCGAAGGTTTCGGCAAGGATCGGGCACAGGATCTGCGACCCGAGCGAGCCGAGGTTGATGCCCATGTAGAAGATCGTGAAGCCCGAATCGCGGCGTCGATCGCCGGTCGCGTACAATTCGCCGACCATCGTCGAGATGTTGGGCTTGAAGAAGCCGTTGCCGACCGAGATGAGCGACAGCGCGATCAGCATGATCGTGACGAACAGCGGGCTGCGATCGGCATCGGATTTGAAGCCGTCCTTGGCGATCGTCCGCGCCGTCGTGCCGTCGCTGCCCAACAGGCTGACGGTGCCATCGTCATTGCCCTTGACCTGCAGCCGCTTACCTTGGTCGATGACGTAACGGGTTTCGGTGCCGCCGGTATTTTCGACCTGAACTTCATAGCGCGTACCGTCGATCGTCGCGAACGGCACCGCAGTCTGACCACCGAAGCACAAAGTAAAATAGCCGACCGCCATCATGATCGCGCCGAATTTCACCGACCGTTTGGAGCCGAGATACTGATCGGCAAGGTACCCGCCGACCAGCGGCGTCAGATACACCAACGCCGTGAAGCCGCCGTAAAGGCCCGTCGCCGCCCGGTCGCCGAACACGAAATGCTTGGTGAGATACAGCGTGAGCAGCGCGCGCATGCCGTAATAGCCAAAGCGCTCCCACATTTCGGTGGTGAACAGCCGCGCCAATTGCCGGGGATGCCCGAACCAGGTTTCGCCCGCCGCCGGATTGACGTGCGTGATATCCGGCTCGCGCGGGGTATCCGCGGTCGGGGTGTCCACCATTTGATGCTCCTTGAATCTTTTTCGACACCGTCGATCGCGGCGCGGTTGGTTGCGCGCGAGACTAACGCCAATCGCGAGTGTGTAAATATCTCTCCGCCCACGCTAAGGGCTGGCCATGCTCAATGACCCCACCTCCCCGCTCTCGCTCCTTGCCACCCGCCGCTCGGGCAAGCCGCGCGATCTGGTCGCGCCCGGGCCCGATGCCGCCCAGCTCGCCACGATCCTAGAGATCGCCGCGCGCGTGCCCGATCACGGTAAGCTCGCGCCGTGGCGTTTCGTCATCGTCGAGGCCGAGCAGCGCGAGGCGCTCGCCACGCTGATCACCGACGCGTATCGCGTCGAGCGGCCGCAAGCATCGGCGACCGAGATCGCCGCACTCGAACAGTTCGCGCATCAGGCACCGGCGCTGGTGGTCGTCTTGTATTCACCGCGCACGACCAGCCACATTCCTTTGTGGGAGCAGCAATTGTCGTGCGGGGCGGCGTGCATGAACCTGCTGCATGCGACACACGCGCTGGGTTTTGCGGGCGGCTGGCTGACCGGCTGGGCGAGCACATCGGACGCAGTGCGCGATGCGTTCGGCGCGGATCCGGAACGGATCGCCGGGTTCTTTTTCCTCGGTACGCCCGCCAAGCAATTAGAGGAACGTCCCCGTCCCGATATGAGCACGATCATTACAAGGTATGAGGGATACAAGACTGGACTTTATCGCCCATTGCTGTATTAGGGCAGCATGACAGCCCTGAACAGCGAAGACAGCCCGGTCTATATCAAGCTGCGCGGAACGATTTCCGCCGCGATCCTGCGTGGTGAGTATCGCGCGGGGGATCAACTTCCCTCGGTTCGTGCGCTCGCCGCCGAACATGGGGCCAACCCGCTGACCGTCGCCAAAGCATATCAAAGCTTTCAGGATGACGGTTATGTCGAGGTGCGGCGCGGGGTCGGCATGTTCGTGCTGCTGGGCGCTGCGGAAAAGCTGCGCGCGGCGGAACGCGACCTTTTCCTGAAGACCAGCTGGCCGCGCATCGCCGCGCATATCGAGCTGCTGGGGATCGACGTCGCGGATTTGCTGGAAACGACAGCGTAGAAGCCGCCCGCTCCGTTCGCCCTGAGCTTGTCGAAGGGCCCGGCCCCGGCGAACGGTTCTGGGACAGTCCGACTAATCAAGCGGGTCCGCGCTAGTACGGCGTCGGTCGCGGCCTCGCGGTCTTCAATTCCTCGTCGCTGATCTCGATTCCCGGCTGGCTGTGGTCGACGCGGAACAGCACGCTGCTGCCATCGCGCCACACCTCGACCAGCCCCTGGTTGAATTTGGGTTCATAGGCTGGCGGGCGCACCAGCCAGACATAATCGAACGCATCGCGCGGAAAGCGCGCCATCGCCTTGCTGATCGGGCGCCACCATTCGCGCGGGCATTGCGCGCTGGTCACGATTTCCGACGGATCATGCGCGAAGCGTTGCGCCGCACGATAGCGCACGGTCAGCAATTGGGCGCCCGCCATCGACCATTGATCGTTCGAATAGGCCATCTTGCGTTCCAGCGCGATCGCCGAGAGATGTTCGAGCCGGCTCATCGTCCACGGAGCGCCGCATTGCGTGCCGATAAAGGTGACGAGCTTCGCGCCCACGGGCACGTGATTCAGCGCCTTCAATTCGCGGTCATAATCGTTCGCGAACATCCAGTAACTGACCGTGCCCGCGCCGATTCGCGCCACGAAAAACAAGAGGCCGAGTGCCGCCAGCGTCGCGCTACCGCGAATCGACAGGCCGCGCTTGGCGCGGACGGCGATCACCGCAATCGCAAAGACGAAAGGGACGAGCCGCATATCGGCATAAGCCGATCCGAAAACGATGCGCGGCAACAGCAGATACACCGCGAGCAGGAACAGCGCCGACAGGCCGAGATTGCGCGAATATTCCACGGCAGGATCGCGAAAGCCGCGAAACAGGATCACCATCAGCGTGGCGACCGAGGCCATGTCGAACGCCATCCAGCGATCACGCAGCGCCATCGTCGCGTAACCGATCTTGGCGCGCCAGTTGAACCAGTCGGCGGTCTGCCCGGTGACATGTTCGCCGCTGCGCCACGCGATCATCAGCACGATCGGAAGCGCGAGCGGGATACAGCCGATGCCAGCGCGGACCCATGCCTTGATCCAGCTCAGCGGCCCGCGATCGGTCCGCGCGTCATGCTGGCGCACCATCTCGCCCGAGAAAGCGAGCACGCCGAGCACGCCCCAGCCGAACGTGTGGCACACCCACAAGGCGCACGACAGCGGCACGAAGATCGCTGCACGCAGCCGGAAGCGCCGCTGCCGGGCAAGGCGCAGCCACAAGGCAAAGGCATTGAGCGCTATCGCCATCGACAGCGCGAAATTCACGAAACCGAACTGGAACGGGTAACTATACGCGAGCGGTAGCGCGAACAACGCCGTCGGCGGAATGCGGCCATGCACTTCGCGTGCGATCCACAACAGGCCCGTCACCATCAGCGCCGGGATCGTCATGACGATCAGCTTGACCGCCAGCTCCAGCCCGAACAGCGGGGCAAGCGGAACAATCAGCAAGTCGATCCCGAGATTGCCGATCAACTGCCAATTGAAATTATACCAGTCGAGCAGCCACGGATATTGATCGTGCGACAGCTGAACGCGGTAGCGCCCCATATGGCCGGGCAAATCGACCAAGGGCGGGATCTCCGGGCGGAGCAGCGGCACCATCGCGAGAAGCGCCATGATCGCGACAAACCAGCGCGTCTGCCACCAATGCAGCGTCGGGCCGCCATCCGCCGCGCCCGATCCGTGAATGTCCGCCCCGTTCATCTGCGGCTCTTACCGCGCGGGAGGTTCCGGAAACAAGCCGGGTTCGACGATGAAGAGGCTGAGCGCAGGATCGGATGATGCGATCGGGCGCAGCCAATGCGGGGCGGGACGATCGCGCAGCACCGCAGCGAGCGACCCGGCAGGCGCGTCGGCAAAGGTATCGCTGCACAGCGCGACATAGCGCACGTCCCATTGCCGCAGGATGGTGGCGGCACGTGCGGGCGTCCCCAGAAAGGCGTGATACACCGCCAGATTGCCGGCATTGTTGCGGTGATACGGCGCGCCGACCACGGACAGCCGCGTCGCGCCGATCGCATAGGCACCGAGATCGAGCGGCGCGAGCAGCCGTCCGGGCGGCAGCTGGGCGAGACCGGCGAGCGCGGCGGGATCGGTGCAGCTGCCCAGTGGCCGCGACGCGGGTGCGGCGGGGCCGGCCGTTTCCAGTACCATCGCATGGGCCGCAAGCGGATAGAGCATTCCGGCGGAGGCGATCCAGGCGCTTGCCAGCCAGACCGACCCGCGCGCGCGTGCCGCAGCGATCACGGCGGCCAGGCTGGGAGCCGCCAGGATCGCGCCCGCATAGGCACCGCGCACCTGCGCGAGGGTGAGCAGCAACGCCGCCACCTGCACGATCAGCAAGCCGCCCCACCGCCCGTCGCGCGTCGAGAGCAGTCGCCAGGCGCTCGCCAAAATCCCGGCCAGCATCACCCCCGCATAGCCGATCGCGGTGGCGGCCGGTGCGGCAAACAGCGACTGTGCCTCCCCCACCTTTACCAGCCACAGCCGCACCAGCAGCGGATCGACCATGCCGTAGGGCGCGACACATTGCGGCGCGACCAGCACCATGCCGACGCCAATCACCGCAGCGATGATTCCGCCCAGCACTGCCCGTGTCAGCGGTCGGGCGATATCGCGTGCCGCGAGCGCCATGCCCATCGGCGCGAACGCCGCGATCACGCCCGCGCGCCACGCGATCATCGTGAAGCCATCACACCCGGCATAATTCCAGCCATTGGTGCGAAACACGATCGACGCGGCGAGCAGGCCAGCGCCGACGCCGATGCCGAAGCCCATCATGCGATCATCCGCGCCGGAACGTGCGCGCAGCCATTCCAGCGTCATCGCGCCCCCTGCCGCCACGATCAGCGGGGCCGTTTCCAGTCCGATCACCAGGCTCGCCGCTGCGGCCAGCCCTGCTGCCAGCCCGGGTTCCATCGCCGGACGCGAGACGAGCGAGCGCACCACGATCAACAGCAGCACGATCTGCAGCCCGTGATGGTCGATTCGACCGGGCAGAAAAATCGTCGTCGCTGGAAAAGCGACGGCCGCCACCACGATTGCGGTCCGCGCCACCGGCGCGCCGCCCAGCACGCGCGCGATCCGCGCGGTCAGCACCAGCGCGGCGGCGAACAGCAAGGTCGGCCAGACGATGACGGCGACGAGCTCGGCCGAATGCGTCCCGATCAACGGCGTCAGCGCGCGAATCAGCGTGCCCGGCACGAGATCGGGCAGGCGCGACCAATGCATCAGCAGGCCGGGCGGTGCGCCAAGCCGGTGCTGCGCCACATCAGCAAAACCCTGCCCGCCGAGCCAGTCGCGAATCTGCTGCAGGCGCATCACGTCGTCGGTGTCGGGCAGACGCAGCGCCGACAGCGCCGCCCAGTCGCGCCACGCCCACGCCGCCGCCATTACGACGGCCAGCGCGAACGCGCACAGTACATCGCCCAACCGGCTGCGGCGGAGGTCGTCCAAGTCCATGCGGCGGACGTTAGGCGAAGAGCGTTAAAACTCCCCTTTCCCGCGCACTACCCGAAAGAGGGGGGACGCGTGAGCGCACGGGTCAGCGATCGCGCCGCCCGAGCAACCGCAGCCGCAGCGCGTTCAGCTTGATGAAGCCGGCCGCATCGCGCTGATCGTAGGCGCCCTGATCATCCTCGAAGGTCACGACCTTTTCGGAATAGAGCGAATAAGGCGACTTGCGCCCGGTCACGATCACCGAGCCCTTGTACAGCTTCAGCCGGACGGTGCCGGCGACCTTTTCCTGGCTATAGTCGATCGCCGCCTGCAGCATTTCGCGTTCGGGGCTGAACCAGAAGCCGTTGTAGATCAGCTCGGCATAGCGCGGGGCGAGTTCGTCCTTCAGGTGCGCGGCACCGCGATCGAGCGTCAATTGCTCGATCCCGCGATGCGCGAGGTGATAGATCGTGCCGCCCGGCGTTTCGTACATCCCGCGCGACTTCATGCCGACGAAGCGGTTCTCGACCAGATCGAGCCGCCCGATGCCGTGCTTACGGCCGAGATCGTTGAGCGCCGCGAGCAGTGTGGCGGGCGACATGCCGACGCCGTTCAGCGCGACGCCGTCCCCGCGTTCGAAATCGATCGTGATCGTCTCGGGCTCGTTCGGCGCATCCTCCGGGTTGACCGTGCGCGAATAGACGTAGTCGGGGACCTCGTCCCACGGATCCTCCAGCACCTTGCCCTCGGATGAGGTGTGCAACAGGTTGGCATCGGTCGAGAAGGGCGCCTCGCCGCGCTTGTCCTTGCTCACCGCAATCTGATGCTGTTCGGCGAATTCGATCAGCCGGGTGCGGCTGGTCAAATCCCATTCGCGCCACGGCGCAATGACCTTGATGTCGGGCGCCAGCGCATAATAGCCGAGTTCGAAGCGAACCTGATCGTTGCCCTTGCCGGTCGCGCCGTGGCTGACCGCGTCGGCATTGACCGCCCGCGCGATCTCGATCTGGCGCTTGGCGATCAGCGGCCGCGCGATCGAGGTGCCGAGCAAGTACAGCCCCTCGTACAGCGCGTTGGCGCGCATCATCGGGAAGACGTAATCCTTCACGAATTCCTCTCGCAGATCGTCGATGAAGATATGCTCGGGCTTCACGCCGGCCGCCTCGGCCTTTTTGCGCGCGGGCTCCAGCTCCTCGCCCTGGCCGAGATCGGCGGTGAAGGTGACGACCTCGCAGTTATAGGTCTGCTGCAGCCATTTCAGGATGACGGAGGTGTCGAGCCCGCCCGAATAGGCGAGAACCACTCGATTGATCTGGTCGGTCATGACATACTCCTGCAGGACGGCGGCGGCGCGCTTTAGGGGCGGGAGGCCCCTTGGCGCAAGCGACTCGGGGGGAGCAGATGGCGGCAAGCAACAAGACTGTCGAGAGCGATGCGAGCGTGGCGGCGTTTCTGGCGCAGGTCGAACCGCCCGAACGCGCCGAGGATGCCCGCGCGCTGATCGAAATCCTGCGCGACCTGACCGGGCTGGAACCCGCGATGTGGGGGTCGGCGATCATCGGCTTCGGCAGCGTGCATTATCGCTACGACAGCGGGCGCGAGGGCGACATGGCGGCGATTTCCTTCTCCCCGCGCAAGGCCGAACTGGCGCTCTATGTCGGGGCGAGCAACGCCAATGTCGCCGCCCTGCTTCCCGCTTTGGGCAAGCATCGCACCGGCAAGGGATGCGTTTATGTGAAGCGCCTGGCGGATGTGGACGCGGGGGTGTTGCGGGAGGTGCTGCAGACCGCCTGGGCCAACCGGCTGGCCAATGCGGCCTGAGCGCCTGACCGCCTTTGGCTCGCGTGAGCCGCGATCAGAAGCGCGCGACCAGCGTCACGGGCAGGATGTGATCCATCCGGTCCTCCGCACCGCGGCGACGGATGTAGCGATTCATATAGCCGACATCGGCGGTCAGCTTCGGCGCGATCGGCAGGTTCAGGCCGACGAAATTGCGCACCTGATCGAACCCCGCCGCCTGACCAAAGGGGGTGGAATTGAACGCGACGAAGGTTTCGCTCGACAGCACGAATTGCGTGTTCCGGCGGTCGATCGGCGTGGTGTAGCGCAGCATCTGTCGCAGGCGGTGGCCGGTCCCCGCCCGCCCCTCGACCCAGCGTTGTTCAAGCCGGGTACGCGATACCAGATTGCCGCCCGCAACCTTGCCGACATTCCACATCGCCTGCTGCACCGCGCGATGCTCGCGCACCGCCGGGCGCCCGGACGGGTTGCTGGCGACATAGGTATAGCCGCCCCACAGGCTCAGCGTCCTGGTCGCCTGCACGCCGACCAGCGGACGGATCAGGATGGTCGGCGCATCGGTCCCACGGTCGCTGACGCGAAGGGATCCATCGACCGAGCCGAGCAGCTTGCCCGCCAGCGGCCCTTGCACCCAGAACGACGCCCACGCCTCGCCATCCTGCTCCTGCGCGGCCGCGACGCTGGGAAAAGCGGCTAGCAGCGCCAGCGCCGCTGCCGAAAGCACATGCGATCCGGTCATTCGAGTCTTCTCCCGAAATGAAGACCGGCTCAGCTCTGTGCGCGGTACTTCTGCTCCGTCTCCATTATATAGTCGCGCGTGATCGGAAGGACGTGGCGGTTCTTCGCAATCTGCACCTGGTAATTGACCATGCCGCCATATTGGAACGCCGCCGCGGCCCCGGCGAGATAGAATTGCCACATGCGGTAGAACTTCTCGTCGTACAGCGCGATGATCTGATCGCGGGCGGCGAGCACGCGGTCGTACCAGGCGTCGAGCGTATAGCCGTAGTGCAACCGCAGCACCTCGACGTCGGTGACCATGAAGCGCAGGCCTTCATTGGCCGAGATGATTTCCGACAGCGCGGGGTTGTAGCCGCCGGGGAAGATCCACTTGGTGGTCCATTTGTCGGTCACGCCCGGCCCACCGGCACGGCCAATCGTGTGGAGCAGCATCACGCCATCGTCGGTCAACAGATCGCGGCATTGCCGGAAGAAGGTCTTGTAATGCGCCGGGCCGACATGTTCGAACATGCCGACCGAGACGATCCGGTCGAACTTGCCTGTGACATGGCGGTAATCGATCAGCTCGAACTTCACCTTGTCGGCGACGCCCGCTGCGGCGGCGCGTTCGCGCGCGACCTTCAACTGTTCCTCCGACAGCGTCACGCCGAGCACTTCGGCCCCGGTATGCCGATGCAGGTACAGCGCCATCCCGCCCCAGCCGCAGCCGATGTCGAGCACCGTCATGCCGGGCTTCAGCGCCAGTTTCGCCGCGATATGCGCTTTCTTGTCGGATTGCGCCTGTTCGAGCGTGTTGGCCGGGTCGGTATAGTAAGCGCAGCTATATTGCCGGTCGGCATCGAGGAAGAGATCGTACAGCCGGTCCGACAGATCGTAATGGTGCGCGACGTTGCGTTTCGAGCGGCGGGCCATGTTGATGCGGCCGATACGATGCGTCACCGCCTGGATCGCGCGGGTCGGGGCAGAGGCGGCGAGGCCGTTGTTCCCCGCCTCCCACGGGTCGTTCTTGGTTAGCAACCGGACGAGATCGCGCACGTCGCCTTGCTCGACAACGAGGCGGCCGTTCATATAGGCTTCGCCCGCGCCCAGCCCCGGATCGCGCAGGATCGCGGCGGCGGCGCCCGCATCGGTAAAGCGGATCGCGACATCGGGATAGCCCGGCGTCGGCGTGCCGAAGGTCATCGTCTTGCCGTCGGCATGGTGGACGGTCAGCGTGCCATGGACGACGCGGCGGGAAAGAAAGAGATCGATCAGGGCCATAGCACCATGTCCCTAAAGTCGTGGGTGCAGTGCGGCAATGGCTTCGCGCGATTCAGCGGAGCGGGGACCGTATTCAGATGCCCGCATACCAATCGTAATCGATCGCATCTTCCCAATAGCCGCCCTTGCCCTTGCCGATTCCGGCGAGCGAGGCGACCGCGTCGATCTGCATCACATATTTGGCGTTCTTATAGCCAAGCTGGCGTTCGACGCGCAGCCGGATCGGCGCACCGTGCGCGACGCTGAGGATCGCATCGTTCATCGCCCAGGCGAGGATCGTCTGCGGGTGGAAGGCGTCGATCAGGTCGATCGATTCGTAATAATTATGGCCGGAATAGAGATCGGCGCAGGTGAACACGATGTAGCGCGCGGTGTTGCGCACCCCCGCCGCCTTGAGGATCGTGCCGAGCATCGGTCCGTGCCACTTGCCGATCGCGCTCCACCCCTCGACGCAATCGTGCCGCGTGATTTGCGTGCGTGCTGGCATCGCGAGCAACTGCTGATGCGAAATTTCGAGCGGACGGTTGACGAGGCCACCGACCTTCAACCGCCAATTCGCGAATTTCTCCGCGACCATCGCGTTGTAGGTTGGCGTATTGGGATTGCGGGTGCCGTTGACGCGGAAGATCGGCGACATCTGGTCGGGGCGATATTCCTTGGCCAGCGCATCACGATTACTGAGCGCGCGGGCCAGGTGATAATTGATCTTCTCGCCCGCGAACAGAATTGGCCGGGTCGAGGGGCCGTTCTGGAACTTGTCGCAGCCGGTGAGCAGCGCGCCGGCGCCAAGCGCCCCTGTGGTCAGCAGGCTCCGCCGCGTGATGATGCCGCTCATGCTCCATTCTCCTGCGGATGCGCGCCGTGAGCGTCGGGCACGGTCCACCAGCCGGTGATCATCGACTTTACCTCGCCGAACGCACCCGCCAGGATGACCAGCGCGAGATGCACGATGATGAAAATCACCAGCCCCGATGCGGCGAGGAAATGCACCGATCGCGCCGACGCGCGCCCGCCGACCAGATCGAGCACCCACGGCCAGGCCGCGACCATCGTCGGCGACAAGGCCAGGCCCGACAGGATCATCGTCGGGATCAGCACGAAGATCGCGGTGACATAGGCGATCTTCTGGAAGATGTTGCGCGCATTGGGGTTCTTCGGATCGTGGAAGCGCAGCGCCGCATGTTCCTTGGCATCGAACCACAAATGCGCGGGCGACAATTCCTTCAGGCGGATACGCAGATCCTTCTGGAAATGCTTGTTGATGAGACTCGACACCATGAAGAACAGCAGCCCGAAGGCGAACACCAGAGCGAACGTCAGATGCCAGCGCCGCGCGATCGCGAGGTTATAGCCCGCCGGAATGGTGAGATAGGACGGCGCGTGGGGCGGGTTGAACCACGGATGATCCGGATTCGCGCCGAATTCGCCCCAATAGAGGTGCGGATGCGCGTTGAGGATCGTCAGGCCGCTGCCGATCATGATGAAGATCGTAACGACATTGACCCAATGCCAGATCCGCGTGGTCAGGCGGTGGCGATAGAGCGGCGTGCCGGGCGGTGGAACCGCCGCTGGCTCGGCGGGTTCGGGCGATGCGGTGAGGGTTGCTTCGGTCATGCAGGTCCCTATTCGGCCGAAATCGGGCTGAGGTTACGTGGTGGCCAACACTAGGCCAATAGCCCCGTCACGACAGCGCCAAATTTGCGATAGGAACCGATCCGGGATGCCACAGCACCATTTCCCCCAGCATCATTTCTACGAACCGCGCGACGGGCATAAGACGGTGCCGGGCCTGGCGCATGATCCGTTGAACGCGATCGTAGCACCGCGACCGATCGGCTGGATCAGCACGGTGTCCGCTGCGGGGGTACGCAATCTCGCGCCATACAGCTTCTTCCAACTGTTCAATTACCGCCCGCCGATCATCGGTTTCGCCTCGACCGGGTGGAAGGACAGCGCCGCGAACATCACTGAAACGGGCGGGTTCGTGTGGAACCTGGTGACGCGCGATCTGGCCGAGGCGATGAACGCGAGCGCGGCCACGGTCGATCCCGACACCGACGAATTCGCGCTCGCCGCGCTGGAGATCGCCCCGTCCAAACTCGTCGCACCACCGCGCGTCGCCGCCAGCCCGGTCGCGTTCGAATGCCGCCACACCCAGACGCTGCAACTGACCGATCTGGCAGGGACCGACCTCACGACCTGGCTGATCCTGGGCGAAGTGATCGGCATCCACATCGCACCCGAACTGATTCACGACGGCAGCTACCGCACCGCCGCCGCCCAACCGATCCTGCGCGGCGGAGGGCCGGGGGATTATTTCGAGATCACCGAGGACACGCTGTTCCGGATGCGGCGGCCGGAATAGCGCAGCCGAACCCTGTCATGTCGGTTCACCGCGTCGGCACCGGCTCCGCGCCCGAGTAATCGTAGAAGCCGCGGCCGGTCTTGCGGCCGTACCAGCCCGCCTCGACATATTTCACCAGCAGCGGCGCCGGGCGGAACTTCGGATCGCCCGTCCCCTCGAACAGCACGCGGGTGATTTCGAGACACGTGTCGAGCCCGATGAAGTCGGCGAGCGTCAGCGGGCCCATCGGGTGGTTGAGGCCAAGCTGGCAGCCGAGGTCGATGTCGCGCACGCTCGCCACGCCCTCGCCAAGCGCAAAGCACGCTTCGTTGAGCATCGGCATCAGCACGCGATTGACGATGAAGCCCGGCGCATCGTTGGCGCGCACCACCTGCTTGCCGAGCGTGCCGACATAAGCCTCGACCGCGTCGACCGTCGCGTCGCTCGTGGCGAGGCCGCGAATCAGCTCGACCAGGCCCATCACCGGCACCGGATTGAAGAAATGCACGCCCATGAATTGCGCCGGATCGGGGGCCGCCTGCGCGAGCCGCGTGATCGGTATCGACGAGGTGTTGCTGGCGAGGATCGCGGTGTCAGACAGCACCTTGCCGAATTCGCCGAAGATCGCGCGCTTGATCTGTTCGCGCTCGGTCGCCGCTTCGATGACGAGGAACGCCGGGGCCATGTCGGCGACGCTTTCGACCGGCTCGATCAGCGCGAGTGCCGCATCGCGCGCCTCGGCAGTAATCTTTTCCTTGGTCACGGCGCGGTCGAGCTGTTTCGCGATTCCCGCCTTGCCCGCCTCGGCACGTTCGCGCGACACGTCGGACAGCAGCACATGATAGCCTGCCTGCGCCGAAACCTGGGCGATGCCCGCCCCCATCTGGCCTGCGCCGATCACGCCGATGCTCTTCATGCTGCCGTTCCCTTGGTGAAAGATGCGCGTTTCCCTCGCATTTCACTCGGGCGATGTCATCCCCGCCAATCGGTGGTTAACCGATTGAATACCAAATCGAGGGTAAGTCCGGCGCACGGCGGTCCGATGGACGCGCGCAGCGCAGGGGCAGAACGCAGACCATGTTTCCCATTATAGGCCTTGTCGTCCTGCTGGTGATGATCTTCGGTGGTTTTGCGATCACCGGCGGCGCGCTCGGCCCGGTGATGGAGGCCATTCCGCACGAAATGCTCATCATCGGCGGGGCCGCGGTCGGCGCGCTGATCATCGGCAATTCGATGAAGGAGCTGAAGGCGCTCGGCGGCGGCGTAATGAAGGTCTTCAAGGGGCCGAAGTACAAGAAACAGGATTATCTCGACGTCATTTTCCTGGTGTCGAAGCTGATGAAGATGCTGCGCACCGAAGGGCCGATCGCGCTGGAGCCGCATGTCGAGGACCCGAAATCGTCCGCCGTCTTCGCCGATTATCCGCGCCTGCTCGCCGACCACACCCTCACCAACCTGATCGCCGATACGCTGCGCCTCGTCGTCGTGTCGTCGGGTACGCTCGACGTCCATGCGGTCGAGGACGTGATGGATAACATGATCAAGACCCACCACCACGAGGTGGAAGGGCCGCACGGGACGATCTCATCGCTGGCCGACGCGCTGCCCGCTTTGGGCATCGTCGCCGCCGTGCTGGGCGTGGTGAAGACGATGGGATCGATCGACAAGCCGCCCGCGATCCTGGGCGCGATGATCGGGTCGGCGCTGGTCGGCACCTTCATGGGCGTGCTCTTGGCCTACGGCATCGTCGCGCCGCTCGCCAACCGGTTGAAGCAGGTGATCGAGGCCGACGCCGCGATCTATCACGTGGTGAAGCAGATCATCATCGCCTCGCTCCACGGCCACCCGCAGCCGCTGGTGATCGAAGCGGCGCGATCGGGCATTGCGCATTCGAACCAGCCGGGCTTCGCAGAAGTGTTTGACGGTTTGCGGGGACGGTAAAAGATGTTCACGCAAAACCGCGCAGACACGAAGATGCGTTTTTCGCGCGGAGAGGCGGGGGACGCTGAGACTAAGGCGCGGGCATCCGTTCGTGAAATCCACGCGCTACGTCGGCTTGCCGTGCCGTCTTTCTATCTCCGCGCCGCGAAGGCTGTGCAGGATTTGTCCGCGCTTCGCGCCTTTGCGCCTTCGCGTGAGCAGCGCTGATGGCCGCCGCGCGCGCACCGCACGGCACCAATGTGCCGCCCAAGATCATCTACAAGAAGGTCTATATCGAGGGACATGGCGGCCATCACGGCGGCGCGTGGAAGGTCGCCTATGCCGATTTCGTGACGGCGATGATGGCGTTCTTCCTGCTGATGTGGCTGCTGGGTGCGACCAATGAGAAGCAGCGCAAGGCGCTGGCCGATTATTTCTCGCCGACCCTGATCGAGCTCAAACAGAACAGCGCGGGTTCGAACGGGATTTTCGGCGGATCGTCGATCACCGACAAGGACAATTACGCGCACCGCGCAAGCCAGAGCGGCACGCGATCGATGACGGTCCCGGTCGAAGCGATCGGCGGCGATCAGGTCGGCACGGGGCAAAAGGGCACGCTCAAGGACAAGGCCGCGCTGTCGGCCGAGGACCGCAAGAATTTCGAGGCGATGAAGCGCAAGGTCGATTCGGCGATGGCCGCCAGCCCCAACCTGTCGAAGCTGTCCAAGCACGTCCGCTTCGTGCGTACGCCCGAGGGCCTGCGCATCGATCTGCTCGACGATGCCGATTATTCGATGTTCGATCTCGGCACGACACAGCTCGAGGCCCGCGCTTCGTCGCTGATCGGGTTGATCGCGCAGACGATCAAGGGCACCACCAACCCGATCATGATCCGCGGCCACACCGACAGTCTTGGCTATGGCGACCCGCTGGCGATGAACAATTGGATGCTGTCGAGCGCGCGCGCCGAGGCGACGCGGCGGCGGCTGGCGGCGGGCGGGATCGGCGAGACGCGCTTCAACCGGATCGAGGGCGTTGCCGACCGTGAACCGATGATCAAGGACAACCCGACCGACCCGCGCAACCGCCGCGTCGCGATCACCCTGCTCTACCGCGCTACAGCCTTCGGTCAGTGACGGCCGGTCGACGCCTCCCCGGATGGGCGATACCGGGGGCGGTCCAGGCGGTACTGGGCGGGCTGCTCCTCTATGGCCTGACCGGCATCCCCGATCTTGCCGCGCGCTGGGGAGCGTCGGCGGGCAGCGTTGTTGCGGTGATCGGCTGGATCGCGCTTGCGGCACTCGGGTTTGCGTTGTTGCGCGATCGACCGCGCCGCCGGAGCTTCGCTTTGCTGGCACTGCTGTTGATGGCGGTGCGCATCGCTTTTGCGTTGCTGGCGGTGTGGCGCACCTCGACTGGCGACCCCAACGCCTATCTCAACCTCGCCAAGGGGCTGCTCGCGGGGCAGGGTCTCGTCATCTACGATCCCTTTTTCGGCAGCGCGTGGCGGGCTTTGTTCCCGCCGCTATACCCGCTGCTGCTTGCCGGGTGGGGGGCGCTGTTCGGCTTTTCGACGCCGTCGGTGCTGGCGCTCGGCACGCTGACCGATGCGGCGGCGGCGGGCGCGATCGTGCTGCTCGGCGCACAGCTTGGCAGCGCGGCCGCCGGGCGGCGCGCGGCGTGGCTGTATCTCATCTGGCCGTCGGTGCTGTTTTCGGCGCCGCTCGCACAGAAGGAATTGCTGTGCGCGCTGTTGGTGCTGGCGCTCGCCTTGTTCTGGCTGCGGCGCCCGGCGGGATGGCGCGGGGCGTTGGCGCTGGGTCTGCCGGCCGGGCTGCTGGCGCTGACGCAACCGGGCGAGGCACCGCTGGCGGCGTTATTCGGGCTGGTGCTGGTCGGCCAGATCGGGCTGTGGCCGGTGCTGGCAACGGGTTTGCGCGGTGCGGTCATCGCTGCGGTCGTGATGCTGCCGTGGTGGATTCGCAACTGGCTGCTGTTCCATGCCTTCGTGCCGCTGACCACGGCGAGCGGCGCCAGCCTGTGGATCGGCAACAATCCCGAGGCGACCGGCAATTGGGAACCGCCACCGCCTGAACTGAAGGGCATCCCCGAACTCGCTTATGGTCGCCGCATTCAGGCGATCGCGGTCGAATGGATTCGGAGCCACCCCGCGGATTTCGTACGCCTGTCCATCACCAAATTCCTGCGCGCCTGCGGGATCGCGCAGTTTGGAGTCACGCGGCTGGTCGCGATGGGCCCGCCCTTTCCGCGAATGCTGGCGGCGGCGCTGTGGCCGCTTGCGCACGGATCGCATCTGCTGCTGCTTGGCGGGGTAGCGCTGCGGCTGGGGCGCGTGCCGGTGACGCTCGTGCTGTTGATCGCCGGCTGTGGCCTGCAATTGCTGCTGTTCGGCATCTGGTTCGAGTTTGGCGAGCGGCACCGCGAATTCGTCACGCCATTTTTGCTGCTCGCCTTGTGCTGGACGTTCGCCCCGGTTGAGAAAACCGCACCGACGCCCTAGCTTGGGCAGCGTGAGTAAAGCCGTCACTGCCCGCATCGCCGACGGCGTCTCCGCAATTCCGGCGCCGGATTGGGATGCGTGCGCGGGGAGCGCCAACCCGTTCGTCAGCCACGCTTTCCTGTCGATTCTCGAGAAATCCGGCAGCGCCCGGTCGCGCACCGGGTGGCAGCCGGTCCCGATCATCGTTGACGGCCCCGACGGCAAGCCCGCGGCGATCGCGCCCGCCTATGCCAAGAGCCACAGCCAGGGCGAATATGTCTTCGACCACGCCTGGGCCGATGCGTGGGAGCGCGCGGGCGGGCGCTATTATCCGAAACTGCAGATCGCGGTGCCCTTCACCCCCGTGCCGGGACCGCGGTTGCTGCTGCGCGATGCGGGTCAGGCCCCCGCCCTGATCGCCGCGATCGAAGCGGTGACGGACCAGCACGGCCTGTCCTCGGCGCACGCCACCTTCGTCAGCCCGGATCAGGTCCCCGCATTCGAGGCGGCGGGTTGGCTGATCCGCGAAGGGCTGCAATTCCACTGGCAGAATCAGGGGTATGCGACCTTCGACGATTTCCTGGGCGAGCTCGCCAGCCGCAAGCGCAAGGCGATCCGCAAGGAACGTGCCGCCGCGGTCGAGGGGCTGACGATCCGTCACCTCACGGGCGTGGAGATAACCGAGGCGCATTGGGACGCGTTTTGGGTATTCTATCAGGACACCGGCGCGCGCAAATGGGGGCAGCCGTATTTGACGCGATCCTTTTTCTCGCTGCTGGGACAGACCATGCCGGACCAGATCCTGCTGATCCTTGCCGAGCGCGACGGGCGGCCGATCGCGGGGGCGCTCAACCTGATCGGGGCGGATACGCTGTACGGGCGGTACTGGGGCTGTACCGAGGACGTGCCGTTCCTGCATTTCGAGCTGTGCTATTATCAGGCGATCGACGCGGCGCTCGTGCGCGGGCTGAAAACGGTCGAGGCGGGCGCGCAAGGGGAACACAAGCTTGCGCGTGGCTATGTGCCGGTCCCGACCTGGTCGGCGCATTACATTCCCGATCCCGGCTTTCGCCGCGCGGTCGCGGATTTTCTAGGGCAGGAGCGGGCGGCGATCGAAATGGATCAGGAATTTCTGGGGACGATGACGCCGTTCAAGAAGGGATAACGCTCTGACTCCCCATTCGCCCTGAGCCTGTCGAAGGGCTGTTCTCCGCATTAACGACGCCATTTGCGGAGAGCAGGGCTTCGACAAGCTCAGCCCGAACGGAAGTGAGGATCGCGGTTACCGCCGGAACCGCGCCAGCCACCCGCTCAAGATGGCATTGACCTCATCCGGTGCTTCTTGCTGCACCCAGTGCGAGACACGGGGCAGGCGGTGGATTTCGAAATCGGGGCAATAGACCTCGGTCCCCTGCGAACAGCCGATCCCGAGCGCCGTATCCTCCTCGCCCCAGATCATCAGGGTCGGCGTTTCGATCCGACCGTCGCCGGTGGGTGCGTTGCTGCCCGATCGGATCATCGAGCGATAGTAATTGATCATCGCGGTCAGCGCACCGGGCCGTGCCGCTGCCTTGCGATAGACGTCGAGCACCGCGCGCGGGAAGGCACTCTTGTCGACGGCCATGTTGCGGATCGCGCGCGCAATCCCCGCCGCATCGTTGCGCCCGAACATCCGCTCGGGCAGGCCGGGCAGCTGGAAGAAGGCGACGTACCAGCTCCGCCGCTTCTGCTCCCAGGTCTTCAGCTCGCGCGCGAAGACGTGCGGATGCGGCACGTTCATGATGACCAGCCCGACCAGCGGCCGCGCGCGCCGGATCGCGAATTGCCACGCGATGATCGCGCCCCAATCATGCGCGATCAGCAGCACTTCCTTCGCGCCGCTGGCATCGATCAGGCCGACCAGATCGCCGATCAGCCGGTCGAGATGATAGGCCGCCACGCCCTTCGGCCGATCGCTCGCGCCATAGCCGCGCAGATTGGGTGCCCAGACCCGCCAGCCCGCCGCGCTGAGCAGCGGCATCTGATAGCGCCAGCTGAAGTTGAGTTCGGGAAAGCCGTGGACGCACAGCGCCAGCCGATCGGTGGAGCCATCGGCGGCAGGCAGTTCGGCGAGTTCGAGGGTCACCTCGCCCGCCGGCTGCATCCGCAGCGTGATCCCGCTGTCGGCGGGCGGTATCCACGACCAGTCGGTCAAGCGAAGGCCACATTCAAGGGAAGACGAGGGGTCAGTATAACAAGACGCATTCGTCCATCTCGCGAAAGATTGGCGCATCCAGCGTAGGCTGGTCGCCCACCACAATCTGCAGACTGTGGTCATAGTAGCGCCGTTGATGATGGCCGTCGATGGCGGTGTTGACCCGTAGGATCAGCCGCTGTCCGAGCGGGAGCCGCGCGATCAAACCCCGGAGGTTCGGTCGCGCGGGTTTCTGCAAATAGAAATGCGCCGCTCCCGGATCGAGCATGACCTCGGCATGGTCGCCCCGGATGGTAATCCCGACGCCGTCTTGCTGCAGGTGCAGCGGCGCGGGGGTCCAGCTTTCCTGCGGCGCATAATCCTGCTCCGCCTCCATCACGATATACTGCAGCCAGCCGCCCGGATGCGCGCGCGGCGTGCTCGCGGGCCACTCCCGCCGGAGCGCATTACGTCGCGTTCCCGCCGCGGCACCGCGTTCGTCCTTGGTCCACCCGATACGGATATGCTGGACCAGGATGCTCGGCATGGATCAGGCCGCGAACGCCTCGGGCTGGACCGCGTACAGCACGCTCGCCTTGGCCGTTGCCGCCGCGCGCAGACCGAGCGCCTCGGGCACGATCTGATCGACATAGAAGCGGCACGCCGCACGCTTCATCTGTGCGAAATCGTCCTCGCCGGTCGCCAGCCGCCCGGAACGCTCCATCAGCCAGCCGCAGGTCGCGACCGACAGCATGGTGAGGAAGGGATAGCTTGCCGCGAGCTTGTCGTCGGCATCCATCCCCGCCATGCCGCGCCCGATTTCGTCGCAGGCGTCGATCAGCGAGACGAGCCCCGCATCCTGCGCCTCGGCGCGCATATCGGCGATCAGGCGGGCGAACACGCCGCCATTGTCCATGCCAAGCTTGCGCCCGACCAGATCGGCCGCCTGGATGCCGTTGGTGCCTTCGTAAATCGGGGTGATGCGCGCATCGCGGAAGAACTGCGCCGCGCCGGTCTCCTCGATATAGCCCATGCCGCCGTGGATCTGGATGCCGAGGCTGGAAACTTCATTGCCGATGTCGGTGCCGTGCGCCTTGGCGAGCGGGGTGAGGATGTCGAGCCGCTCCTGCCCGCCGGTTTCCTTCAAGGTCGCGCGATCGACCTGCGCGGCGGCGTAATAGACCAAAGCGCGCGCCGCCATCGTCTGCGCCTTCATCCGCAGCAACATGCGGCGGACATCGGGATGCTCGATAATCTTGACCGGCTCGGCGCTGCCCGACCCGGCGCGCGCCGATTGCACACGATCGAGCGCATAGGCCACCGCCGCCTGCGTCGCGGCCTCGGCGACCTGCACGCCCTGCAGGCCGACGTTCAACCGCGCATTGTTCATCATCGTGAACATCGCGCGGATGCCGCCGAATTCGGCGCCGATCAGCTCGCCGACGCAATCGTCCTGATCGCCGAAGCTCAGCACGCAGGTGGGCGAGGCATGGAGGCCCATCTTATGCTCGATCGACACGACGCGGACATCGTTGAAATCGCCCGGTGTGCCGTCCGCGTTGAGCCGGTATTTCGGTACGAGGAAGAGCGAAATGCCCTTGGTCCCGGCGGGCGCGCCGGGCGTGCGCGCGAGTACGAGGTGGACGATGTTGGGCGCCATGTCGTGGTCACCGAACGAAATGTAGATCTTGGTGCCCTTGATCAGGAAGGTGCCGTCGCCACGCGGCGTCGCGGTG
Organism: Sphingomonas sp. MMS24-J45; assembly: GCF_044881195.1. Lineage (GTDB taxonomy): Bacteria > Pseudomonadota > Alphaproteobacteria > Sphingomonadales > Sphingomonadaceae > Sphingomonas. The sequence goes on along the minus strand of NZ_CP173255.1, from coordinate 1,957,192 downwards.
GTGCGCAAAGCGCCGACGTCCGAACCGGCCTGCGGCTCGGTCAAATTCATCGTGCCGGTCCACTCACCCGTCGCCAGATGCGGCAGATACAACGCTTGCTGCTCCGCGCTACCATGATGCGCCAGTGCCTCGATCGCGCCGACCGTCAGCGTGGGCGCGAGCGCGAAGCCCATGTTGGCGGTGCCGAGCGTGTCGAGCACCGCGGTCTGGATGACGAACGGCAGGCCCTGCCCGCCGAATTCCTCGGGCACGCCGATCGTGCCCCAGCCGCCCTCGACATAATCGTGATAGGCCTTCACGAAGCCGTCGGGCATCACCACGCCCTCGGGCGTCCATTTCGCGCCGACGGTGTCGCCCGCGCGCAGCAGCGGCGCCCATTCGCCCGCCGCGAATTGGCCGACCCCTTCCAGCACCGCATCGACGACATCGTCGCTGGCGGCGGCGAAGCGTTCGGTCGCGGCGAGATCGGCGATGCGCGCGACATGGTCGAGCACGAAACGCTGGTCGGCGGTGGCGGGGGTAAACATGGGACATCCTCTTATGCGACGGGGTTTGCGCCGCTATAGCGCCCCGTGATGACCGCGCCAAACCCGCCTTTCGAGACGCAGACCTTACCCTACGGCGAGGCCGCGATTGCCGAGGCATCGGCGCTGATCGCAGCGGGACAGCCGGTCGCGGTGCCGACCGAGACGGTTTACGGGCTGGCGGCGGACGCGACCGATTCGGCAGCGGTCGCACGGATTTATGCCGCCAAGGGGCGGCCGAGCTTCAACCCGTTGATCGTCCATGTGCTCGATCTGGCGGCGGCGGAGCGGATCGCGCGGTTCGATGCGGATGCGCGGGGGCTGGCCGAGGCGTTCTGGCCGGGGCCGCTGACCTTGGTGCTGCCGCTGCGCGCCGATGCCGGGATTGCGTCACTGGTGGCGGCGGGACTGGACACGATCGCGATCCGCGTTCCCGCGCATCGCGCGATGCGGGCGCTGCTGGAGGCGACGGGGAAACCGCTCGCCGCGCCCTCGGCCAATGCGAGCGGTGCGATCAGTCCGACCCGGGCGGCGCATGTCGTGGCGAGCCTGGGGGACGGATTCCGCTGGTGATCGACGACGGGGCGACGGAGGCGGGGCTTGAATTGACGATCGTGATGGGCCGCACGGTGTTGCGGCCGGGGCCGGTGACGGCGGCGGAGATCGACACGCTGTGCTCCGGCGAAGGCCGGAGCCCAGGGTTGCAAGGAACCTCGCTCGAAACGCAACGCTCCGGCCTTCGCCGGAGCACGGTCATCACTGCACCCGGCCAGCTTGCCAGCCATTATGCGCCGCGCAAGCCGCTGCGGTTAAATGCCCTCGAGGCGGCGGGCAGCGAATATCTCATCGGCTTCGGCAGCATCTCGGGAGATGAAACCCTCTCCCGCACAGCAGACCGGATCGAAGCCGCCGCAAACCTCTTCGACGCCCTTCACCGTGCCGATGCAAGCGACCATGCCAGCATCGCAGTCGCGCCGATCCCGGAAGACGGCGTCGGCGCAGCGATCAACGACCGCCTGCGCCGCGCCGCGCATCGCGATTAAGCGCTTACCGCCTTCGACCGCGCCGCAAAGCTCTTGCGCAGCTTGGCGAGCTTCGGGGGGATCACCGCGAGGCAGTATGGATTGCGCTGCCCTTCACCTTCCCAATATTGCTGATGATAGTCCTCCGCGGGATACCATTCCGACAGCGGCTCGATCGTCGTCACGATCGGCGCGGGCCAGTCGGCGGCGGCGCGCGCCATCGCGGCGATCGCTTCTTCGCGCTGCGCCTCGTCATGCGGGAAGATCGCCGAGCGATATTGCGTGCCCACGTCATTGCCCTGGCGATTGAGCGTCGTTGGATCGTGCGTCGCGAAAAACATGTCGAGGATGTCGCCATACGAAACCTGATCGGCGTCATAGGTCACGCGGATCGCCTCGGCATGGCCGGTCGCGCCGCTGCACACCTGCTTGTACGTCGGATTGGGGACCGAGCCGCCAATATAGCCGCTTTCGACCGACTCGACGCCGATCACGTCCTTGAACACCGCCTCGGTGCACCAGAAACATCCGCCCGCGAGGGTCGCGACTTCGCTTGCCATCATTCGCTCCTTGTTTAGGGCTGAAAGATAGGGACGCGGGACCGCGACATAAAGGGTGAGGCACAGATGCTGGACGGATCGGTACTGGTAACGGGCGGCGCGGGCTATATCGGCAGCCATGCGGTGCTGGCGCTGCTCGATGCGGGACACCGCGTGGTGGTGTACGACAATCTGTCGACCGGGTTCGACTGGCTGGTCGACCCGCGCGCGACGCTGGTGACGGGCGAAATCGAGGACGACGCGCTGGTCCGCGCGACGATGCGCGATCACAACGTCGCGGCGGTGATGCACTTCGCCGGGTCGATCATCGTACCCGAATCGGTCAGCAACCCGCTCAAATATTACCGCAACAACACGGTCGCGAGCCGTGCGCTGATCGAAAGCGCGGTCGTATCGGGGGTGAAGCATTTCATCTTCTCCTCGACCGCAGCCACCTATGGCACGCCCGAGAAGGTGCCAGTGGCGGAGGGCGACCCGACCGTGCCGATCAACCCCTATGGCACGTCGAAGCTGATGACCGAGGCGATGCTGCGCGACGTGGCGGCGGCGCATCCGATCAATTACGCCGCTTTGCGCTATTTCAACGTGGCAGGTGCCGACCCGCAACAGCGCAGCGGACAATCGACCGTCGGCGCGACGCACCTGATCAAGATTGCGGTCGAGGCGGCGCTGGGCAAGCGCGCGAGCGTCGGCGTGTACGGCACCGATTATGCGACGCCCGACGGCACCGGCGTGCGCGACTATATCCATGTCAGCGATCTGGCGGCGGCGCATGTCGCGGCGCTCGACTTGCTGGTGGCCGAGCCGACCAAGAGCCACACGCTCAACGCCGGCTATGGCAAGGGCTTTTCGGTGCTCGAAGTCCTCGATGCCGTAGACCGGGTGACCAATATGAAGCTTAACCGCGTGGTCGAGGGCCGCCGTGCGGGCGATGCGGGCGAACTGGTCGCGGATAACAGCGCGATCCTCGCCACGCTCGACTGGACGCCGCAGCGGGCCGATCTCGACACGATCGTACGCGATGCGCTTACGTGGGAGCGCACGCTCAGCGAGCGCTCCCGGGGATGATCGTTACAGGCTGAACCGCAACGTCGCGCGGATGTCGCGACCCGCGAGCGGGGCGAAATCCTTGAGGAAGCTCGCCGCGCGGCGGGCATCGACGTCGAACAGATTGTTCGCGCTGAGCGTCAGCGACAGTTTCGGCATGGTCGAGAACGGCGTAACCGCGACCGAGGCGTTGACCATCGTGTATCCCGGCGTCGCCGTTTCGAACGCGCGGATGCGGTTCTGGTCGAACACATGCTCGACCTCGACGCGGCCGGTCAGCTTGTCCGATTGCGCTTCCAGGCCGCCGAGCACGCGGGCCGCCGGGATACGCGGGGCCGGACCCTGATCGCGGATCGTCGCGCGGACATAGTCGCCGAGCACATCGGCGTTGATCTTGTACCCCCCGATCTGGCCGAGCAGGACCGATCCCTCGGCCTCGACGCCGTAATAGGTCGCATCCGCCTGGATCGACTGGAAGCAGGGGAAATCGACCGTCCGTCCGCTAGGCGCGGCGGCGGCTTCGCAGATCGACTGATCGACCTGATTTTCCGAAATATAATTGTTGAAGCGCGTGTAATAGGCCGAGGCATCGAGGCTGTAGCCGGTGCCATGTGCGTGCAGCGTCAGTTCGGCGCCGTTGCTCCGCTCCAAACGGAAGTTGGGATTGCCGAGCTCATAGGCTTGCGTGCCGGCGTGCGCGCCATTGGCAAACAATTCCTCGGCAGAGGGAGCGCGTTCGGTGTGCGACAGATTGATGCCGACGCGCACGGCGTCGGTCAGGCCATAGGAGAAGCCCACCGAGCCCGAAACCGCGTCAAATCGCCGCGCCGCACCGGAAAAGCGCAGGTCGGTGGCCGGCGTGCGCGCGGCGACGTCGGTCATTTCATAGCGCACCCCCGCCTCGGCCTTGAGCTTGCCGAAATCGAGTTGTTGCAGCGTGAACAGGCCGGTCTGGTTGGTCTCGTTCTTGGGCAGGAAGGCTTCGTCGCCCTTCACGTCGAACACGCGGTTGAAGAACTGCACGCCCGATGCGCCCTGCCACGCGCCGCGCTTGGCTTGCACGAGTTCGAGGCGGCCTTCGGTGCCGTTGTTGAAGAATGCCGTGCCGACCGCCCCGTCGGGTTCGAGTTCGAAATGGCGATAGGTGGCATGGCCCGCGCGGATCCGGATGCTGTCTAGGAAGCCGCCACCGGTTTTCACTTCGCCGCGCAGATCGACGCGGTTCTGTACGATGCTGAGGCGCGGGGCTTCCTGTTCTTCGCCCGGCAGCGTGGCGTAGCGGATCGGCACGCCGTAGAGGCTGTCATAATGGCTGTACGACACGCCGAGCGAGCCGGTGTCGGTGATCAGCGATGCGCCGACGCCCGCCGTCCAGGTCGTCGCGGCGGTGTTGGGCAGCGTGCCGCGCACTGCGGCATTGGCGGCATAATCTATCGGTTCGGGATCGGACGGATCGACCGGGAGCAAGCTGGTCGCGAGCGCTTCGCGGCGGCGCTGCGCGGTCAGCGCATAGCCGCCGATTCGCAGATCGTCCGACTTGGAATAGGAACCGTCGGCATGGACGACGAAATGCTTGCCCAACGCCACGTCGCCGGCCGCACCGACCGTCCGTTCATTCGCCGCCGAACCATAGGTGCCGATCCCCGACAGGCGATAGCCGTTGACGGGCACCGAGCGCGGGATGCGCGTGTCGATCACGTTGACCACGCCGCCGACCGCCGACGAACCGTAGAGCAAGGCGGATGGGCCGCGCAGCACCTCGATCCGCTCCGAAAGCAGGGGATCGATGATGACCGCGTGATCGACGCTGGTGTTGGACACGTCGATCGATCCGATCCCGTCGGTCAGCACGCGGATGCGCTCGCCCTGGAAACCGCGCAGCACTGGGCGCGACGCGCTCGGCCCGAACGAGGTCGCCGATACGCCGGGCAGCTTGGCGAGCGTCTCGCCGATCGTCGGGCGCAGGCTGCGCGTCAGTTCAGCCCCGCGCAGCACCGAAGTGCCGGCCAGCACGTCGGTCTCGCTCTTCGGAACAACGCCAGTCACCACGATGTCGGGGCCTTGATCACCAGGGGTAATGGCGGGCGGGGTCGTCTGCGCAATCGCAGGCGCGGCAAACAGCATGGCAGAGGCAAGAAGAACGAATTTCGATTTCATGGAGAGACCTTCAACGGAATGTGCTGCAGCGCACTATATGTAATGAGATACTATCACAATACCGTTTCGTCGCTTTTCTAAGCGATTTGGCCTTCGCTGTGTTGCGATCGCAGCGCCAATTAGTGGGGCGTTAACGCTATTCCGGCTGGGTCGGGGTCGCGCCCGCCACCCGCAGGCGAATCGCCGACCCCAGCGCCCACCAGGCGACTGCCCAGAGCGCGCCAAAGATCCATCCCCCGAGCACGTCGCTCGGCCAATGCACGCCGAGATAGATTCGGCTGGTGCCGATCGCGGTGACCAGCAGCATCGTCGCGAAAAGGATGTAGCGCTTCACCGCACGCCCTTCGGTAATCTGGAGCAGTAGCAAGGCGAGCGTCAGATAGACGCACGCACTGTTGGCGGCGTGTCCGCTGGGGAAGCTCGCATCATACACGTGCACCAGATGATCGGTAACGGTCGGCCGCGCCCGCCCGACCAGACCCTTCACCGCGCCCACCACCAGCGACCCGCTGAGCGTGCCGGACACCACCAGCGCTAGCGTCAGCCAGTGGCGCGACGCGATCAGCAGGCCAGCGACGAGCGACGTCACCAGAACCAGCACCGTCACCCCGCCTAAAGCAGTGATGTCGAGCATCGTCTGCGTGAGGAGCGGCGGCCCGGGCGGCGGGCCGTGCGCCACGCCGCCGCGCGCCCACAACAGGATCGCCCGGTCGAACGGAAAGCGAAGTTCGCCCTCGCCGACCTCTCCCACTGCCCAGCCGAGCAACCACAGCACCCCGCCAGCCAGGGCGACCGCGATGACAGTGACGACTGTCCAGGGGGGATGGCGGATGTCTTCGGTGGGGTCGGGCTGGGCGGGCATCAGGCAGAAACTCCGGTCGCGGCCGCTGGATCCGGCCGGCCATGACCGCCCGCCTGTACCGGCCGTGCACCCCTAAGCAATCGGGCGGGTCAGCGCGTCAGGCCCAGCGCGGCGCGATCGGCGGTGGCGGCGGCCAGTTCGGCGCGCGTGGCGGCGATGCGCGCCTGCGCGTCAATCAGGCGGATGCGCGCGTCATTGGCGGTTTCCTCGCGCTGATTGACCAGGAAGAAGTCGCCGGTGCCGAGTTCGAAGCGGCGGCGTTCGGCCGCGGCCAATTTGTCGGCAAGACTGCGTTCGGTATCGGCGACTTTGGCCAGGCGCTCGGCGGCATCGGCCGAGATCACGATCGATTCGACCTCGACCGCGATCTGATCGCGCAGGAAGCGGCTACGCTGGTGCAGCGCGTCGATTTCCGCGCGCGCCTCGGCTACGCGGCCTTTTGCCGCACGATTCTGCAGCGGCACCGAGAAACGGAAACCGACCACGGCCTCCAGCGGCGTGCGGCTCGACCCACCGCGACCGACCGCGCCCAAATCCTTGCCGACCTCGCCGCGCAGATCGAGCCGGGGCGACAGTTCGTTCTCCGCCTGCAACAGCCGCGCCGTCGCCTGGTCGATCCGTGTCAGGATCACGCGATAATCGAACCGTTCGGTCGGCGCCGCAGGCGTCGGATCGCGCGGCACACCCGACAGCGCGCTCGCGTCGCGCGGCAGCCGATCCGGCGACACGGTGACAGGGTTGCCGTCCGCATCGCGCAGATAGAGCGACAGGGCGTTGGCGGCACTCGCCAGATCCTGTTCGGCGCGCAGCACGAGGCCGCGACGGCGCACCAGGTTCGCATCATTCTCGGTTAGCAGAATTTCCGGTCGCGCGCCGAGTTGCACAAGCCGCGCGAACGCCTTGCGCCGTGTCTCGGCAAGCTCCAGCAAGTCGCGATACGCGCTCAGCCGCAGACCGGCCGCGACCCAGGTCTGATAGGCATCGACCGCGCGGCGCTGCACCCCGATCGCGGCCATTTCGCCTTCGAAGCGCGCCACGTCGATGTCGGTCGCGGCCACCGCGCGGCGCGTGCGGCGTTCGTCGACCACCCGGTCGCGCAGCAACGCGAACAGCGCACCGACCTTCGCCTCGCCCAGGCGGTTGGTATAGGCCTGATCCTCATAGATCGGGAAGGAGCCGCGCGACGCGCGGTAATTGCCATAGACGTAGCCGCCATTGTTGGTCAGCGGGCGGGTAGCGCGGCCTTCGATCACCGTGCCGTCATAATAGCCCGCGACCCGCGACCGGGCGTCGACGTCGAACACGGTATCGAACGCCCCCTCCGCCGTCAGCGCGCGACCCTCGGCAGAACGAACCCGCGCCAATTGCTCGATGATCTGCGGGGCGCCGCGCGCGGAGGAGCGCAGCACCTCGTCCAGCGTCAACGGCGCGACGCGCGGCGCGACCTGCGCCACCGCCACGACGGGCACCAGCGCCGCCAGCAGAACGGCGGCCAGCCAAGACACGATGCGTGCGATCATTTCTTGCTCGCTTCGGTTTCGTCTTTGCTCTCGCCCTTCTTGGCGCCGGCGTTCGGGATCTTGGCCTTGCCCTTGATCTCGACCTGCGGACGGCTGCCAAATTCCAGCGGGAAATCGTTCAGCTGGCGCCACAATTCATAGCCGATCAGCACGGTTTCGCCCTGCACCCAACCGCGCACCTTGCCGCCGGGGCGGACATATTCGGTGCCGGGCCAACCAGGCTTGCCCGGCAGCGGCTCGACCAGGATGCGGAAGAGGCCATCGGGCGTGGCATTGGGATCGATCGAACGCACCCGCCCGTCGAACAGCCCCTGCGCGACCGAGGGCCAGCCGCTGAACTGAATCGCGGGCCATCCTTCAAATTGCAACCGGACATGACGCCCCACCCGCACCAGCGGGATGTCGCGTCCGTCGATATAGAGCTCGACCGCGCGCTCGACGCGTTCGGGCGCGACCACTGCGAGCACCGTGCCCGCCGAGACGACCGCACTCCCGCTGACCGCGTTCAACTGCTGCAACCGCCCGTCGCGCGGTGCACGAACGAGCTGTGCGGACTGGCGGTTGAGCTGCACCTCGATGCGGTTGAGCTTGGCGCGCGATTCGGCGAGCTTCGCGCCGGTGTCGGCGACCTTGATCTGCGTCTGTTCGTAATCGCGCCGCGACCCCAGCCCTTCGGCCAGCAATTGGCGCGAACGCGCGACGTCGATGCTGGCGACCGCACGGCTTTGTTCGACCGAGGCAATTTCGGCGAGCACCTGCGCGCGTTCGGCGGCAAGGCGGGTCAGCAGGTCGGGATCGAGATCGACCACGCGCGCGATCGGATCGCCGCGCTTCACATGCTGCCCGTCCTTGACGAACCATTGTTCGACCCGACCCGGCACCAGCGCGGTGACCTGTTGCTGCCGTTCGTCGGGATCGAGCGCGACGACCTGGCCCGCGCCAGCGGCGGTCTGCAGCCACGGCACGAAAGCCATGATCGCGACCGACATCGCGATGCCCAGCACCAGCATCCACGCCATGACCACGCCGAAGCGCGGCGGGCGCATGCTGGCGAGTGTCTTGAAATGGGCGAGGCGTTCAGCCTTGTACGGCATGGCCCGCCCCCTGTTGCTGCGCGGCGACCAGCGCCTCGCGGGTTTCGAAGCGACGCTGGCGGTGCGGCTCGAGATAGAACCAGCCGTCGAGCGTTATGTCCTCCGGGCGACCGGTCGAGAGCAGCACCGTCGTCCCCGCCTCCCGCAGGCGTGCCAGCACGCTTAGCAGGCGTTCGGTCGGCAAGAGGTCGTAGAGTTGCGACAGCATCAGCACGTGCGGCTTCACCAGAAGCGCGTTGGCGAGCTTCAACGCCATCAATTCGCCGATCGACAGCGGATAGCCCGAATTGGCGAGCGTGGTGTCGAGCCCCTGCGGCAGGCGCGCGACGCGATCCCGCAAACCGACCGCCTCCAGCGCTTCGAGCATCGCGCTGGAGCTAGCGCTCGAAGCGGCATCCTCGAACGCGAGCGAGAGATATTCGCGGATCTT